>DQHT01000077.1 GCA_003531115.1 Bacteroidota bacterium | reverse complement strand
GATTCACCCAGATTGAAGACGATACAAAAACAATGACTACGGCTTTAAATCATGTGGTGCAACCGATCTGGAGACCTAATACCTATTTCGCCATAGAAATGGAAACAATAGACCGAGTAAATGGTAATGACAACTTTGTCAAAAATCATGTGTTTGGTTTCCGGACTAAAGGGCCTATTGGCCATTATCATAAGGGGTTGCCGGCCTACATTGATCTGGAAAACGAGAATAAGCATGAAGAGTTCCAGCTTAAAGACTTGCAACAGTATTTAGACTTTGATAAGTCATTTCCACATCCAGGAAGTAAGATGCTTGATGCGAAACCACTCTACTATAATAATATCGACTTTTCTCTGATCTTTAAACAACAATACACCTATCACATGTTTAATGATTGGGCACAGTATGGCAGTCTGGATCCGCTGACAAGTAAAATCGAATTAGTAGTAAAAGGATCTGTTCCTGATCAGGATGTTGAAAACCCACAGGAACCTACATGGATTAAAGTACCTGTGCCAATATTCTTCTGGTACAGAAACGATCTTGCTGTTTTGGATGCAGTGATTAATGAAACGCCTCCTGACAATAATTGCATTCAGCTAGCACATCAATTCGCTATTCCATACTTCAAAATTCAGGTACAAAAGAGTCTTAAACCAGAAACCTTATATACCGCAATATGGAAATGTAATTTTGGCGTCTCTGGCGGTACTCTCCAAAAGGAAGAAGTTTGGCGATATGGATTCCAAAGTTCCCGGTATGGCTCGTTGAACGATCAACTTCAAAGTTACGTTCTCTCAACTGAGCCAGGGAACGAGAGAAAGGCCTTGTACTCCATTCCTGTTGTTTGGAATTCAGCAACACAGATTGAAGCAGTAAAGGAGCTGAACAGTCAGTCACTTTCCGATACCACATTATATGATAAATATGCCATTTCTTTTGACCGGCTTATGAATGGTATTCTCAAAGTAGGTCAGATTCCTGCTACAGATAATTTCGAGGTTAATGTATTCAAAGAAGGAGCTGTAATAAAGGGAATTCTTGTCAGAAGTCCGGAACCCTTTATTGACCCCAGACTTCCTAAGACAGAAATTGATTCGTCACTTGTACTGAGTCTCAACGTTGGAGGAATACCGGACAATACTCCACTAAGAGTTGCATTTTCTAAGGATACTTCACAGGTATTCATTTCAAATGACAACATGGATATCGCGGCAGGAGACCTAAACCTAAATTTCAAATTCAAACTGTTCGATTTTGACACAAACGCTTTTGTTGTCAAACAACAGGCAAACATTACCATTGATTTAACAACCGTATAAGAGTTACAGCATGGCACTGGAATTATATAACAATCAGAAAATACAGTCTAAACAACTTTATTGCCAGGCCGCCGGTTCTGACGGTTCAGATGGCAGCATTGAAGGAAACCATATCAGGTGGAGCATTTTTGACTACAACAGAAGATTGTATTACCCAATGGGTGATTTTAGCCCCGATCCCTTCGAAGACTATGTAAATCTCTATCAACATCAGTTTGAAGAAGGTGACCTGGATGAATATTCAACTATACTTCGACCATTGGAGAGCGCACCGGGATTTGCCGACGCTGCCTCAGCCGTGTGGACATATGAATATTTTCCGTTTTACTCACAGTTGGGTGAATTTGAAGCAAATGCCATGGCCGGAGGTATGGTCAACATGCTTGACAGCAACACCTACACCTTTATGCTGGCTGCTGAAGTAAACGGAACCTTAAAACCATTAGGTCAGGCAGTAACGGTGCAACGAGCAGAAACTGAAGACGACATTCAATTTACCTGGACAGATGTTCAGGGAGCTGCGTATTACAGGCTTTACTGGTTAGATTCACACGATTTCAATGGTAATTACGCGTACTGGGATATTCAGCCGGGACCTAATCAGGCTCTTTGGGTACAGGATATATTGACACTGGATCCTGATGCAATTAATCCTCCAAAAACGGCCTTACCCCAGGAGGAAAAGAAAGGTGTCAATAATGCTATCATACTAACTTTTCTTGATAAACAGCAATATAGTTCCCTTACAGGTCAATACGATCCATATACTCAATATGCCGATATCATTGAAAATTATACCGGTGCGATTTCAGTAGAAATTCTAAACAAACCGGCTTTTGCCTTTGTTCTGGAAATGGAATCCACTTCGGGAACATATTCTGTCAACATTGAGACAGTTTCAGAAATCAATCTGGACGGCAATTCCGCTTATACCACCAGTTCAAGAAAACAACATAACAGCGTATCTTCTCCGGATACCGCATATGTTTACGAGGAAAATATTGTAAAAGCAATCTTTCAATGCAACAGTTGTAAACCGGTTAAGATCAACCTTGCTTGTTACACCGATTTTATCGTATGGGCAACCGCAAACAATCAATGGACGGAGCTTGGCAGCTTTGGATTGACGGATAATGACACCACGGTAGGGAATAGATTGATGCCTAATGATATTGATGATGCATGGCCCCGTTTCAGAGACGGAAAGAAAGTAAAGGCCAGCAATTACCAAAGCAAATGGAGTGATACAGTTAACGGGCTCAAAAAACTGGTAACGAATTATGTCAATGATCCTGAAGGCTCTGAAATCTATACTGAAACCCCAAATCTGGATGACACAGAAATAGAAATCTTTTATGCGGATGTGATGGATCTAATTTCTTTCGATTATCATGCTGCACGAATGTTAGGTTTGGGACATATCGAACCTTATACTGGTACCAATCGGTATATCTATCTGGCTGAATATCTTAACGAGGAATTGATCAATCCTTCTGCATCTAGTGCAGTACAGCACTTATATATGTCGTTGCCCACCGGAACTTCTGATAGCCGATTGTCAGTCGCACCTTCTGCCGCATCACCAACATATGGCGTTATTTTCAGCGATACAAGCGAAAACCCTCCGAAGGTGACCGACAATAATGGATATTCCATCTATGAAGATGCACGATTTATTAATCTTAATATCTCCAACAGCAGTTTTTATCCAGAACTTACCCCATTTAATACAAATGGTCCGCAATTTAGTCTTGGCTCAAGCTCCGTTCCCGTGTATTCGAGTGCCTATTATAGGGAACAGGGGCAAAGCTGGGAAGTACCGGATGACCTTAAAGATGATGAGTACCAAAATTCTGACAATTCGGATGAATTGGTTCTCCTTCCATTTCGGAGTGGTACCTTGCTTACGCATAAACTTATTGAAGAAGGCACTTTTGAATATGCTCTTTTTAGCATTAACTGGTTTTCACGGCCATCTGATTTAAGTTCTACAATCAGTACAGGTCAGACAAGTTTTCCTGTAAGGAATACATTGATGCCTCCTGTTAATTTTAACGCTGTATACATTCAGGAAGAAGACCCTCTGATAATTACTTCCCAGTATGATCAGAATCGTCTTGCCGACTATAAATCTTCACTTTCACCAGGCGCAGATTACGGTCTTACAAGAGTGACATTTGAATGGAATGAAAACCATTTCCGGGCTTATAGATTTGCGGACAAAGTTGAATTTCTATTCAAAACAAACGAACCGGCGAGTATTTCTGGAGTCATTAAGTCCACTGTGCCAGTGGGTACTGATAGAATAAAAGTAGTTTCAGGATCCTATGCGCTTACAATTGGTAATGTCACTGTTTCTCCGGAGCTGAATTTTGCTTCTGATGAGCACGAACGTTTTATTGGCAGTTACCTGATCAGCGGAAAAAACCAGTTTCCTATACTCGATATCCTTGAACCCGAACAAACTGGGGATGGTCCTGGCTTTATAATCCAGAAAATAAAATTAGTTACAGGCGAGGACGAAGAAAAGGAGGGTGATTACAAGCCATCAATAACCTACCTGGTCCCCGTAGCCGGGGAGTTGTTTTCGGTTCCGGAGAACCTTAACACCACTGGAAATTGGGATAAAATACTTGCGAAACAGGTAGAATTGATTCAGTTCAGCACTACCACAGAACCTGTTAAAACAGGTGATACAACTACCAAGGACCTTTTGGTTTCTGGAATAGCGGGGGCAGTAACGATTGCTGAGATATTGGATGGTACTAACAGGACAGGCGTCTACGAAGCTTTGTTTTCAGGCAATCCACTTACAGCTCATCCTGACTCCGATGTCAGTTGGTACAAAGGTTCTGCGAGAGTACCTACTAGTTTGAATAACGATATTCTCAGGTCTCTTGAGGTATGGCAGATCACCACAGATGCCAACAGTAATCTGAAGTTAGTGATCTATGATCCTTTCTTTCAGGATAGCGCTGTCGAAATAGGAACGGGAGCAAATATCACAATCCATTTTCACCCGGGATATAGGGTTTACCTCAAGCCCGAAACCGGTTTTGGGAAAGACCAGATAGTTCCCGGACAAGGGGAAAGAATTCGGAAGACCTTGCTGACGGGCAGATCCCTGGATACTACAAGAAGTTATAGTTCGGCAATTGCCAATCCATCACTTATAATGGGCCGGGAGATTATTGAAGCAGCACCGGTTGAAGAGCCCTTGGGTGCTGTATTTGCCACAAGACCCGATTACTATGGCATGTCTTCCTACACCTTCGCTGCGCAAATCAACACCGATGGTGGTCGAACACCTTTTGGAATGTTGTTCCATAAGGCCAATGAAGGAAGTATCCTAAACGCCTTATACCTTTCTGAAACTGTGAAAGATATTTACGAGAACCTTGGCAATCCTGTGGGCGATGTATGGTTTACAACCCGTTGGTATGAACTTGTAAACTGCATCACTGATGTGAACGGCTTATTCAATGAATTTAATGGGTATGCCTTTCCCAATCCTGATAACAATGCAACGGATCCGGATTTTGACGGAGCCACCGCACCAGGAACTCTTGTTGAGGACATTAAAGCTGTAATCAGAAGTGTTTTTACTCCAATGACCTCGACCCCGGTTATATATGATCATGTAAAGCCTTTAAGTACTCATCCACTTTCACCAAAAGATCCTGTTCTAAAAGCAGTTAATGGAACCTCATTAGCTCCGTCTGACTCCTTATTCGACCCATTTCCGATGGTCAGGAAATATACAGATACTGGCAATACCTTTCTTAAATTCACGGATTACAAACTCGATGGTGCGTCCAACAACTTCTATTTTTATTATGCCGTAGAATTGGACAGCAACTTCAAGATTGATTATGGCAAAAGCAGTCCAATTTCTAAACCGATTCGTCTTCTTAATATAAAACCAGCCGGGAAACCGGGAATAAAACAGATCCGAACAATACCGGCAGATCCTTATGCAAGTGTTCTTCCAGGAGTCCAGTTTGAGGTGAACCCCTATTTGCCGGATGAGCAAGTTTCAAAGGTGAAAATATTTAGAACACTGAATCATGCCGATGCACTTTCCATGCGGTCCATGGTCGAAGCAGTTTCAGTAGACATTGATGGCCCGCTTATTGACAATTTCGCCGATTTTGACTTTCCTCCATTTGGAGAACTTATCTATTATAGACTCTGTGCAGTAAGGGAAGTTTTAAATGAAGATGAGGTTCTCGAGGAGGTGTTATCCATGCCTTCAGAGATCGTAATGGCGAATGTGATTGACGTGATTAACCCAGAACCTCCTGAGATTAGCTATACTGTGGGTTCAACAACGAGTGCACCGGAAATCCTACATGATGTTGAGCTAAGTTGGGAACCGACTGCTTATAATGGGAAATATTACCTTTATAAAATGACCTCATCCGGCAATTGGCAAAAGTTGGATGAACAGGTCTCAAATAGTACAATGACTTATGAGTTGGATGAGTTGCTGAAAGAAGTTGATGGCGAAACGATCTACCACCACTTTAAAGTAGAGGTCGAGAATGCAAACGGCTTGCTCAGCATTGTTGAAAATGCCCTTGTGATTTAAAATAGAAACTTGATGAGACAGTGTTCATTCGCAAAGACATCCATTCCAATGATAGCATAAGTGCCAGCTAACTGACCATCATGGAAAGAAGGTTAGCTCGTGTGCGTTGGCTCTTTTGGTAATAATCTGTTAAAAAGCCAAGCCTACATGTTCTACAATTAATTTCACCTGTTGAGGGGTAAGAATCTTGCTCCCTTTTTTGTGTCCGCTTAATTCTAGTCTACGGCTTAAATGAGAGTTATGGTTTATCCAAGCCCTAAGCCGGTTAGACGCACTTTTTGGGGTGATATGGGGCATATAGAGCTGTGCTAGTTCTCCAAAGCCGTAGGTCCTTATTTTGAATTCTCCATTTTCCATGCTGCAATACTAAGAATTAGAACTACCCAGTGTATGCGCAAAATTCGGAAGATTAAAAATTGGTGAATTGCCCCGTTTTCAAATCATATCTTTATCAAGGGCAATGGGCAATCCTATCTATATAGAGATTGCCCTTTGCCCTAAAGTGGTGATTGTGAAATTTTCATTGCCTGAATGCCCAGTAAAATCAGACTTTCTGGAGTTTTGCACTACCCGAAATTTAGGGCAATCAGGCCTTCGAAAAATTCAACCCGAAATTGCCCTATTTCGCCATGGCCATTCGGGTCCGTTTTGAGAGCTCTATCATGTCATAGGCAATCTTCTTGTCCACGATACGCGCATAATGTTGGGTGGTTTTGATATTGGAATGTCCCATCATTCGGCTGACTGACTCAATGGAAACCCCATTTTGTAGAGTTACCGTAGTAGCGAACGTATGCCTGGCTACATGGTAGGTGAGTGTTTTTTCAATTTCACAGAGGTCCGCCACTTCTTTGAGGTAGGCATTGAGTTTTTGGTTGCTCATTACAGGAAATACCAGGTCCTCGGCTCGTAACTCGTCCAAATTAGTGTGTTTGTCAATGATACCTTTCGCAATCTCAAGAAGCGGTATCTGACTTCGCTGCTTGGTTTTTTGCCGGCGTGTTTTGATCCACCACATGCCATCCGGAGTTTTTTCAAGTTCGGCTTTTTTGAGCTTCTTCACGTCGGAATAAGCCAGTCCGGTATAGCAGGAAAAGACGAAGAGGTCCTTTACCATATCCAGTCGTTTCACACTAAAGTGTTTAACAACTACTCGTTCAAGTTCTTCTTCAGTCAAATAAGCTCTATCGGTCTCTTTTAATGCCAATGAAATGTCTTGGAAGGGGTCAGTTTTCAACCAACCGGAGCGAATAGCTCGTATGACGATCTTTTTCAAGAATTGCAAAAACTTGATGGTCGTATTGTAAGAACACTCTTTATCGGCAATCATATACTGCTGAAATTCGCGCACCACATTGTAACGTACCTGTTTTATGAGAATATCAGGCACTCGATAACGATTTTCCAGAAAGGACAAAAAATGTTTCCGGCAGGTCTCGTACTTCTGCCAAAGTGTGTAGGAGTTCTGCTTACCAATGAGCTTGCGCAGTTCTTCATTGTGTTCAATCCAAATGCCCATGATGGTTTGAGTAGCTCCACCTTGTTTGCCTTCCATGACGTCACGAATCATTTGTGGACTTACTTCATCAAATTCCCTTGAAAGTTCTGTAAAGGCATTATATGCCTTGTTTCGTAATGATTCAAGGTAGATGCCGATATCATCGGTATGAGCATCCTTAATCATTGGCATTCCGGACTTGCTATTCCAGAAGGTAGGTAAAATTCGGCGCCGGGTGTAAATGGCTATTTTGTTGCCATTAACAGTAATGCGCATCATGATCGGAGAACCTTCTCCATTAAGTTTTGAGTTGTTCAGGTAGAACAGGATTCTAAATGTGTTTTTAGACGACATAAAATTGGTTTTATGCGGTTAGAAAAGTTGTTACCCTTAAAATGGGTAACGGGCCTTTCCATCCCGCTGGTTGTCGCCCTCACTTCGCTTTACAAAGGTATGGAGTTGTTGTTACCCCACATTGCGCTAAATACGGTAATTAAGAGCATGAACTGAGTAACAGTAGGCGTTTGTCTGTTTGTTACCCCAAAATAGCAGGGGTAACGATTTGGTAAACGCAATTTGCTCAAAAACGCCTTTTTATGCGCACCGGATAAAAACAAAAAACCCCGAAATGCTAGATATTTCGGGGTTTTGCTCAGTTGTTGCCAACTTAGATGCGGAGAGTGTGAGGTTTGAACCCTCGGTCCCAATTTTATAAACTATTTTTCAATTAAAAGTTAGTTGGTTTTAAAGAATCGGATACTCTGAAACCCTTATCCCTCGGAAAATGCGTCTTTTCCGAAGGCAATGTCCGGTGTACCGGACATTTTTTTTCAAAGTTTATATAAAGTCTCCCTGGTAAGTAGATGTCTCCAAGTCTCCTTTCTCCTTTTCAACGGAATAATAAAAAATCCCATAAATCCTCCTAATCCGAAGAATCACACCGAGCCCCCCAAAGCTTTAGCGGAGGTGGGGTTCAGACAAAGGAGGGGCAGGGTTAACTGATGCTTCTACTCCGTCCGTCGTACTTCGGCTCCGCTCCACCTTCGCTTCCTATGTCAGCTACGGTGGACGCGGTCAGCATGACGGACCCTATCAATCCTTTCAACCCCTCATCTGTCCTTCGTCTCACCATCTCCAGGTCTCACCCTCTCATTTATCCGCCGTAGCTCTCCACAATCATTCATGCTAAACAAATCTCCACGAGCGAAGGCGGACCACCAAAAAATCATAAATCATAAATCACAATTCATAAATCACTTGGCGAGCAACGGCTTCAAAAGTTGCATCCCCGTCCGGCTAACAGGCACTTCCTGTCCGGAACTCATTACTGCCACATAATTCTGGCTTTCCTTCTGTTCGAGTCGCGTGATATGACTCAGATTAACGAGATATCCCCGGTGTACCCGAACAAAACGCTCGGAGGGCAGGGAACTTTCAAAATAGCTGAGTGTACGTTTTTTGGCGAAGGCGCCTTGTTGGGTGCGTACCACCACATAATCGTCGTCAGCCTCGATCAGGTAGATGGCGTCATAAGGAAGCACATGGATCTTGGTTCCGTTTTTTATCGCCACACGATCGGCCAAAGGGTATTGAATGGTGAGTTGTTCCACGGCCTCGCTGCTCGGGACTTTGAGCGGCATACGTTGTTTGAACTTTTCAATGGCCCGGTCGAAACGATCCTGCGAAAAGGGTTTTAGAAGGTAGTCGGCTGCATTTTTATCGAAAGCCCGCATGGCGTATTCGTCGAAAGCGGTGGTGAAAATAACGGCCGGAATTTCATCCAGCACTTCCAGCATCTCAAATCCATTGAGTTTGGGCATTTGTACGTCCAGGAAGATCAGGTCGGGTTCGAGTTCCTGTATGGCTTTTACGCCGTCGAAACCGTTATGGCATTGGGCCAACACCTCAATATCCGGATGTTTCTGCAAATACTCCGCTACCATGGCGCAGGCCAGCGGTTCGTCGTCGATGATCAGGGCTTTAATCATGGGGAATAGGGATTTTAATTTGGGCGGTAAAAAGTCCTTCGTTGCTGCGGGTGGTGAACAGGTCATTGCGGGCAAAAAGCAGATACAGGCGCCTTTGAATGGCGGCCAATCCGAAGCCCGTGCCTTTGGCTTGTCCTGACCCGTCTTCAAAAGGATTGCTGATCTCCAGCACCAGGAAAGGGTCTTCGCGGAAGGCTTTTACACGGATACATACATCGCCGATGGTTCCATACAAACCAAACTTAATGGCGTTTTCCATGATGGGTTGCAGCACCAGCGGTGGAATGGGGAGTTTTAAAAGGGATTCATCCACATCGACTGTGGCCTGCAAACGGTGACCAAAACGAACCTGTTCTATTTCCAGGTAGAGCTGAATATAATCGAGTTCTTCGCTGAGGGGAATAAATTTACTCTCTTCTCTACGCAGGGTCCCCCGGAAAAAATCGGAAAGCTGCAAAACCATTTTTCTGGCCAGATCGGGCTGGGAGCCGATGAGCGCATTGATGGAATTCAGACTGTTAAACAAAAAATGGGGTTGCAGTTGCTGCCGGAGTTTGTAGAGCTCGGCTTCCCTGGCCACCTTGTCCGACTCCTCCTGACGGGCCAAACTGTTTTGCAGGTCATGCATCTGGTAATAAAACCAGGTAATGGCCATGGCACTGGCGAAAAGAAGGAGGGTAAACAGATAACGTGGCCAGAAATAGGGGTTGCGCAACAGCACCAATTCCCACTCAGCATAAATTAATGGGTAGAGCATTTCCAGGATCACCGTATAGAGAATGCTCAGGAGAAGGGAACCTCCTCCTATATAAAGAAGCACATGTTTTTTTGGATGATAAAAACGCAAAGTGCTTACCAAATAGAGCATCACGATCCCAAATAACAGGGTACTGGAAATGGCGTCGTACAAGGCTCCTTCAAAGGACAACCCCGCGTTGTTGAAAACCATGAACAAGAGTCCGCTCAGCATAAAGCAGGCGGACAGGAAATAGATCCAGTTGTATTTATCGATCAGCGGGTGGCTGAACATGCTTAATGGTTTTGAATATCGATACCTCCGAAGATCACGGTTCCCTTAAGTAACAGGACTTTATTTGGAACAACCTGCAAGCCGTCATGGGTGCGTTTGTCTTCCACACCGGCAGCGATCGTGGTGAGTTGGGTTTTTAGTTCCCAGTTATTGGGGATGATGATCTTCAATCCTCCAAATACGATGGTCACATCAATGACCACCTCTTTCGGGAAATCAGCCTGACTTAGATTGAGTTCGGTACCCCCAAAGATCAGATTGATCTCTCCTCCTTTAAAATCTTTGGAAAGGATCTGTTTTTTCGATCCGCAAAATACCGCGTCGATCTCCAGTTCATCCGAGCTGCTTTTATCCTCCCAACAGCCTGAAAAGTCGTCTTTGTCTGAATCAACTCTTTTGGGTCTGAGAACGATAATAATACCAACGGCGATCAGAACGATGGGCCAGAAGAGATAACTCACTTCAGGAGGCAAAAGGTCGTGCCTTCGGATCAACCAGGCCACTCCGATCAGGGTAACCACGATCGGACCTACACGCTGAAATTTTGTTTTGATGGAAATAATAAGTCCGATCAACACCATCAAACTGGGTACGCTGATCAACCAGTTTGGGAAGATGATATAGTCGAGTCGGTTAAGCAACCAGAGTACCCCCAACAGGATCAGGACAAATCCGAAAATTCGTCCGCCATGTGACTTGCCCGGGTGTGAATGATGTTCCATGTTCGTAATCTTTAAACAAAGGTATATTTTATGAAGAAGGCCAATTAAAATTATAGTTTAGGGGCCCCGAATGGTAGGTTAACGGACGGAAAAAGGGGTTATGGGTTTTGGGTTTCAGGTTTTGGCAGATCCAACCAGAACCCGGAACCCATAACCCATAACCCNNCCATAACCCGAAACCCAAAAAGAAACCCCGACTCTTTTCAGAACCGGGGTCTATAGTTAAAGTCAGAATATCCTACTTCACTTCCTCAAAATCAACATCCTGCACATCTTCTGTTTTTTTGTCACCCTCATTTGGAGCACCCCCATCGGCGGCACCTGTATTTTGTTGGGCGTTATAGATGTCCTGTGAAGCAGCTTCCCAGGCTTTGTTCATCTTTTCTACAGCGATGTCAATGGCAGCGATATCTCTTTTTTCCAGTGCTGATTTCAGTTCAGTCAGGGCAGCTTCAATTTCGCCTTTTTTATCGGCAGGAATTTTATCACCATAGTCTTTCAACTGTTTTTCAGTTTGGAAAAGAAGTTGATCGGCAGCATTTACTTTGTCGGCTTCCTCTTTGAGTTTTTTGTCCGACTCGGCATTGGCTTCTGCTTCTTTTTTCATTTTTTCGATATCGGCATCGCTCAAACCTGAGGAAGCTTCGATACGAATTTTTTGCTCTTTTCCCGTTCCCTGGTCTTTTGCGGAAACATGAAGGATACCGTTCGCATCAATGTCGAATGTTACCTCAATTTTAGGCACACCGCGGGGAGAAGGTGGAATATCAGCCAGGTGGAATCTTCCCAGGGTACGGTTATCGCGTGCCATTGGGCGTTCTCCCTGCAATACATGGATCTCTACAGAAGGCTGGTTATCGGCCGCTGTTGAGAACACTTCACTCCTTTTGGTCGGGATGGTGGTATTTGACTCGATTAAACGTGTCATCACATTGCCCATGGTTTCGATACCCAATGACAAAGGAATTACGTCGAGCAAAAGCACGTCTTTAACTTCTCCGGTCAATACACCTCCCTGGATAGCAGCACCTAAGGCAACTACCTCATCCGGATTTACTCCTTTTGAAGGCTCTTTTCCNNATTTTTTAACGGCTTCCTGAATGGCGGGGATACGGGTAGATCCTCCAACAAGGATGATCTCATCGATATCGGTAACTTTCAGGTTTGCGTTTTTGAGCGCTGATTTACATGGCTCAATAGTACGTTGAATCAGTTTATCGGCCAGTTGCTCGAATTTCGCACGGGTCAGGGTTTTCACCATGTNNACCGGCATGATATACGGCAGGTTGATCTCGGTGCTGTTTGTGCTCGACAATTCGATCTTCGCCTTTTCAGCACCTTCTTTCAAACGTTGCATGGCCATCGGATCTTTGCTTAGATCAGCGCCTTCGTCGTTTTTGAATTCAGCGACCAGCCAGTCGATGATCACGTTATCAAAGTCGTCACCACCCAGGTGGGTATCCCCATCTGTCGATTTTACTTCAAATACACCGTCGCCCAACTCCAGCACCGATACGTCATGCGTACCCCCGCCACAGTCGAAAACAACGATCTTAATTTCATGTGATTTTTTATCCAGTCCGTATGCCAAAGCAGCAGCGGTTGGTTCGTTGATGATCCGTTTAACCTGAAGTCCGGCGATTTCTCCGGCCTCTTTGGTAGCCTGACGTTGTGCGTCGTTAAAATAGGCAGGAACGGTAATAACCGCTTCAGTTACTTCATGACCCAGGTAGTCTTCAGCCGTTTTTTTCATTTTCTGAAGGATCATGGCTGACAATTCCTGAGGCGTGTATTTACGGCCGTCAATATCTACTCTCGGGGTATTGTTATCCCCTTTAAGCACTTTGTATGGTACCCGGGAAATTTCTTCAGTTACCTGATCGAAAGTGTTTCCCATAAACCGTTTGATCGAAGAGATCGTATTGTGTGGGTTGGTAATAGCCTGGCGTTTAGCAGGATCTCCAACCTTTCTTTCACCATCTTTGATAAATGCCACCACAGAAGGTGTTGTTCTTTTACCCTCGCTGTTTGGAATTACCACCGGCTCATTACCTTCCATAACGGCAACGCAAGAGTTGGTAGTTCCTAAGTCGATTCCAATAATTTTTCCCATGTTAATGATAAGCTTTGCCCCAAAGTGGACAATGCATGTGCCAATGCCAAAATCATGACAGGCACCTGAAAGCGCGTCAGGAATGGCTGAAAAATGACCGGAAAGGGAGGTTTATTGCCGACAGAATGTCAGTTAATCGACAAAGCGGTAGGGTGTCAGCACCGGATTGGTTTTTAGCTCGTTTTTAATTTCAGTGCGCAGGGATGATCCGGTAATCTTATAGCTGTTCCTTCCGGCAAATATGCCATAACCACCTGTAATATTGGTATAATCTGCTTTTTTCTGAACAACCCCGATACTCGACGTTCCATACACATCAATATACGTGGAGAGTTCTTTGTCGCCTGACCAGTACTCAAATTCCAGATGTTTTCCCCGGCGGGTGATCTCCGGTCCCTTTTGTTCGAGGGTAGCTGCCAGGTTATCATAAAAGAGCTGTCCGTCGAGGCGGATAAGAATACGTTTCTGGTCGTTAAACTTGCCGCTTGAAACAACCCAGGACTGTGTATCCAGTTTCACTTCATTGGTAATGCTGTTGATCTCCTCGAATACAAAATTCAAACGGATCTCATACACCGCAGCCCTCATATCCGCTTCATAATTGATGGTCATTAATTTACCTGACTCAATCGGATATAAGTTGATCGATGCGATGGTCGGTGTTTTTGCAACAGGGGGGCCAACTAGTTCGAGGTTAGCTGTTACAACCTTTCCGCTGATCAGGTTGGTAATTTTGAGCCCGTAATTTCGGTTGACCGTGAGTTCGTGGTTCGTTGCATAAACATAATTGACAGTATTGTTGAAAATTCCGGCATTCTTGTCCATACTTACCGGACTTAAAACAACTGCGGTATTGTTCGATTTATCGATTAATGTCACCAGTAGTGAATCGAAAAAAAGCTGATCGGCATCCTTTGCCAAAACGATGGGGGCATCATCTTCACTGGCAAATCCCTTATTGATCTTTATATAGTGAATGCTGTCGCTCGCATTTAACAGGCCATAAACAACCATCACTTCTTCCTGTGGGGCAATGATGTCGAGTTCGTTGCTACATCCGGAGAATAAAACAAAAAGGAATGAAAAGGCAAAAAGGATATTTTTCATAAAGGTGCAAATCTACCTGCTTCTCACGAGGAGAGCAATTTTTTGTTACTTTTGACGCGTATACCTTTGTTATAACGTACAATTCGCTTGTGCGTTGGAAGCATTTAAAAAATAATCCACATGATCTACCGATTGTCCTTAGCCCTCGTGCTCCTGCTAAGTTTGGGATTAAGCAGCACAGAAACTCCGGATCAGCTGATCTGGACAGAACGATTTGAAAGTGCTACCACTACATGGCGCACGAGTAATTCTCTTGACGAACTGTACCTCATTCAGGGCGGGCATTATGTTTTATTCAGAAAAAATGAAAGTGGCCCAAGCATCATATTGCCTGAAAATGGCGACCTGTACGGGGAGTGCCATGTGGAGATGGAAATGATGCTCGATCCTTTGGTGCCGGGCTCCTCCCTGGGTCTGATGTTTATGGCACGCCCCAATGGATCTGCCGCCTATATTCTGGAGATCAATGACAGTCGTGAATACCGCATCCGCCAAATCGAAGAGTCTGTGTTTAAAGAATTAAGCGGTACAACAAAAAATGCGGGCTGGATAAGGGATAAGGTGATCCATAAACCGGGTGAAATTAACCGGATCACTGCCACCTATGGTTCAGGTGTAATTAAATTTGAGATCAACGGTAAGGATGTTTGGGTGGGTGACGCTTACCAGCCGGAAAAAGGAAAAATAGGCATTTATATTGGACCGGGTTCGAAAGGCCAGGTGGATGAAATTCGTGTTTATGTGAGCCAGGAAGAAGCAGATCGGATCAAAAAAGACCGTGAAGACCAGGATCCCTTACGTGCTGAACTTACCGAGATCATTATTTCGTTGCGACAAACCATTAACGCACAAAACAAGGAGATAGACAGTCTGATGAAGGTAAGCGGACAATTGCAGGCGGAACAAAGTAAGTTTGACAACAATCCCCGCAATGTAAAAAAACTGACTGCACAAATTGCCGGACTCGAAAAAGAGAAAAGGGCGCTTGAAGCAAAAGTGAGGCAACTTACCAAAGAGGTGACAGTGCTGAAGAAATTTCAGGATAACATAAAAACCCGACAGGGAGGGGATATCGTGATCAAGCTTACCAATGCCTTGGGCGAAGAACAGGATAAAAATAAGGAGCTCGAAAAAGAAAAAAAGGAGCTTACTTCACGCCTGGCAGCGCTGGAACTGGAATTAAAAACATACAAAGACAATGAGTGACAATCAATATAAGGAGATTACGCGGGTAACGACCCATGTGCTCCAGGAAATGAAAGAGCGGGGCGAGAATATTTCCATGCTTACCGCCTACGATTATTCGATGGCGAAAATATTGGACGAAGCGAAAATAGATGTCATTCTGGTTGGCGATTCGGCCTCCAATGTCATGGCCGGGCATATGACTACCCTCCCAATCACCCTCGACCAGATGATCTACCATGCTGCATCGGTGATCCGTGCGGTATACCGGGCGCTGGTGGTGGTGGATCTGCCTTTTGGATCTTACCAGGGCAACTCCCTCGAAGCGCTCAACTCAGCCATTCGTTTGATGAAAGAAGCCGGTGCCCATGCCGTAAAAATGGAGGGAGGCTCAGAGATCCTGGAATCGGTAACCCGTATCCTTTCTGCCGGGGTGCCGGTAATGGGTCACCTTGGACTAACTCCTCAATCCATCTATAAATTCGGAACTTTTGAAGTTCGGGCCAAAGAGGAAGCAGAAGCCGCAAAACTTATCGAAGATGCAACCCTGCTGGCCGAAGCTGGTTGTTTCGCGATCGTCTTGGAGAAGATTCCGGCAAAACTGGCTGCCGAAGTGGCCCGCCGTGTAAAAGTTCCGATCATAGGTATAGGAGCCGGTGGAGATGTTGATGGTCAGGTTTTGGTACTCCATGACATTCTTGGCATTACCAAACAATTCAGCCCCCGTTTTTTGCGCAGGTACATGAATTTGTATGACGATATTCTCGATGCCGTTTCGCGCTATATCGAAGATGTGAAGCTTGGTGATTTTCCTAATGAAAAAGAACAGTATTGAGCGTAGCTTTGCGGCGGAATGGAGAATATTGAAAAACAGATCGTTTACGAAGACAATCACCTGATTGCCATCAATAAAAGAGCGGGACAACTGGTGCAGCCCGACGACGATTTTACCGAAGAGTCTTTGGAAGATTTTGTCAAGGAATACGTTCGTGTTAAATACAAAAAACCAGGTGACGCATATCTGGGCGTTATGCACCGCCTGGATCGTCCGGTAAGCGGATTATGCGTTTTTGCCCGTACCTCCAAAGCATTGGAACGTATGAACAAACTATTTGCCGCCCGTGAAGTGACAAAAACCTATTATGCTCTGGTTCACGGAAAACCGAAGGAGCTTGAAGCCACTCTGGTTCACTACCTTTTAAAAGATACCGCCCGGAACATATCGCATGCATACAACAATGATAAGCGAGGTGGAGTACGTGCCGAGTTAAGTTACCGCGTAATTCGCCAGGGCAGCGGGGTTAGTTTGCTTGAAGTACATCCAATTACAGGGAGGCCACACCAGATCCGGGTGCAACTGAGTAAGATCGGACATCCTATTGTTGGGGATCTGAAATACGGATCGAACAAAACCAACCCTGATCGTAGCATCTGTTTACACGCCCATTCTCTCGAGTTCATCCACCCCGTAAAAAAAGAGCGCCTCAAAATTGAAGCGCCCATGGGTGAAGATCATCTTATTCAACTGTATGTAAGTCAGTGAAGTGGCTTGGGTTTGGGTTTGTTCCTGCCCGTTCCCCCCGGATTATCCCCTGGTTGTCTGCCTCCAGGTGACGGGTTTGGCGTGGGTGTAGGTGTGGTAGATGGAGGACTTGTTCTGGGACCTGGCACAGGATAAGGAATAACAATGGGTGGTGCCGGTCTTGGGCTGGCAACAGGAGGATTGTTTCCCGGATTGTGTTTTTGAACATTGGGTGTTACCGGCACTGTCTGTGAATTCAAATAAACCATTTCCGGTTCCGAAGCACTGTCGACAACATTCTCATCCAGACAAGGAGGGACGGAATTGCCGAAATCATCGCTCATTCCATAAGAAATACGAATGGCACCACTTGTATTCTGATCCGAGATCATCGTACCCACTTCCTGTTGGCTATATTTATTTTTTACGGAAAGTGCTGCCGTATTTTTGGGAATATCGCCCAGATTATGGGCATACAACACCAAAATATTTTCTCCCTGCAATAACTGAACAGGAACAGCAAAAGGGGCTTTGGTCAGACGGAAATTCTGTAATATCCATTGGCCGTTGAGATACAAGCTTACAGTATCATTATCCTCCACGCCGCAGTCCCACAGCAGTAGCTCAACTTCTTTTGCACTGCTGCTATAACAGTCCTGCACGTCAATTTTACGGTAGCCTTCTCCTGCATTCAAACGTATTCCCGTTTGCAAGAGATTAAAGGATGGAAGGGCCGCATTGGGGTTGCTGCGTATCAGTTTGGCCTCATCATCGTCGGGTTTTTTAAGATCTGGCGGACAAGACTGGGTAATGGTCATCATTCCCGGCGCACGGTAGATAAGCTGCAGCGTTCCGTTTACCTGGAGTCCGGAGTTCAGGCTTACTTTTTCCTGTCCGTTGATGGCAATGGCGGCTGTGTTATTGGGAATATCGCCAAGGTTCAGCGCGTATAAACTCAATGAATTTACTCCAGGCTGAAGGGTGAGGGTAATTTGTTGTTTGGCTTTGCTCAGGCGAAAATTGTCGAGCACATTTTTTCCATTCAGATAGAGACGTATGCTGTCGTTGTCTTCAACTCCTGCATCCCAAAGATCAAGAATCAGGGTAGGGGAGGTGGTTTCGGTACAGGCCTGAACTTCATTCGGGCGTACATTTTCCTGGGCATACAGCGCCGGGCTGAGCAGGCCGATCAGGAGGGTGGATAGTAAAGTTACTGTTTTCATAAGCAGACTTTTCCCTCTAAAAACCAAAAACGTGCCACGACTTAATTTGCCCGTGTTGGCTTGGTCGTTTGCTGTGCTTTGATGTAATTTCGCGGGGCTTTTTTGAAGGAAAAAATATTTTTATGGCTTACGGAATTTTTAAAGTGCCCGCCGCAAAAAATGAGGTGGTAAAATCATACGCTCCCGGTTCAGTAGAACGTAAACAATTGCAGGAAGCTCTTAAAGCTGCCCGTGCAGAGGAAAGGGATGTTCCGATGATCATCGGGGGAAAAGAAGTGAGAACGGATAAAAAAGTGCGCATGGCGCCACCGCATGACCACCAACATACTTTAGGGTACTTTCATCAGGGCGATGCCGGCCACGTTAAGCAGGCTATCGAAGCAGCACTTGCCGCACGTCCACAGTGGGTTGCCCTGGCCTGGGAACAACGTGCCTCTATCTTTTTAAAGGCCGCCGAACTNNATTGCTGGTCCTTATCGTGCCCGCCTGAATGCCGCAACCATGTTGGGCCAGTCGAAAAATGCCTACCAGGCTGAGATCGATGCGGCTTGCGAACTTATTGATTTCCTGCGCTTCAATGTGCAGTTTATGACCGAGATTTATTCCCAACAACCAGCCTCTTCCGAAGGGATATGGAACCGCATGGAACATCGTCCCCTGGAAGGATTCGTATTTGCCCTGACTCCCTTTAATTTTACCGCCATTGCCGGTAATTTACCGAGTTCTGCAGCGTTGATGGGCAATGTGGTGGTATGGAA
>DQHT01000154.1:18413-18545 GCA_003531115.1 Bacteroidota bacterium | reverse complement strand
CGAAGCTTGAAGTTTGGGTAACAGTTATAATTCCATTACCCGGTGCTCCCCAAAGGACATCGATGGATGAGGCGGTATTGGATCCGATTATCGATCCTCCACTTACGCTCCAGAGGTAGGTTTCTCCACCAA
>DQHT01000154.1:18065-18344 GCA_003531115.1 Bacteroidota bacterium | reverse complement strand
TCACCGGAGTTGGGGTATAGACGATGAGAACGGTATCCTGAACGGTAGAATCACAACCAAATGCAGAAGTTTGGGTAACGGTGATTATTCCATTTCCCGGAGCTCCCCATAATACATTGATGGATGAGGCGGTATTGGAACCGATGATGGATCCTCCGCTTACACTCCAGAGGTAGGTTTCTCCACCCACCGGAGTAACAGAGTAGGTAGCGATCTTATTCTCACAGGTCGAGTCGTTCGGTAATGAAATAACTGGTTTTGGTGTTTGAACGATGGTCA
>DQHT01000154.1:173-17874 GCA_003531115.1 Bacteroidota bacterium | reverse complement strand
CACAGGTCGAGTCGTTTGGAAGTGAGATGACCGGTTTTGGTGTTTGAACGATGGTGATCGAATCACTAATCGTGGAATCGCAACCAAAAGTTGAAGTTTGAGTAACCGAGATCACTCCTGTTCCAGGTCCGGCCCATAATACCTGAATAAAGGTATCGGTAGTGGATCCATAAATAGTACCACCTGAAACAGACCAGCTAAAAGTTTCGCCGGCAGCTTCCGGAGTAATGGAATAAGTATAGAATTTATTCTCACAGGCTGAGTCATCCGGAGGAGTTAATTCAGGCGATGGAGTATAAACAATCGTAAAATCAGCACTTACCGTCGAATCACAACCACTTGCTGCAGTTTGCGTAACACTTACCGTTCCTGTACCCGGTGAAGCCCAGAGTATGTTTACATTATCATTTGTCGAGTCGCCCACAATAGATCCCCCAACTACGTCCCAATCGTAGGTGTTTCCGGAAACATTGGTAATAGAATAATTGACAATTTTATTCTGGCAGGCAGAATCGTTCGGGAAACTAATAACCGGAGTAGGGGTAGCAAAGATCGGAATGGTATCATACACCGTACTGTCGCAGGTATTCGGCGCGTACTCAAATAAAGAAAGGGTTCCTATTCCGGGAGCTCCCCAAATGATATTAATTACAGCGCTGTCTGTTCCACCAATAACTGTTCCTCCGGTTTGGGTCCAGGTATAGGTGTGTTCTGGAATATAGTCTGTATAATAAGTGAATAACTTACCTCCACAGGCTGTGTCATCACCGATAATTTCCGGAAATGGAGTAAGGGCCTTAAGTACATCATTGCTGTACGTGGTATCACAACCAAAAGCTGTTGTTACGGTAACCTGAATAGATCCCGCTCCGGCAGCTCCCCAAAGCACATTACACACACTACTTGTATCGCTGCCTTGTATTGTTCCGCCAACTACCGACCATTGGTAGGTTTCACCAGAACCGATTGGCGTAATAGAATAGGCATATTGGTTGAGCGCACATATCGTATCGCTCGGCACGACCATCGGATTGGTCGGTGCATACATAATGGTAACCTGCACTGTTTGGCTGCTATCACATCCCGCAGCAGAAGTAGCGGTTAAAGTTATGTCCTGAACACCGGTTTGGGTCCAGAGTACATCAATAGCCAAACCGGTAGAGTCGCCAATGATAGTTCCCCCTGTTACGCTCCATAAATAATCTATTCCGGCACTGTTGGTACGGGTATAATTATAGATCTGGTTTTGACAGGCAGAATCATTCGGAACCGTGATATCAGGGACAGGAGTGGGTATGATCACGATATCTGAGGTAACCGACGAGTCACAGCCCCATGCAGAAGTTTGTGTCACGCTTACAGAACCCGAACCCGGATTTCCCCAGAGTACATCAATAGCCGAAGCAGTATTTGAACCGATTATAGTTCCCCCGTTTACGCTCCAGAGGTAGGTTTCTCCGGAAACAGCCGTGATGGAGTAATTTTCAATTTTGTTATGACAAACGGTATCATTCGCTATAGCAATGACAGGTTTGGGAGTATGAACAATGGTTACATCTTCGCTTACAGTACTGTCGCAACCAAAGGAAGAGGTTTGTGTAACGGTAATCGTTCCGGTACCCGGCGCGGCCCATAATACATTTATGTCGTCACCGGTAGAATCTCCGATTATTGCACCACCACTGACTGTCCATAAGAAAGTTTCGCCTGCAGCAGAAGTGATGGAATAATTGTAAATTTTATTTTCACAGGCGGTATCGTTCGGTAGTGCGATCACCGGCATCGGTGTATAAACGATGGTCACATTTGCACTCACCATTGAGTCGCAACCGAAAGGTGAAGTTTGGGTTAGGGTAATGGTTCCGGTTCCGGGAGTCCCCCATAATACATTTACGTTGTCGGCGGTTGAATCACCGATAAACTGTCCACCGCTTACTGTCCATAAATACGTTTCACCCCCAACAGGTGTAACCGAATAATTGACAATTTTATTCTGACAAGCCGAATCGTTCGGAAGACTAATTACCGGTTTTGGTGTCTGAACGATGGTTACATCTTCTGACACGGTCGAATCACAGCCAAAAGGCGAGGTTTGGGTAACCGTAATGGTTCCGGTTCCGGGACCGGCCCAGAGTACATTGATATTATCACCGGTTGAATCGCCGATTATCGCGCCGCCACTTACTGTCCACAAGTATGTTTCACCTGCAGCCGGGGTTATTGTATAATTATAGATCTTGTTTTCACAGGCGGTGTCGTTTGGAAGATCGATCACCGGTGTTGGGGTATAGACGATGGTTACCGTTTCACTTACCATTGAATCGCAACCAAAAGGCGATGTCTGGGTTACTGTGATCGTTCCTGTACCCGGAGTTCCCCACAGGACATTGATAGTTGAAGCGGTGGAATCTCCTATAAACTGTCCGCCACTTACCGTCCATTCATACGTTTCTCCTCCAACCGGGGTAACCGAATAGGTGACGATCTTATTCTGACAAGCAGAATCATTCGGGAGGGAGATTACAGGTTTGGGAGTCTGGACAATCGTAACATCATCCGATATGGTAGAATCACAACCAAATGCTGAAGTTAATGTTACTTCAACGTTTCCCGTGCCGGGTCCTGCCCAAAGCACATTGATATTGTCGTTCGTGGAATCCCCGATGATACTTCCTCCCGTAACGGTCCAAAGTGCGGACTCTCCGGCAGCAACTGTTATGGAATAATTGTAGATCTTATTTTCACAGGCGGTGTCGTTGGGTAAGGAAATGGACGGGGCAGGTGTATAGAAGACTTCTACATCTATAGAAACAGTAGTATCGCAGCCCAGGGAATTCGTTTGTACCAATGTTACGGAGCCGGTTCCAACTGTATTCCATAATACATCTATAGAAGTGCTGCTCGTATCCCCATACATCGTTCCGCCGCTTACAGACCAGTCGTAGGTACTACCTCCTACAGCAGGCACACTATAGGTATAAATTTTATTTTCGCAGGTACTGTCTACCCCCGTAATGACCGGTTTTGGTTTCAATACGGAATAAACGCTCAGGGATACGGTGGTATCACAACCGGAAAGGTTCGTGATCGTAACCGATGCCGTAACAAGTCCCGTATCATTCCATTGGATGGTGACGGAATTGCTTGTACTTGATCCAACGATCGTACCTCCATCAGCGGTCCATTGATAGGTAAAGCCAGTATTAAAGGGAACGGAATAATTTTCTGTCTCTACCTGACAGGCCGTGTCATTCCCTAATACCGCTTCAATAGGAGAAGCTGAAACATAAACCGAATCATAGATCGTCGAATCACAGAGGCTGATCATGTTGAACTGATAAAGTTCGATGAGCTGCCAGCCTGTATCATTCCAAATAACGATAGCCGGGTTGTCGCTCGGGGCTGTTTGTAAATTGCCGCCGGGAACATTCCACATGATCATGTCCATCGGGCCCGGGCTTGGATGAGTCAGGATGGTGGGCCCGTACTGACAGGCCGTATCCGGACTCGATATTACCGGAACCGGATTGTCTTCGATCGTAACGACCACGGCATCTGTATCAGCCGGACAAGAACCTGTATTTGTCGTTCGAAGGTATAAGGTATAGGTGCCCAGTGTCCTTTCCGGTGCACTTGGCGTATAGTCCATGGTAAGGGAATCCGCGGAAGGATCGTAAGTGCCCGTTCCTCCAAACCAGGTTCCCGTCGACACACCCCGGACACTTCCCGTAAAGGTCATGGTCCCCGCGTTCCCACACATGATGGTATCCGGCCCGGCGTCGGCAATAATGGAATCACCAAACAGACGAACGGTCACCGTATCATACGACACAAGACACCCGAAGGTATCTGTCATTTCAACGTAATAAGTTCCCGTATCAACAGAAATGGTCGAATCCGTCTGTGCGGTCGACCATAAAAACGTGTATGGCGGACTTCCTCCAATAGCATGTGCGTTGATATCGGTGCTTACCTGACCGAAACAAATAGTCGGGTCTTCTGGCTCGATCTCAACATCCAGTTCGGTTACGAAATATACCCGTGTGGTGTCGCAAAAATAAAAGGAAGTACCACAGACCCCGCCAATCGGTCCGCAGGCCGTATAGTCGAGGTAAGATGGGAAGGTGCCGTAAGGGGTAACCAATACGGTATCACATCCAAAATTGCAACTTAAAAAAGAGTCATATTGGGCAACATTGCCCACACTAGCCCAGGTTACAGAATCGGCAAGAAGCCCGTATACCGAAATTGTTCCCACACAAGCTTCTGAAACCGTAATAGGCGTCGAAATATCCGGCATTGGAATCGACCGGATGGCATAGGTGTTGTCGTTATTCCCGGGTTTACAAAGCGTTATTCGGTGTGGTCCGACACCACTTAAACAAATATCTGTACCAATTGGATAAGCCGAGTCGCAATTGATCTGGTAATAAAGGGATCCTGTTGGCAA
Organism: Bacteroidota bacterium; assembly: GCA_003531115.1. Taxonomy (GTDB): domain Bacteria; phylum Bacteroidota; class Bacteroidia; order UBA8524; family UBA8524; genus UBA8524. The sequence goes on along the minus strand of DQHT01000154.1, from coordinate 13,424 downwards.
GGCGCCGTCATAGCCATAAAAATTGATTCCTACTGCCTGAGAGTCGAGATAAACCACAAACTCGATACACTGGTCGGAACCGGTAACACCACAGCAATGATCTTGTCTGTTGGTATCCGGACTCACCCATAAACTGTCCGGATCTCCCTGCAAATCCACAACAAAACTTGGCGTAGTTGAATCGCAAGACTGTGCCGATACCCCCTGTGACCCCGACAGGAGGTAGGTAAGAAACAGACATAGAATGCCCCATTGAATACGGTTCATATCTTGGTTCATTTAGGATTAGGGTCCAAAATTAAAGAGCAATGTTAGCAAATTGGTATTAAATAATTGCTAAAGTTCTTGCGAAAATCAAAACTTTTGGTTATCACTGATTTTGGTGACTTATGTCTAGATTTTCGTATTTGCAGAAAAAAGCAGTGCTTAATCGATAATAATTGCCGCTGCTTTTTCGTTTCTGAGGATTCTTTATGGAATTGCAGAAAAAGTTATTGGTTTCAGGGAATGAGCATGTCTGCCTGCTGGCATGGCTCAGGCGCATCCGTGGATCCTGATGGGCTAAAAAGAATGTTTTGCGTGATTTTTAGCCTGTAGCTAAGAAGGAAGACCGACTTATGTGCCGGCCTTCCTCTTTGAGGCAAAGAAAAGCGAAGGGATATGGCTGATTAGTATAAGCAGTCTTCGCATCCTTTTGGGATTAGAAAAGTTGCTTCGGGAACGATTTGTAGGAGGAATTGGTCTTTTTTCCAATTTCCCGTAAGGAATCCTGGAAATAGAAGACGCTGTGTCAGTGTCCTTATTTATATTCACTTTTTCGTGATCAGGAGCTTGTTTAATAGCTGGCAGGGGGATCACAAAAAACATGGGTTTGGTGTCGAAACGATTCTCATCACTCCCATCGGCTGGTATACAGCTTGATCTGGCTGTGAGGGAATCAAGAAGGTAACGTTTAACAAATGGTAACAAAGTAAAACGCTTGGTATTAAAAAAAGCGGATGCCTTGTATTTTGTCGAAAAGTCCCCCTCTAATATCTTTTGGTTCATAGGACATTAGTTTTGGAATGCAGGATTAATGAAACAAAATTATTTTTCAAAGCAGGCAGAAATTTTCAAAATCCGTTTTAAATGACTTGTTTTTCTCGAATTATTATCGTACCTAAGATTTGGTGAACTATGTCTAGTTTTTCATATTTGCAGAAAAAATTATGAGTTTATTGGTAATTGGTTCCGTGGCGTTTGATGCGATCGAAACTCCTTTCGGTAAAACGGAAAAAATCATAGGAGGAGCAGCCACCTATATTTCGTTATCCTCATCTTATTTCACAAAAGAGATAAATCTGGTTGCTGTGGTCGGTGATGATTTTCCGAAAAGTAAGATCGATTTTATGCAAAAGCGGGGAATAGATACCACAGGATTGCAGGTCAAAGCGGGGGAAAAGTCGTTTTTTTGGTCGGGGCGTTATCATAATGATATGAATAGCCGCGACACCTTAATAACAGAGTTAAACGTATTGGAAAACTTTGACCCGATCATCCCTGAAGCCTACCAGAACTGCGAATTTCTGATGCTTGGAAACCTTACCCCATCTACTCAAAAACTGGTCATCGATCGTCTAAAAGAGAGACCGCGTCTGGTTGTGATGGATACCATGAACTTCTGGATGGAAATTGCCATGGATGACCTGCGTCAGACCTTGAAAATGGTGGATATCCTGACGATCAATGATGAAGAAGCACGCCAGCTTTCCGGTGAATATTCACTCGTAAAAGCGGCCAGGAAAATCCTTACAATGGGACCATCCTTTTTGATTATCAAAAAAGGAGAACACGGAGCTTTGCTTTTCCATCAGGACGAAGTTTTCTTTGCTCCCGCTCTTCCCCTGGAGGACGTATTTGATCCAACCGGAGCAGGCGACACCTTTGCAGGAGGTTTCATTGGTTATCTGGCCAGTACAGAGGATGTATCTTTCGACAACATGAAAAGAGCCATTATCTATGGATCCGTTATGGCCTCCTTCTGCGTGGAAAAATTCGGAACAGAACGACTGGAGAACCTGAGCCAGGAAGAAATTCAGGCCCGGGCGAAGGAGTTCATGAAACTCTCCCAGGTAGAAATGCTATTGGTGTAGATCAGAATAGCGAACGGATGATCGTTTCTACCGCCATTCCTTCGGCTTCTGCTTTGTAATTTCTTACGATCCGATGCCGGAGGATGGGTTCGGCCACTGCCTGCACATCTTCGATATCGGGAGAGAATTTTCCATGCATCAACGCATGACCTTTTGCGCCCATGATCAGGTATTGAGAAGCACGTGGTCCGGCTCCGTAGGCCAGGAATTCATTGATGAGGTGGGTAGCACCAGGGGTATTCGGACGGGTTTTGCTTACCAGACGAACCGCATATTCCACTACGTTATCGCTTACCGGCACCTTGCGTATCAATTCCTGAAAACGGATCAATGAGGCTTCATCCAGGGTTTTTTCAACTTTTTTGGTTTCACTTCCGGTGGTCGATTTTACCACATCTACTTCCTCAGCAAAACTCGGATAATCGAGTACGATATGGAACATAAAACGGTCTAACTGAGCCTCCGGTAAGGGATAGGTTCCTTCCTGTTCGATCGGGTTTTGGGTGGCCAACACAAAAAACGGACGGGGTAAAGCATGAACCTGTCCTGCAGCCGTCACATTTTTTTCCTGCATCGCCTCGAGCAGGGCAGCCTGTGTTTTGGGCGGGGTCCGGTTGATCTCGTCGGCCAGAACGATATGCGCAAAAAGGGGTCCTTTGATAAAGCGGAATTGACGGTGTTCATCCAAAATTTCGGAACCAATGATATCACTTGGCATGAGGTCTGGAGTAAACTGGATCCGGTTAAAACTCAGGTCTAGTGCCTCTGAAATGGTTTTGATCAGTAAGGTTTTAGCCAGGCCGGGAACACCAACCAGGAGGGAATGCCCGTTGCAATAAAGACTTAATAAAACCTGATCAATAACGTCATTTTGCCCGACAATTACCTTGGCAATTTCCGATTTTAAACGGTGATGTATCTCTGTCAATGCCTTTGCAGCACTCACGTCGTTTTGTACTTCCATAGTTATTTTTTTCTCCAATGAGCGAGTTCAGGCTCATTAACATAACGGTCACTAATGTGTATATAATACTCAGCCTTGCTTTTGATCAGCCAGTCGTCCAATGCGGTGGTCTTTTTTTGTTCCAATGCGGCGGTTTGTATTTTCAGGTAGTCGGTTTCGAGGCTGGGTAAGTGGGGAGCGGTTTCGGAAATCAATTTATAAACCATATACACTTCTTTTCCATCGGGGGTACGCACGGTAACCACCGAAGTCATTTCTCCTACTTTCAGGTCTTTGATCCTCAGGTAAACATCTTTTTCAAGGTTGCCCACAGGAATTTTTGTTTCTCCCGTCTGGTAATCCATCATTTTCCCTCCTTTACCTGCCGAATATTCATCTTCCGAATATTTTTTAGCAGCAGCTTCGAAGGTGATCGTGCCTGCAAGCAATGCGTTACGCACACTATCGAGCCTTCCCTGCGTCTCCATCAGATCCGAAGGCAATAATTCAGGAACAATCAAAATATGTCTCACGTTTACGCTTTCTCCACGGCGGTCCAACATTTGAATGATATGGTATCCATACTCACTACGAACCAGTTGGGAAAAACTATCTTTTTCAAGGCGAAAGGCGGCTGCTTCAAATTCCGGCACCATCTTACCCCTTTTGAAATAACCCAGTTCTCCGCATTTGCCCGAACTTCCGGGATCATCGGAATAGGCCCTTGCCAAAAAGCAAAAATCGCCACCGGAAACGAGTCGTTCCCTAAGCATTTTGGCTTCTTCTTTAGCAAAATCCCATGCGAAATCGGAAACTTTCGGACTCATCATGATCTGACCGATCTCAACTTCTGCAGGAACAGGTGCCAAAGAATCTTCCGAGATCTTATTGAAAAATTTACGCACCTCAGCCGGACTCACTTTTACCTCCCGCATGATCTGACCCTGCATCTCCTGAATAAGGAGTTGCTCTTTCATTTTTTTACGGGTTTTAACCTTAAACTCTGAAACGGTCATGCCGAGGTATTTTTCCAGCTCTTTTTCATCTCCACCGAAATGATTCAGAATATAGGCGAGCTTTTCTTCCATCTTGGCGTCGACCTGTTCATCGGTGATCACCACCGAGTCAAGCTGAGCCTGATACAAGAGCAGCTTTCTGGAGATGAGTTGGTCGAGTATGTCAATGCGCATGCTGTCGTGCACAAATTCCTTTCCCAATTGCTCTTTGAGGGTTTCAAATTCTTTTTCGATATCCGAACGGAGTATATAATTATCTCCTACCACGGCTACTACTTCATCAATTACCTGAGGCACCGGTTGTGCCATTCCTTGCTCCAATGCAAAACAAAAAAGCAGCGCGAATCCTATTCTATAAACCATTCTATTTCGTTTTTAGCCTCTGCCTCTTTTAACAAAGACCCTTCCACTTCTTCGAGCAATTTCAGTTTTCGTTTATTGATGAGGATGCTGCGTATACGCTCCGCTTCCAATTCAAGAGGGGAAACACTGTTTTTGATCCGAAAGGCATGGATATAGAGCCAGTAGACAAAGTCATTATCTTTTAATTCAACAAACTTATTTGTACGAAGAAAATGCTCCTGATTGTAGTTGCTGAGGGGTATTTCCTTGAGCAGGTCTTCAAACGACAACCAGGATTCTTCATCCATATAAGTATTCTCGGCAAATTGTGCGCAATATTCCTGGAGTTTTAAGCGGTCAGCGGGGTCGTCAGACAAAAACCAACTTTTCGCCCGTGATGTATTTTCAAGCTCCAGGGGTAACTTCACGTATCTGAGACGAACGATGTTGCGTTTTAGTTCAAAATTTTTCAGATTATTTTCATAATACGTGCTTATTTCACTCATATCTACCGTTGTATCAAGCAATTGCTCGAATAAAGCGCGTTGATATTCGTAAACCATCAAACTATTACGGTAATCCTGGACCTTCTTTTCAATTTCAGGTATATCGCTGTTCAGGTTTTCCTTCGCCTTCTGCATCGAAACCTGCTGAAGCACCCAATTTTTTACATGGGCCTTCAAGAGTGGAATGCTGTCTTTTCCCTTGGCCTTATTAACCAGGTCGGCAGGCAAGTCGTCGAGGTAAAGCACCTTATCATAAACCCTGGCAAGTGCTCCGCTTTCCTGTTCAGGCTCTGATTCGGAAGAACAGGCAGACAACAAGGCCAGTACACAAATCCAAGCTGCTGTCTGTTTGTTCCACATTAATCCAATATTGAGTTTAAAATGTCATCGTTCACAGAAACCGGATACCGGCTTTTCAGGTCTTCGATCCACTGTTTCTCTAATTCGTCCTGATATTTACCGGTCATGATCCCTTTCACCTCTTTGAAGGCTTTTGGTGCAGCCGGAACAAATTCGGAAATTTTGATCAGATAATATTTCCCGTCTTCGGTTTTTACCGTATAGGTTCCGGGCTTCCATTGAACGGCATCTACCTGTGGGTTTTCTCCCCGTTCAAATTTGGAATGTTTGATCACCAGGCTCAAAGGATTTTTTTCATTCACCTGTTGGGAGATCTCCACATCAGCCACCCCTTTTTTCAGGAGCTTTTTGGTTTGTTTGTACGCTTCTTTGCTGTTGCACTCATAGATACTAGCCTGTACACGGTCAGCCCAGACATGTTCTGTTTTGTGTGCTTCGTAATACGCTTTTAATCCTGCAGTGTCCTGCACCGCTTTGTCCCACACTTTTGCCTGGGTAAGATTAAAGAGCAGAATTCCGTCGTGGTATTCCTGCATTAAATAACGGAAATCAGGATATTTCTCTTCTAAATGGTCATTCTGGTAGCGAAGTACCTCATTCACTACAAATCCCTTATAGAGGTTTTCAGCTGCTGTGTTGATGCTAATGTCACTCTGAGGGGTCTGGTATTTTTCAATATAAGTATAGAAGTCTTTGCCATACAAGGTGCGATCGCCAATCCGGAACAAAGGATTTTCAGCGTGCGCATTCATTTCTGCCTTGAAGGTGGCCTTGAGGATGGAAGAATCTAAGCGGGCGATCAGGCTATTGCGGTTTTTGCTGTTTTCGACGAATCCATTTTCCATTTTAAAACGGGCAACCAGGGATTCCTGGCTCATTTTTACCCTTTCCGGCTCCCGGTTAACCTGCATGCGCAAACGTTCACTTAGTTCATCCATCGAGGCAAGCGGACGTTTTTCGATAAGTTTGATAATATGCCAACCGAAGTCGGTATGAACAGGTTTTGAATATTCACCGGGATTAGCGATAGAAAATGCCGCCTCACGAAAAGGCAGCGCCACTGGCGAGTTAGTGCGGATCCAGTTCAGTTCCCCTCCATTTTGAATGCTGCTGGCATCTTCTGAATAGGAACTCACCATTTTGCCCCAATCGGCGCCGTTGATCAATTGACCATAAATGCTGTCAATTTTCCTTTTGGATTCCAAAATCTCTTCTTCTTTGGCATTCGTATTCAGGCGGAGCATTAAATGGGCAACTTTAACCTCACCACGGTATGCCCTTTTGTCTTTTACCTTTAAAATATGATATCCAAACTCGGTGCGGAATATTTGGGAGATCTCTCCTGTATTTGTTTGAAAGGCTTGTGTTTCAAACGGATAGATCATTTCGAAGGCAGAAAAATAACCCAGGTTTCCAAAGTTGGATTTGGCAGAATTGTCTTCCGAATTGTAATAAGCCAGGGTATCAAAATTCATCCCGGCAATGGCTTTATTGCGCAATTCTTTGATCCGGTTATAAGCACGCATGGTATCTTTCGGAAGGGCATTTGGGCTTACCAGGATCAGGATATGGGAAGCATTTACCTCCGTTTTCATCCGTTCATAAGCTTCCGCCATGAGCATGGTGGTTAAGGAAGTGTCGGTCATGTAGGTCCGGGCCAGTTGTTCGCGGTATCCCGCGAGTTCCTGCTGAAATGCCGGATCTTCAGCCATTCCGAGTTGAACGGCTTCCTTTACTTTTAGCTTAAAGTTGATGTACAGATTCAGATAAGCCTTCAGGCTGGAATCGGTTTGTTCTTCTTTTTTGTTGTTTTTCAGGAATACCCGAACGAATTCTTCGGTATACACGGTATCGCTTCCATAAGTAAACAGGGGAGCATTTTGTTGTGCCCGGGCACTTTGAAAGAAAAAGAAAAGAACAAAGAGACAAGAGAATGCTAAACGCATAACAGGTTTTGGGTTTTTAAAATGAGATAGCAAAAATAATGACCACAATGAATTAGACAAGGCTGCTTAATTAACCTCTTCGACATACAAAATTTCAGGTATTGCTTTTTTTATACCTTCCTCGATACCTGCTTTCATGGTCATTTGACTCATGGTACAGGAGCGGCATGCCCCGAGCAGGCGCAAACGTACGGTCTGGTTTTCCACCGACACAAGTTCAACATCCCCGCCATCGGCCCTTAAAAAGGGCCGGAGCCCTTCCAGTACTTCTTCAATTTTATCTTTTACCGCTGTTGTTTCCATAATGATCAGATGGCCATTCCCGCATTTCTAACGGCAATTTGTCGGGCTACGTTTCCGGCAAAGTTAGCAAACGCTGCGCTATATTCCTTATTCCTTCCAAGGGCATTGATACCGGCGTCTCCATCGGCACGAACCGACTCTGTAAAGGGGATCTCACCAAGGAGTGGAAGTTCGGATTCCACCGCCAATTTCTCCCCACCTCCCCGGCCAAACAGGTAGTATTTTTTCTCAGGCTGATCTTCCGGACTGAAATAGCTCATATTCTCTACCACTCCGAGCAAAGGAACCGTAGCTCCCTGCATGCGGAACATGGCGATCGCTTTTCTGGCATCGGTCAATGCCATTTCCTGAGGGGTACTTACAATGACAACACCGGTTATCGGAAACTGCTGGGCAAGGGTCAGGTGGATGTCACCGGTTCCGGGAGGCAGGTCAATGATCAGGTAATCGAGCTCGCCCCAGGCCACGTCATTCATAAACTGACGGATGGCCGATGAGATCATGGGACCACGCCATACTACAGCCTGTCCGGGTTTCATCATAAAACCTATGGAAAGCAGTTTGATCCCTTCTCGTTCGATGGGCACGATCAGGCTTTTCCCATCTTCTTCAACCATTTCCAGACTGCTGGAAACGCCGAAAAGGGTGGGTATAGACGGGCCGTAAATGTCGGCATCGAGCAAGCCGACTTTGGCTCCCTCCTGAACGAGGCTGATGGCCAGGTTTGCCGCTACGGTTGATTTACCAACCCCGCCCTTACCGGACGCAACGGCGATAATATTTTTTACACCCTGAAGCACATTGCTGTTTTCACGAACGGTATTCACCCGCGAGCTAAAATCGATCTCCACTTCAGCACCTTTGTCGACCATTAATGTGATCGCATTTACACAGGCGTTACGCATTAAATCCTTGAGCGGACAGGCAGGAGTAGTAAGCACAATCGTAAAGCGAACTTTTCGTCCATCGATCGTGAGGTTTTCGATCATTCCGAGGCTTACCAGATCTTTTTTTAAGTCAGGTTCGATAACCTGGCTCAGGGCTTCCAATACTTTATCTTTACTTAGCATGTGCGGCAAAGATAATGAGCGAAAAAGGATTATCCTTTTTTAATAGAGAGTAAGGGAATTTTTGCATGATGGGCGATGATCCGGGTTTTGCTTTTTGAGAAGATCCGCTCCAGTAAATTGCGGCGATGCACGGCCATACCCAGTATATCGACATTCGTAGCCTGAACATAAGTTTCTATCGCGGCGGTAACATCGTTGCTGCTTATCTCATCAAAACTCATCTGGTCAAAATGGGCAGTTGCCGCAAGTCGTTTGTATATGTCTTCTGCTTTTTCGGAAGTAAATACGGGCTCATCACTCAGCACGTGGAGGACAGCCAGCTGGGTATTCCATGCCCTGGAAATATCAACAAAGATCTGAAAAGGAAGTTCTTCGCGCCCGGTGAAGTCGGATGCATAACAGATCCTTTTAGGAGCTTTATGTTCGGTATAGGAAGCGGGAATGCTCAGCACTTTAATGGGGGATTGAGACAACACGCCCGAAGCGTTGCTGCCAAAGATCGCCCCGGCGGCTCCGGTTGCACCGGTTGTTCCGATAACAATAAGATCGGCATTCCACTCTTCGGCATAGCGGGTGATATCGTCGATCACAAATCCATGCAAAGTTTCACCACTCAGACCGGGAAATTCAGCCAACAGTTCCTGCATTCTTGTTTCACTCGCCGACTTTACTTCCTGCATTAAAAGCTCAAGGGTGTCGCCGGGCATGTATGGGTCTACAACCGGGACATTAAAAACGTGCAGCACTTTTACCTCAGCTTGGGTCAACTTAGCAAGCAATCCGGCATAACGCAGGGCATTTTTAGCCGGTTCTGAAAAATCCGTGGGAACAAGAATTCGTTTGATAAATGGCATGGCTGAAATTTTCAGCTAAATTAATCACCTCGCTCGAATAATTATGGATATTTGCCTTAAAGTGAAGAAAATTTACAAATTAGCTGCTCTGTTCCCCCTTATTCTCACGTGCTTGAGTAGTCATTCCGTTTACGGACAAAACCAGAACATAAGCCCGGTATGGTCCTTCACCACATATGTTCACGGGAACCTGACTTCCATACCTCAATTCAGGGAAATTTATTTTGTCAATGCCCACGGTGCATTCGGGGTATATGCGGCACGAAGGGTAAAGCCAAAATACGACTTGCGCCTGGGCGTGAAAGCGAATACCGTGGCATATTCACGAAATGCTACCGACAGCTTTGAACTATTTATCCAGCGTATCCGCGAGTATTATATTGATCTCCCTGTCAGCCTGTTTTATTACCCCAGCCGCACCGAAAGAACCTGGGGTTTTTATGGCGGATTAACCCCCAGCTTTTTGCTAAATAAATATGTAAGCCGACCCGAGAACAATAAAAGTTATGCGAAGCTGCCTGAGGACCCTTCACGAACGGGCCGTTTCGATCTGGGTGCCCATGTTGGTGCTTCGCTGAAACTGAATCCCCGATTTAGTATAGCGGCTTCTTACACTTTTTCCTTCACCAATAATCAGATCGCCCCCTATAATTCAGGGCGCTTTTCGCAGTTCGATATCGGTTTGGGCTTTCAGATCAATGCGCCAAATGCAAAAGAATCAGAAAAGGAAATTGGTAAGACTGAGGATATTATCCACTTTAAACGCAAATCGCTTGTTATGCTGGTTCGCCTGAAAACGGAGGCAAAACGGATAAAAATGTTGGAGAACAGCGGATATCCGGAAGATGCAAAGGAACTCAGGGAAGAGGTGGAGGCCGAAAACCAAATGACCATTGAGGCCTTTCGCCTGGGATATACCTTCAGCGAAGTGCGTTTCTTCTATGATACCCTGAGCAGCGCCATCGCCGGGGAGCATTATGAAGGCAATGTCTTTGATGAAAACAATATTTATTCTGATTCTATCATAACCGATACGACGGATATCCTGATCGCAGAATTTGGAAGCCCGTACAGCGAGGCCTTTGGCGCCTCATCGGGTTTTGGCCTGGTGGTGTATGATTATCAATTCAATCAGATGAAAGACCCCTTCCCTTATTATGTTTCGACCCAGTATGGACTGGTCAGCAGAAAGGAGGCCGTGATCCGTTTTGACAAGAAATTACGGGAATACCTTAAAATGCGTTGACCTATATTCTATATTTGAAGCTTTCACAACGAATTTCAATGGCTAAAATTAACGTACAAAACCCTGTAGTAGAATTGGATGGCGATGAAATGACCCGCGTCATCTGGAAATTTATCAAGGACAAATTGATCCTTCCTTATCTGGATGTCGATATCCATTACTATGATCTTGGCATGGAAAAACGTGATGAAACGAACGACCAGATCACCATTGATGCTGCTGAAGCAATTAAAAAATACAATGTAGGTATCAAATGTGCCACCATTACCCCCGACGAAGAACGGGTGAAAGAGTTCGGACTCAAACAGATGTGGAAGTCACCAAATGGCACGATCCGGAATATTCTTGATGGCACGGTATTCCGTGAACCTATCGTTATGAAAAACATTCCCCGCCTTGTTCCTAACTGGACAGCGCCCATTTGTATCGGTCGCCACGCTTTTGGAGATCAGTACCGGGCCAGCGACTTTGTGACCAAAGGAAAGGGAAAACTTACCATTAAGTTCGAAGGGGAAGACGGTTCAGTAATTGAACACGAAGTTTACAATTTCAAAGGCGATGGCGTAGCACTGGCCATGTACAATACCGATGAATCCATCCGTGGATTTGCTCATGCCTGTTTCAATCAAACGATCAACAAAGGATGGCCACTCTATCTTTCCACAAAAAACACCATCCTCAAAAAATATGACGGACGTTTTAAGGACATCTTTGCCGAGGTATATCAGGAATACAAACCAAAAATGGACGCTCTGGGCATCACCTACGAGCATAGGTTAATTGACGATATGGTTGCCTCTGCCTTAAAATGGAACGGCAATTTTGTTTGGGCCTGTAAAAACTATGATGGCGATGTACAGTCCGATACGGTAGCACAAGGATTTGGCTCATTAGGTCTCATGACCTCTGTTCTGATCACTCCGGATGGAAAAACCATGGAAGCGGAAGCAGCACATGGAACGGTAACCCGCCATTATCGCCAGCACCAGCAGGGTAAGGCCACGTCTACGAATCCGATTGCCTCCATTTTTGCCTGGACAAGAGGACTTGCCTTCAGGGGTAAACTGGATAACAACGCCGACCTTATCCGCTTCTGTGAAAACCTGGAGCAGGTATGTGTTGAAACCGTAGAATCAGGATTTATGACCAAAGATCTGGCTGTATGCATCTATGGAAATGAGGTAAAAGGAGATCAATACCTGACTACCGAAGCGTTTTTGGATAAACTGGATGCCAACCTTCAGAAAAAGATGGCTTAAAATTTGGGCTTAGGCCTGAAGAATGAATTTTCTTTCGCATCATTTTTTTTATGCCAACGATGATCCCTGGCACAATACCGGACTGATCTTACCCGACTGGTCGCGATCAGCTAAGGGAAGAAGAAAGCTGGAATGGATGGTGCATCAGGAGCCTGCAGAGGGTCATAGCGCCTTGTGGCTTGGATGTCAGGGTCATTATGAGGCCGACACGTGGTTTCATCAATGCCATTATTTTACTGAGACCACGCTAAAAATAGAAAAAGACCTGGCCAAATTACAGGAGCTGGGGTTATTTGGAGAACAGAGAAAGTGGTTCCTTGCCCACCTGCTGGCAGAGATGCTGCTCGACAGGCTCATCATGGATCGACATACTGATGCACTCGACCATTTTTATGGAGATCTGAGGCAGGTTCCTTACCAGGACCTTGAGCGTTTTTTGCTCCAGGCGGGAAAGGAAGAAATGGGTAGATTCCCCCAGGCACATAAGGGGTTTATTGAGTCAGAATTTATTCGTCATTATTCCCGGCATGAAGGCCTTGCAGAATCCCTGAACCGGGTTGTTCAACGAACAGGACAAGCGGCACTCAACAAAGAAGAAATGCTGTGCCTCCATGCGCAAATGGGCAACTGGCTTGATTTTGCCAACCAAATAAAAAAGCCCCTCCAAATGGAGAGGCTTTAAATTGTTGAAGAATAGATCTCTATTGTTTGGTCAGAGTTTCCTCCACCAAAGCGCCACCTTCTTTTGGATCATTCCATTGCCATATGATCAGAGATCCTGTTTTTGACACGATCTCTCTGCTACCGTATTTGACGAAATCGATCGTAGCCGGTAGTGGCGTTGTTTTCAGAATATAGGCATCAGGCTCATTAGGCTGAACCACCCCACTATCCGTAAATGTCCACGTGGCCGTGGCAGCTGCATCAAGTTTTACCGTGAACGTATTGTTGGCGTCGAAAATGGACGTACCGGCTTTTTTCTTATCTGTTTGTTTCCAAACACCCAGGTATACAGCCGGATCGCCAGTGGCGCCACCTCCTCCGGTTCCACCGGTAGTGCCGGTACCCGGTTCGGGACTCTCTTCGAGCTTGGTACACGCACCTGCGAGACCAATCACTAATGTTAAAACAAGTAGATTATTGAAAAGTTTCATAATGTAAATTTATAAAAAAGGAATCTTTTTTACCTCAGCTTTTATTTGTTTGTCGCGAATTTCGATGAATACGTTGCTTCCAGGCTTGCTATAATCCGGGTGTACATAGCCCAAACCAAT
>DQHT01000154.1:0-163 GCA_003531115.1 Bacteroidota bacterium | reverse complement strand
TCATTTCCATACAAACAGAAACCCTTTTCAAGTCGCAGGGTGTCGCGTGCGCCCAGGCCAACAGGAAGGATATCATAGCTTTTTCCGGCTTCAAATACCGCATTCCAGAGTTTTAAGGCATCAGCATTTTTCACATACAATTCAAAACCACCGGCACCGGTAT
>DQHT01000144.1 GCA_003531115.1 Bacteroidota bacterium | reverse complement strand
CCCCCTCGCTCCCCCCCGCTCCCACCACTTCTTGACATAAATCAAGTTTCCTTCCTAATCTTATCGTAAATTTGCAGCGATTTTATGATAACTACCGACATCTGTATCATTGGAGCCGGTCCGGTAGGACTCTTCGCCATATTTGAAGCAGGACTACTCAAATTGCGCTGCCACCTGGTAGACGTGCTGCCACAGGTAGGCGGACAGCTTTCTGAGATATACCCGAAAAAACCCATTTACGATATCCCCGGATTTCCGGAAATATTAGCGCAAGACCTGGTAACCAACCTCATGAAACAGGCTGAGCCATTCAAGCCTACTTTTTCTCTTGGTGAGCGTGCCGATACGGTTGAAAGACAGGAAGACGGCAGTTTTATAACTACCACAAGCGACGGGACAAAGATCCATAGCCAGGTGATCTGCATCGCTGGCGGATTGGGTTGTTTTGAGCCGCGTAAACCGGTTATTGAAAACCTTGAATTGTTTGAAGGAAAAGGGATCACCTACATGATCAAAGACCCGGAAATGTTCCGGAATAAAAAGGTCATTCTGGCTGGCGGTGGCGATTCGGCCCTCGACTGGACCATCTTCCTTTCCGACATCGCCTCCGAATTATCTCTCATCCACCGGAATAACAGCTTCCGGGGCGCTCCTGATTCGGCCGAAAAAGTCATGGCCCTGGCTGAAAAAGGAAAGATCAAAGTGCTGCTCAACTCCAACCTCATTAAAGTGCACGGAAATGGCTCTTTGAAAGAAGTAAGCATCGTGGACAAGGACAAAAACGAGTACCAGATGGACACCGATTACCTCGTGCCTTTGTTTGGATTAAGTCCGAAATTAGGTCCGCTGGAACATTGGGGTCTTGAGATCGATAATGGTGCGCTGGTAGTGAATACCAAAGATTTTGAAACCAATGTGCCCGGGATCTATGCCATTGGCGACATCAATACCTACCCGGGAAAACTAAAACTTATCCTTTCGGGCTTTCATGAAGCAGCATTGATGTCGCACGGGGCGTATCGACGCATTCATCCCGACAAGGTCCTTAATCTTAAATATACCACGGTCAACGGGGTTCAGGCGTTTTGATGGAAAATACCATTCATGTATTTGTAGAGGAAGAAGATGGGTCAAAAACACCCATTGAAGTACCAACAGATATGGGTTTAAACCTTATGGATGTGCTGAAAGGAAGCGGTTACCCCATCGAGGCCACCTGCGGCGGACTGGCATTATGCGCAACCTGTCACGTGGAAATTCTCCATGACCCGGGTTTAAGGGATCCTCAGGACGCCGAGCTGGACATGCTTGACACCGTACCCAACCTGACAGCGAATAGTCGTTTGTCGTGTCAGATCAGACCCGAAAATACACTTGACGGACTTGTTGTGCGTATCCTGGGTGACCGCTAATTAAAATTTCCCAAGGGTTGTTTTTGGATAATAGGCTACCCCTTTGTATAAAAATTTCCAGGTTGCGGGATATCCCTCCTGAACAAAGGTTGGAACCACATAATCAATAACAAAATAGGGGCCATCCAGGTCTGATCGGGTTTTAAAACTTTTGGCCTGATAGCATTCGTTGACGCTTTTTATTTGCACCCAAACAGATTGAAAAGAATCAAAATCCAGGGTCACATCGCCATGTAAACGCAACTGTACTTCCGTTTCTGTATTGATCATGGCCGTCATAAAATACTTCGCCTGATCGATGGTGATGGTGTCATGAGCGGCACCGAATGTTTCACACTCATTGTCGTGAAACTTCTTTGTTTCGATCTTATTGCACGCCAGAATACCAATAAGCATTACTGGTGCTAAAATGGATAATAGTCGGATCATAGTGACCCAAAGTTACAAAAAGAGAAATGAATTACTTCTTCGGTTTTAGCACGCCCTCGACATTTACATCGATAATTTCAGCAATATTGGCCACCACAATACTCGGTACTTCGATATCATGATCAACCAGCTTCACCTGAAATTTACTCGACAAAGTCAACTTGCCCCCCTTGATCACTATGCTTACGGGTAAAGTTCTTTCTTTTTCAACACCATGAATGGTCAGCTTCCCTTTGGCATTTATTGTATGCTTGCCGTCTTTCAGAAGGTCAACCTGCTCAACGATATCTCCCACAAAGGTGGCTTTTGGAAATTTTTCACTCTCCATGTAGTTTTCATTAAAATGCTCCTGCATCTGCTTTTTCTTGAACTGAAAACTTGTCATCATAACTGAAAAGGCAAACTTTTTCGTGTCGGGGTTGAGTGCTGCTGCATATTTTTTGGTTTCAGCCTTGATGTTTTCAACCGGAGTTTCAGAGAAAAAACTGATACTTCCCGAATCGAAAACGTAGAGCGGCGCTGCATTTTTTCCCTGAAAACTCAATGCCGCAAGGAGAACCAAACATCCGATAATTACCAATGATCTTTTCATAACCTTATAAACTAAAAGCCCGCGAAACATTAAAACCGAAGCGTATGGCGCCATCCGCCCAGCTTCTGTCGTTGGCGGGCACAAATTGTGCCTCATTCGTTGAAAAGGAATTCATCAGAAACAACTGGAACACATGCCCGCCTGTTTCAATATCCACTCCAATTCCAAGATGGTCCTTAAAAATATCCTGGTTAACAGCATATTCGCCAAGTCTGTAAACATATTCAGCAGTAATGGCTACCCGTTTATTTAATTTAATCCTTCCTCCTGTCCCCAGGGCAAACATGGTGTTCTGATCCTCCCTGAAGGCAACCAAATTGCGGTGTACGTGGATCAAATTAAGCTGCAGGGAAAAAGACGAATTAAATTTTCTGGCTATGATGAGCTGGTTTACAAAACTCATCCTGTTCAGGAAATCATTGTAACGCTGGTCGATGTTTCTTTCGTGACTGGCATTCATTTTACCGAGGTAGGTCAGGGTAACGGGCATTTTGTTGGTCGTTGTTTGCCTCAGGATTTTGTACTTCACGTTCCCTGCAACGATCTTTTGAATATTTGTTCGGCTTATTCCAAGCGATAAGCGCTTACTCAGGCTATAATCAAAACTCAGGTCAAGTGCCACCGGCCCGTCCATACCAAACAGGGTTTGCCCCCCGGCAGTTTCGGTTAACATGTCGCCAAAGCGATGTGCAATTCGAAACTCCAAAGTGTTTTTGCCCATAATCTCCACCGAGGCAAGGTTCTGTATACGGGTTCCCTTGAATGTAGCGGAAACATAAGTGACCTCATTCGAATCCTGCTCTTCCAGCTGGTTTAACAGATCGTCCTCTTCCTGCCCAAAACAGGGAATAGCAAACGCGAGACTAAATGATACAATTAAAAGTTTTTTCATGTTCAAGGTTGTTTACCCTGGTTCATCCAGGCAGCAAATTGATCGATCTCACATTGCGACACTTTGGGTCCGCCTACGGGCATTTGTTTTCCCGGGGGAGTCCCTGCAGGCCATGAAATAGCAGGGTAAATTTTGTCTGCGTTATTCACTACACTTTGGTAATTGTCAAGTATAATTCCTGCGGTCGCAGTTTGTGAGCTATGACAATCCAGGCAGCGGTTATTTTTAAAAAGGGATGCGATATCTCCGGCATAAGACATGGCAAGCGTATCGCAGTTGTTTGGGTTCTTAGGCAGATCTTCTTCCTTGTTTGATACACAGGAGCTGAGCATCTGGAAGAGGGTTAAAATGAATAGAATAGATATCAATTTCATAATTACGAAAGTAAAGAGGTGTTTTTTAATCCGGCAATCAAATACATATACGACACAAAAAACCTTACGGATTATGCATCCTGATTTATTCCCCCATTTATCCTTCATTGCTTAACTTGCGCAACGATGAGCAAAGCGCTCGATAAAATAAAAGTGCCCATAGCAGAAGAATTGGGCGTGTTCGAAGGCAAATTCCGCGAATCGATGAAGTCGCCGGTTTCGCTTTTGGACACTATCATGAACTATATCGTTAAGCGCAAGGGAAAACAGATGCGCCCCATGTTCGTCCTCTTTTCTTCCAAACTTTTCGGCGACATCACAGAAAAAACTTACCGCGGAGCTGCTCTTGTCGAACTCCTTCATACAGCCACCCTCGTTCACGACGATGTGGTCGATGATTCGTACAAAAGGCGTGGTTTTTTTAGCATCAATGCGCTTTGGAAAAACAAAATTGCCGTTTTGGTCGGCGACTACCTCTTGTCGAAAGGACTCCTTCTCTCCCTGGAAAACGATGATTTTTTCGAACTCAAATTGCTCTCCGTATCTGTTCGCCAGATGAGTGAAGGCGAACTTTTGCAAATTGAAAAAACCCGCGGACTGAATTTTTCAGAAGAGATTTATTTTGAGATCATCCGGAAAAAAACCGCCTCGCTTATTGCATCCTGCTGTGCCATTGGGGCCTCTGCCTCCCAAAAAGCCAGCAAAGAACAGATCGAACAAATGCGGCAATTTGGGGAATGGATAGGTATTGCTTTTCAGATCAAAGACGACCTCTTTGACTTTGGGGAGGACGATATCGGCAAACCTACCGGAATTGATATTCGTGAGAAAAAACTTACCCTCCCTCTGATTTATGCCCTTCAACATGCCGATAAATCTACCCGCCGTGCGATCACACATATTATCCGAAAGGAAAATACCAATGAAAAAAAGGTGGCGGAGGTCATTGATTTTGTTCGAAAAAGCGGAGGAATTCGTTACGCCATCCAAAAAATGGAAGAGTACCGTGAAAAAGCCCTGAACCTTCTTGAAGAAATGCCCGATAATCCATGCAGAAGCAGCCTGAAAGAGCTCGTTTATTACGTAACAGACCGCAAAAAATAGCGAACACGACTTACTCTTCGTGCTGTGCGCTAATATGAAATCCCAGTGTTTGTTTCGTGGTATGAAATCCGGATGAGAAGCTTGCCAGCGCTTGTTGTTCTACACTGATCACATTCACCATATCAAAAGGTGGCACCATAAGATCAAAGTTCAGGCAGAATAAAATGGCTTCTTCGATGATATTATTAATGTATTGTTCATTGATGATGAGGTGTTCAAAATCATTGTACAAAAACCCCAGGGGTCTTCTTCCATCAATAAAAAAATGGCCATCCTTGTTCACGAAAATACGTGCTATCAAAATTCCCTGGTCCTGATAGCGCTGATACTTCAGCGAGTCGGATAAAAAATTATAGACCTGTATCAGTCCGCAATATTCCCGCGTTTTATCCTCCTTGACATACCTCATTTTATGGATGAAATGTGCTGAATCAAAATCAAACACATTCGTATGCATCATCAACACGAGGGTATCGCCTGCAAACTGCATATGCGCTTCGAATTTTCCGGCCTCCTGGTAGCTAATTTCCAGCTTGTCTTTAAACCCGTTTACCTGATCCTGGAGGTTTGATTCATATCCCTTTAGTACCTTTTTAAATTCGTTCAGGGCATCTAAGGTGGCGTGATAAGCCTGTTGCTTTGCGCAGGATTTTGTCTCTAGAATTCCAACAATTTCCTGGATTTTCGTTTTAGCCATAGCTCGAAGTTAATACGCCCGTGCGAATAGTACACGTCGCTCAGATGGATTTCCACTCAGAATACACTTACCCCCACTCGCTTTTGCATCAAGAGGAATACAGCGTATGGTGGCTTTGGTAAGCTCTTTAATTTTTTCTTCGGTTTCGGAAGTGCCGTCCCAATGCGCACTCACAAATCCGCCTTTGGTATCCAGAACTTTCACAAATTCATCGAAAGTATCGGCCAGGGTGATCGACTCGTCACGAAAATCGAGGGCTTTTTGATAGATGTTTTTTTGAATATTCTCCAAAAGGTGCTGCACCTTGTTGGCCAGATCGACCATCTCCAGGGTTTCCTTTTCTTTGGTGTCGCGCCGGGCTACTTCAACGGTATTGTTTTCAAGGTCACGTGGACCCATGGCGATCCGCACAGGAACACCTTTTAATTCATATTCAGCGAATTTCCAGCCGGGTTTAAAAGTATCCCGATTATCGTATTTCACTGAAATGCCCTTTGCTTCGAGCGATTTTTTAATCTCTCCGGCCTTCTTATTCAGGGCATCTAACTGTTCTTCGTTCTTATAAATAGGCACGATAACTACCTGAATAGGCGCCAGTTTTGGGGGTAGCACAAGTCCTTCGTCATCACTGTGCGCCATGATCAATGCGCCCATTAAACGGGTCGAAACACCCCAGGAGGTGGCCCAAACATAATCCAGAACCCCTTCTTTATTCGTAAATTTAACATCAAAAGCCCGGGCAAAATTTTGTCCTAAAAAGTGGCTGGTGCCCATCTGAAGGGCTTTTCCGTCCTGCATCATCCCTTCAATACAATAGGTGTCGAGGGCTCCGGCAAACCGTTCATTTGCCGATTTTACTCCCTTAATAACCGGAACGGCCATAAAATTTTCGGCGAACTCGGCATAAACATCCAACATTTGTTTGGTTTCTGCGACGGCTTCTTCTGCTGTGGCGTGCGCGGTATGCCCTTCCTGCCAAAGAAATTCGGTGGTACGCAAAAACAAGCGGGTACGCATTTCCCAGCGCACAACATTGGCCCATTGGTTAATCAAAAGTGGCAGATCGCGGTACGATTGTATCCAGTTTTTATAGGTGCTCCAAATAATGGTTTCAGAAGTAGGGCGTACGATAAGTTCTTCTTCAAGTTTTGCCTCCGGGTCTACAACGACCTCTGAGCCATCCTCAGAAGTTTTAAGGCGATAGTGCGTTACAACGGCACATTCCTTGGCAAANNTAGGAATAAAAAGCGGGAAATAAGCATTGCTGTGTCCAGTTTCCTTGAATCTTCTGTCCAGTTCCTGCTGCATTTTTTCCCAAATGGCGTATCCGTATGGTTTAATTATCATACAGCCCCGAACAGCACTATGTTCAGCTAGATCGGCGTTTTTTACCAGATTATTGTACCATTCCGAATAGTCATCTGCCCGTTTTACCTTCTTATTCTCCATATGCTTTATTCCTTTGGAATAATTGTTGTATTTTTCTTAGTAGTTCGTTTAAACCTTTAAACCGGAAAGGGATTTATCATGAAACAGCTCTTTTATTTTTTCGCCATTACCCTGTTCGCCACTTCTTGTGCCTCGCAAAAATACTCAAGAACGGATAACATTACCGATGATGTTTACTTTTCTCCGTCATTTGCGCAAAAAGTCACGGAGGAAGTGCCCGAAGAACCGGAAGAAGACGGCTTTCACTATGAAACCGGGAGCAATACTCCAAATCCCAACGCCTCCTACTATAAGTACCAGGCTACAGGTGCAAACACCAATTATACGCCTTCCACTCCCGATTCAAACCAACAAACGAACTATTCGAACCAACAATACTCCTATTCAAATCCGGCTTATTCAAACATTACCAATAACTATTACGGCAATAACTACAATTCCGGTTATAACGGCTACAATAA
>DQHT01000006.1 GCA_003531115.1 Bacteroidota bacterium | reverse complement strand
ACCCTGATCATTTATTTTGTTAGCGATGCTCCTTGTTCTGACTGCGTGACCCAGGTTATGGTAGAAAGTGGGGGTGAGGTTTTGGCAGAATCTGATCCGGGTGAAGGAAGCGGCAGGGCTTTTAAAATCCCTTTAAAACCACTGGCTCGTAAGGCCGGCAATGGATCTTATCTTGTTCGTTATTACCAACATCGGCACTCCGTTGCCAGTGCGCACAGGGTTTTCTTGTTTACCTTGAAACTTGAATAGTTGAGGTAGTCAACAGTCAACGGTCGACAGTCAACGGTCAACGGTTTGGGGCTTGAATGCTGTTGACAGTGGACTGTTGACAGTGGTCTGTTGACCGTCGACCGTCGACCAATTCTCCACCTAATGCCAGGGGTACCCGCTACCTAATGAAAAATAATTTTCTAGTGGTGGGAAGTCCTCCTTGCTACCTGTAGGAAGTCCCCCTCACTACCTGTAGGAATTTTTATTTACTACGGGAAGTAATTTTCTTTTTACTACGGGTGGGCAAAAAATAAAGCCGGCCCTCTCCGTGGGGAGAAGGCCGGCAGTCGGAATTTAAAAGAAGGAGGGGGCTATTTTACTTCGAGGAAGTCGATCAGATTTCCTTTTCGTAAGGTATTGCCTCCCATTTTGCTGCGGAGCTCGAGGGTGTAGATACCCGTTGCTAAACCTGCCGGGATGAGGAAGATAACTTCTGCCGGCTTCGTTTTAACGAATTCAGATACCGCTGTCGCTGTGCCCGTTGCGTCGATAAAGAAGACACCCTGGTCAGGGTCGCTCGCATCAAAACTGAGGCGGGATCCCAGCAGCACTCCCACACCAGCAGGAGTGATCTCATCGTTGCGAGCATCGCTCTTCTGATCATGTAATTCAATAGGAAGCGGCTTGTTCTGGCTTGTCTCAATTTTCTCAACAGTCGCTTTTTTGAATTTTTCACGGAGCAGTAGCCCCGGAGTAATAGAGGGTTTGAGTTCATGTTCTGCAGCATTAAAAGTGGAAACAACCGAAGCAAAAACGCCCTTGATCGTTGGCTTCATGTTAACCAAAGGGGTGTTAAGCGTGTAACCTTCCGCAGCGAAGTCGGTCATGATCTCAAACAGGAGTTGCGTAACCGCGATCATGTCGGTTCGGGTAACCAGGGTGCCTCGTTTCATGGCCTCGTTGATTACATCATCCATTGTTCGGGTGCCATTTGAGGCTACCATGGCTCGTTGATCCTTGGGATCAGGAGTCAGCTTGTTGTCAAGCAGGAAATACTGAATACTCATTTTGTTTCTATTTAAGGTTAAGTAAACCGGCGCTACTTCTTCACGCCTTAATTTCCCAAACGACATGTTTTGCACCATGGTTTATACCTAAAGCCAAAAGCAGGGTTTTTTGACAGAACCGTGACAATTCTCCGGGATTTTGACAAAACGATGACAATTGGGGAGGGTGCAGGGGGCTTTGGTCGACAGTCGACGGTCGACAGTCAACGGTCAACAGTCAACGGTCGACGGTCAACGGTTGGATACGTAAATCCATATACCGCGACTTCTGTCGACTGTGGTCCNNTCCGTCGACCGTCGACATTCCGCGAATACTGTCGACTGTGGTCTGTCGACCGTCGACATTCCGCTATAAGAGTATCATGCGGCCTGGCAAAAGTCGATGGCATCCTGAACGGCTTTCTCACTCAGCTCATATACTTCGGCGATGTAGGAAATAGGATCTCCTGCTTTATAATGATTGAATAATACCTCCGGCTGAATGTTTCGTTCGAGTAATACGGCCTGACCAAAGCGGCGGTTCGGATCAAGTATGACTTCCTTATCTCTGCCCAAAGGCCAAAAACGATCAGCAATTTCGTTCGTGTCAAAATCCAGATTAAAAATAAAGTTCCTCAAAAATGCGAGGTTCAATTGTTTCGTTCCGTCCAGGGTAATCGTATTTTCTCCAGCCTGGAAGTAGATATGTTTTTTGTCCGTCCGGATTCCCGCTAACACTAATTTATTTGCAAAGGGAAACGGGGTTCCATAATTTTTCGAGAGGTCTTCATGTGCCTTTAAGATCTCCTTAGGCTTAACCCCAACCTCTGTAAGCTGATGCATGATGTACAATTCGATCAGGGTATGAAAACTTACCATGCGGGCATTTTCTGTTTTCCAGGAATAACGCTGCTGAAATTTTTGACCGAGTTTGCCGTCCCAATAGTGCTCGATCCACCGATTGATCTTCGCATAAGGGAGCCGAAGAATCCGCGCGATATCTGCAACGGAATACAATCCTGTTCCAATGTTGAATTTATTTTCGAAGTCCATTCAGTTTCCACGAAAATACGAATTATTTAGGTAAGGAAGAGTTATGAGTTATGAGTTATGAGTTGTGGAACTGAGTATTAGGTATTGGGTATTTGGAGCTTGGAGCTTTTGTCCATGGTCTATGGTCTATGGTCTATGGTCCATGGTCCAAGGTCCAAATCGAATTCCCTTTACTTCCCGATAATTTGCTTCCTATGCTGCAACCCCCAGTCGCGGAGGGCGGAGATAACATTATCCAGCGAATTGCCGTGATCGGTAATGGCGTACTCCACCGTTGGCGGGAAAGTGGCATGGATTGTCCGGGTGATCAGCTGGTTCATTTCCAGTTCCTTGAGTTCTTTGGAAAGCACTTTGTCGGTGATCCCGTTGACTTCACGAGAAATTTCCATAAACCGCTTATTACCATAACGCAGGGAAAGGAGTATAGGAAGTTTCCACCTTCCCTGCAATACATCCAGGGAATCCTTAACCGCCATCATACACCGGGAACACTCATCCTGCTCCGGTTTTTTTGCTGCTTGTGCCATCTTATTGCCTATTACTTGCCAAAGGGATAGTGCTTTCCGAATGGATAGTACTATCCAACGGATAGCAAAGCTACCTAAGTTTGTGGCATCAATCAAAAAAAAAATTAAAAACAGAAAATATGACCGACACAAAAATGACCGTAGCGATCTGGAGCGATATCAGTTGTCCGTTTTGTTACATGGCCAAAAGACAGTTCGATTCGGCCCTGGCGCAATTCGAACACAGGGATGCCCTGAACATCGAGTGGAAAAGTTTTGAACTGGCCCCCGGCCTGGAGACCCAACCCGATAAGAACATGAACCAGTTTTTGGCAGAACGCAAAGGCATCAGCATCGAAGAAACCACAGCCATGGGGGAGCAGCTGGCTGCTTCAGCCAAACCGCTCGGACTGGAATACACGATGCATACAGTCATTCCTGTGAATACCTTTAAGGCCCACCGTATCCTGCACCTGGCCAAACATGCCGGACTCCATGGCCCGGCAAAAGAACGCCTGTTCAAAGCCTATTTCACGGAAGGAAAAAACATCGATGATCCCACTACTCTGTTGGCATTAGGGGAGGAGATCGGACTGGCAAGGGAGGAAGTCGCTGCCATTATGGAAAGTGAGCAGTTTACGGATGCGGTCAATGCGGATATTCAGGAAGCAAGACAACTCGGGATAAACAGTGTTCCGGCATTTGTCTTTAACGGAAATAAAAGAGTGCTCGGTGCCCAGGGCAGTGCCGCGTTTTTGGAGGCACTTGACCAGACGTTCCGGGAATGGAGTTCCAGTCAGCCGGCAACGACATTGTCCGGAGAGCAAGGGCTTTCCTGTGAAGTAGGGACGGAATGTTGAGGAGTAGAGGAGATTGGGCTTTGGACCATGGACCATGGTCCATGGTCNNCTATGGTCCATGGTCCATGGTCCAATAGTGCGGTAAATAGCACTTATTAACGTAATTCATCCATAACAGCTATATTTGTAAATCAAAAGAGCAGAATAATGCACTTTGACGTGTTAATAAAAAGCATCAAGGAACGCCGGGAATCTTTAAAGGTTACCCAGGAAACGCTGGCTCAGCTGTCGGGTGTAGGATTGCGAACGCTCAAGGAATTTGAGAGCGGAAAGGGAAACCCGACCATCCATACCCTGGAAAAACTCGCCAATGCGCTGGGGATGGAGCTATGCTTGAAACTCAGGAATATGGATNNGGCTTAACCCAACACGATAATGGCTCCTTTACCTTTCGTTACCATGATTCCTGGTTGCGCGACAGCAGCAAGCCGGGCATAAGCCTGAGTTTTCCGAGAAAGGTACAGGAGTACCATGCAAACTACCTGTTTCCCTTTTTTTTCAATATGCTTCCGGAAGGTTCAAACAAACGTATGGTTTGTAAACACCATCGAATTGATCCGGATGATTATTTTGGCCTACTGATGATTACCGCGAAACACGATAGCATAGGGGCAGTACGGGTAATTAAACTGGAGAATTAATGCCCTTGCCGGAAATACAGGTTTGTCCGGGTACCCTGACGGAAGGATTTGCTACTTATAGCAGGATCTGCCTGAAAAGGATGTTTGATGGTAAAAAGGTTTCTCATGTTTTGCCTTACCCCTCACCGGCGTCGGATAAGCAGGCAGATGAACTTTTTGATGCGAACCGAAACCATATTTCCCTGTCGGGGGTTCAGGAAAAATTTTCTGTATTGCTGGAAAAGAACCGGATCAGGTTGGTTAAAGAAGGAGAGCGGGGCAGCTATATTTTAAAACCGGTTCCCGGGGCAGGGAAGAAGCCGGATCAAATGCCGGCCAACGAGCACCTGACCATGCAAATTGCCCGTCAAGTTTATGGGATAGAAACGGCAGAAAACGCGCTGATCTTTTTTAATGACGGAGCCCCGGCCTACCTCACGCGTCGCTTTGATCTAAACAAAGACGGCGGCAAACTGGCACAGGATGATCTGGCTTCTCTGGCAGGAAGGACCCCCCAAACCCATGGAGCGCACTACAAATATGCCGGCAATTATCTCGACATGTTCCACTTATTAGAAGCGCATCTTCCGGCATACAAACTGGAAGCCCCGAAGCTGCTGAAACTCCTGCTTTTTAATTATTTGTTCTCCAATGGCGATGCCCATTATAAAAACTTTTCACTGGTAGAAACCCCCCTGGGCGATTACCGTTTGAGTCCGGCTTACGACTTACTCAATAGCCGGATCCATATTAACGACACCGATTTTGCCCTCGAGGAAGGACTCCTCCCCGCGAAGCTGGCCAAAGGAAAGATCAGCCGGCAATTTGCCCTGCTCGCTGATCATGCCGGTATTCAACCCGCATTTTTTCAAACAACCTTGTTAAGCATGGTTTCACGGTCTGATTTGGTAGAAAAATTTGTCGCAGCCTCCTTCCTGGATCAAAGCACCAAAAGAAGTTATTGGCAAGCGTATCAGAGTAGGTTGAAGCAGTTGGTTAAAGAGGAAAGGTAGTCGACAGTCAACGGTCAACGGTCGACGGTCAACGGCTAGATACGTAATTCCATATACCGCGACTTCTGTCGACTGTGGTCCGTCGACCGTCGACATTCTGCTTTCAACCCCAATAACCCGTATCTTTAAATTATGAAAAAGGTAACATTCGCAATAATCGGGGCGCTACTGGGTATTCCCCTGAGCTATTATTTCCAGTCTGACCTGGTTCAGGTAAAGGTAGGAGGGAGCATTGGCGGGTATATGAAGCATATTGGAGATATAGCAGAGCACGGCAATATCATGGGCAATATCCTTTTGAGCATGGCCATTTTTGCCGTGGTGGGTTTGGTGATAGGCTATTTTATGGACGCTGGTGGGAAGAAGTCCCGTTAAAATCGTTACATTTTCTTTTTTGTTCCTTGCATTATTCTACCTCTTTTTCTACAAAACGAATCAGGTAGTGGTAGATGCGGCAGCTATGGAAAAGATGCAGGATTATGATATCCTGCTCGCCCAGGGGCAATCCGCTCATAGCAAGGTGGTTAAACTCTTTAACGGCAGCAACGACGATTATTCCCATATCGGCATCCTGATCAGGGAAGAGGATAAAGTTTATGTGCTCCACGCCACCCCCGATGGCAGCGACAGCAACGGTATCCGCTACGACGAACTGCAAATGTTTATGGACCTCAGCGATGTTTGTTCCTATACCATCCTGCGCCCTCAGCACCTCACGGATGAACTTCGGGAAAAACTAGGCGCAGAGATCAGCTGGTTCAAAGCGCATGCTGCTCCTTTCGATTATGATTTTAATAACCATGAGAACGGGAAGCTGTATTGTTCGGAGTTGGTTTGGCTGGTTTTTAAAAATGCCGGTTTGATGGATAGCGTGAGTTTTGATTTGGAGAAGCCGATTTATCCGGGGGAGTTTTTGGAGATGGCAGGAACGTTTTAGCAGGGAAGTATGGAGGTAGGGTGGACTTTGAAGGATTTAAAGACAGGAAGACAAAGACATAGAAGATGGATAGCTGCCAAAGCTCTCAGGACCGCAAGGTCCGGCTGCTTTGGCGCGGTGAATATAGATTTCGGCCCGACATAGCAATACGGACGTGAAGAAGTAGGTGAAGTAAGATTCTAAGTCTGGAAAACAAAGTTGAAGTAGCGACTTCCATTTATGGCGTCGCAGGGCGAGCAGATATTTTGGGAATTCCGTAAGCTCCTTATAACGCCCTTTCAGGGCTTATTGAATGGTGATAAGGCTTAGGCGGCTACAATCGAAAAAAATATGTGTATATTTGGATATGGACTTGATGTCGCTGATACGTGAAAGACACACTGATTTTGTTGACTTATGCCGCGCGCATAGGGTGGACAAAATCTATGCATTCGGATCTTCGATCACCGACCATTTTGACCCTGTAAGCAGCGACATTGACATTGTTGTAAAAATCGACATTGACGACCCGGTTGACAGAGGAGAAGCGTTAATTTCATTGTGGGACAAGTTAGAAGCACTTTTTGAGAGACAAGTTGATTTGTTAACTGAAGACTCCATTAGAAATCCCTATCTCAAATCAAATATCGATCGAACAAAAAAATTAATTTATGACCGAGAAGGAGAAAAAGTTTTTGTCTGACATTTCCAACTCGATCGAACTGATTCGGAATTTCACAAAAGAGACTAGTTCCTTTACAGATTATCAAAAAGATCCTAAAACTAAGAGTGCCGTGGAGCGACATCTCGGGATCATTGGAGAAGCCGTCAACAAATTTTTGAAAGAATCACCTGATAACAGTTTATATAGCGCTTCGCAAATAATCAGTTTAAGAAACAGATTGGTTCATTCGTATGATAATGTGGATGACGCCATTATTTGGTCAATCTTAACCCGCCATTTAGATCCTTTGATGGACGAGATTAAATCCAAGTTGGATTAACAATCATCACCCGGTAGCTTCACCCGATTCGGGCGAACTTCTACTCCGCTCAGTGTGACGGATCATTTAGCTTCTCGTCTCCCTACGTCTTCACATCCAGGTGCTTCTTCAGGCCAAAATCTATATTCACCGCGCCAAAGCTGTTTGACCGCAACTGAAGCTTTGGCGCTTTGTGGCTTCTATGACTTTCTTTTCCCAATCCCCAAGTCCCCTCGTCTGAAGTCTCTGCTCGTCCGTTTACTTCGACAAGCTCAGCAAACGGACCATTTTGTTCTCTTCGTCCCCAAGTCCCCTCGTCTCCAAGTCCCCTCGTCCCCGCATTAACGATACGCACTTGCAAAAAGCCATGGTCTATGGTCAATGGTCTATGGTCAATTTCGTACATTTGACTATGAACCTACGCATTATCCTTCTCATAAACATCCTCCTCTCCCTCCCCTCGTCGGGCCAGGACAGCCTTTCGCTTTATAACCCCACGAATAACCTGGTGGCTTTGTCGGTGAATTTTGAACGGTATGTGGCACGGGTTGATTTGGAACAACCTATTCGGCTGCACAAACTGGTGGTGGCCCTCAGCGGGAAATCATCGACTGGAAGTGTACAGGTAAGCATCCTCGGCCATGAAGGAGGTGTGGCCTTTCCGCAATTGGATAAAGTCATTTCCGGTCCCTATGCCGTTAACAAAACGAAGGAAGGCCTGGAATACATTGAGGTTACCTTGAGTGAACCACTTGAATTGCGCAATAACCAATTCTTTATCAGCCTGAGTGGCCGCGAAACGGATGTTTTGGTTATGGCAGAAATGGCAGGTACAGAAAAATCCTGTTCTTCTCCATCGGGGGGTGATTACTACGGCCTCTATTTCCGCAATGGCAACCAGTGGAGCCTGGGGAACAGAAGAACACTGGCTATTACCCTCGTAAAGGAAAATATTTACCAGCCGGATGAGAGTTGGTTTAAAGATGTTACCGAAGCAGCGGGTTTTCCCCTTACCCTTGGAAACCAGAACATTGCTACGGCCGACCTCAATGGCGATGGTTTTTTGGATATCGTGGTGGCTGGCAGGGTGTACTTCAATAATAAAGATTTTACCTTTTCGGATGAAACAACGCGCTTGGGATATAACCCGGCAGGTATTTCCCTGCATCCCATTATCGATATCAATAACGACGGGGCGCCGGATATTTTATTGCTCTATGCAGATTCGGCCGGACATCAGGTGCTGATGAACCAAAAAAACGGCAACTTCATTCAACAAAGTGTCGCTGCCCAAATTCCGGTGCGCGGCGTATCCAGCTACAGCATTGCGGATATTAACCAGGACGGGTTTCCGGATATTTTTATTGGCCGGCTATGGACCATGTATCCTGCTGGCGGGCCGGATATCGTTCCGAATTATTTGTTTTTAAACGATGGAGCGGGCAGTTTTACCGATGCCACCAGCATGATCTATCCTGCGAATTTTGTGCACCGCCGCAGCCGGGGTTCGGCCTGGTGCGATTACGATAACGATGGCGACCTCGACCTCTATGTAACGAATTATTACCTCGAACCCGATGAACTCTGGCGCAATGAAGGCAATGGAAAGTTTACCGATATGGCTGGGGCTTTGGGGCTCGACAGGAATAAATTTAACCAGTCGAGCCATGGTACCGGAGTGGACTGGGGCGATTACGACAACGATGGCGACTTTGACCTGCTGGTGCCCATGCTGGCGCACCCGGCGTTTATACTGCAATACGATCATTTGCCAACCCAATTGTACCGCAATGGGGGAGCTCCGGCTTATATGTTTTATGGAGAAACCCATACCTCGGGGATCGAATATGAAGAAACCCATGCCGGTGGTGCCTGGGGCGATATGGACAATGACGGCGATCTGGACTTTGCCATCACCACCTTTTATGGATGCCGCTATATCGACATGTACCAGCAGGAAGATGCGGGCAAGTTCAAACTGGTAAGCAAAGAAGTCGGTATTGCTGAGGTTGTAAGTGGCGAAGATGTGTGCTGGGCCGATTGGGACAATGATGGCAAACTCGATATGGCCATTGGCGAAGGAGGACGTTTCCGGATCTGGAAAAACAATTACCCGAGCTGGGAGGAACACTGGACCGAGATCGAATTACTAGCAACTAGCGGAAACCTGTTGGCCATCGGGGCAAGGGTAGAAGTATATGCCAACGGAAAAAAATACATGCAGGAAGTAAGCGCCGGCAGGGGCGTACGCATGCAAAAACCCGCCCGCCTGCATTTTGGACTCGCTAAAGGAACTGCCATCGACTCTGTATTGGTGCGCTGGCCCGGGAATACCGGCTATGAGCGCTTTACCGGCGTGCAGGTGGATAAGCTTAATTTTATAAAACAAGGCGGCCAGATCGCACAAGCGATCCAGGAGCCACTCAATCTTTCCGTGCACCTATACCCCAACCCTGTTCAGGGTAACAGGGCTGAAAAACTTTACCTGACAGCACCGCTAAATGAAACCTTTCAGCTATTCGACATGCAAGGCAAAAAGATCGTACAGCTAAGCTTTCTGGATGGAGTCGGAGAATTGCCCCAACCTCTCCCCAAGGGTATCTATCTTCTGGAAGCCGGCAACGGCCTACACTTCAAACTTCTGGTCCACCCATAAAAAAAGGGGCGAAGCCCCTTTTCCTTTTATCCTTATAATCTTTCAAATCCTTTGAATCCTGCTCCTGCTACTATTTGGTAAGGAACCCCAACTTCACCCCTGCCGAAAAGGCAATAGGCAGGTCGTCGCCCCCGGTCAAAACACCATAGGTTCGGTGCATATACCTTTCGGTCTGTGCATTTGGCAGGTTGTTTTTGTTTGATAAATTTTTGAATCCATACCCGATACCTGCATACAGATCGATTAAAAAAGCATTGGCAAATACCGATTGTTTTCCAAAGTTGATCATGACACTACCATAGGTTGTGTTTTCTCTGACAGTAGTCGAATTGGGAATCCAATTCCAGGGATTATTCGGGTCCTGGGTATAGGTATTGTAGGTAATATCGGAAGAGAAGGCACCCAAAATAACCTGTGGCTGAATATAGGCGCCTTTTAATACATGGTAATAACGCAGGGATCCTGTACGGAAATCGGGGGTCTTCATAAACTTAGGTCCGAATTTTACCAGGGCGCCAAAAGGATTTGCATCTTCCTGGTCGATACCTGCTCCAATGATCCCAAAATTCCCTTCCAAACTAAAGCCGGGACGTATGGAACGTTCATAGCCAAAAATACTGAGACCGGTCAAGGGCGACACAAAGTCAAATTTCCAGGCTGTTTTTTTATTGTCGGTATAGAGATCCGGATCTTCCAATTCTTCTTTGAACTTTTCGACATGTCCGTTGGCAAATTCGATCTTGATCACATCGATCTTTTTAACGGCGAAGGTGGCCGCATCGGCTTCGGTGCCAACTTTGTATTTGATCTCTTCGGTACCGACTTCGGTTACTTTACATTCGATGATCTTGCCGGAAGTCATGTAAATTTTGTCCTGCGCATTCGCCAGTGCAAAGGCGCCGAGTACAAATAATAGGGTGAATACTGTTTTCATGGGATAGTATTAATTTTCTTGTCAACGGGTGAGGAAACCAAATTTGATACCGGCTGTGATGCTGACGGGGATATCCATATCCGGGTCCATCACACCAAAAGTAGGGGTATAAAAGAAATACTCATTATAGTGGGGGTCAGGATTTATATTGTTGGTTGTGGTATTTGAAAATCCATAGCCCACGCCAGCATAAATATCGATCAGGAAAGCATTGGCAAAAACCGATTGTTTCCCAAAATTGATCATAACATTTCCATAAGTTGTGGTTTCTCTCCCTCCGCTTCCATTGTTCCAATAGCCATAATAGTGGTTCACATCGGATTCATAGATTCCAAAAATTACCTGGGGTTGGATATAGGCTCCTTTTAACACATGGTAATAGCGCAGGGAACCGGTTCTGAAATCGGGTGTTTTCATAAACTTTGGTCCGAATTTTAACAAAGCCCCACGGGGTTTTACATTATAGATATCATAACCCATACCGATAATCCCCAGGTTCGCCTCCAGACTGAATCCGGGGCGGATGGAACGCTCGTAGCCGAAAATGGAGGAACTGAACAGGGGAGACGCAAAATCAAATTTCCAGGCGTTTTTCTTGTTGTCTTTGTATAGATCCGGGTCATCCAACTCTTCTTTAAACTTTTCGACATGTCCGTTGGCAAATTCGATCTTAATGACATCGATCTTTTTAACGGAGAAGGTGGCAGCATCCGCTTCGGTGCTGACTTTGTATTTGATCTCTTCGGTGCCGACCTCGGTTACTTTACAGTCGATGATCTTTCCGCTTGTCATGTAAATTTTGTCCTGTGCATTCGCTAAAGTCAGCGTTCCAAGAACAAGTAACAGGGTGAATAGTGTTTTCATGGGATCTTTTTATTTTCTTTTTATCGGGTGAGGAAACCAAATTTAATTCCGGCTGTGAAGCTAATTGGGTGGTAGAAGTCAGGGTTCAATACACCAAAGGTGGGTGTATACCCATTATAAAATTCATTACTGCCCGTATTGGCAGGTTTGTTTTTGGTCGTTGTATTCGTATAACTATACCCCACGCCGGCATAAACATCAATCAAAAAGGAGCCGGTAAATACGGCTTGTTGCCCAAAATTGAGCATCACATTGCCATAGCTGGTTGTTTCCCTCGCCTTATGCACACCAACAAATCCTGTGGAAGTGTATTCAAAGTAATTCACATCTGCTCCATAAACACCGGCAATAAGCTGCGGTTGAATATAGAGCCCTTTAAAGAGGTGGGAAAAACGCATGGATCTGGAGCGGAAATCGGGAGTTAACATAAATTTTGGTCCGACTTTCACCAAGGCACCGCGGGGTTTTACATTGTACATGTCGTAACCCATGCCAATAATGCCCATGTTCACCTCCATACTTAAGGCAGGACGAATAGAACGTTCATACCCAAATATCGAGGAGCCCCAAACCGGCGACATAAAATCGAATTTCCAGGCATTTTTCTTGTTGTTCAGGTATATATCAGGGTCGCTGAGTTCTTCCTTGAATTTCTCGACATGTCCATTGGCAAATTCGATTCGGATCACATCGATCTTTTTAATAGTGTATACAGCTGCATCAACTTCGGTGCTGACTTTGTATTTGATCTCTTCGGTACCGACTTCGGTTACTTTACACTCTATGATCTTTCCGGAGCTCAGGAAAATTTTATCCTGCGCATTGGCCAGGGCGAATGAGCCAAGAACAAATAACAGCGTGAATAATGTTTTCATGGGATAAATTTAAACTAAGGTACGAAGGTTTAACTAGTGAATTGTCACATTATTGTCAAAATTTAATTTTCGAACAAATTTTGGTCGAAAATCCGCTTCATTTCCTATGTTTGAATGGATGATAGATACCCGCGAGCTCAGTGCCATGGTCCTCTTGCTGGACGACACCGATGAGGAGGTGGTACGTATGGTAGAGGAACGTATTCTGTCGCTGGGAGAGGAGGTTGTGCCCCTGCTGGAAGATCAATGGAGCCAGGGATTTAGCATGACCCACCAGCAACGCCTTGAGGAGCTGATCCGCAAGATACAGCAGGACGGGGTGAAAGAAGACCTGAAAAAGTGGGTGCTCTCAGAAGAACAAGACCTCTTTGACGGCATCGTGATCCTGAGCCGCTATCATTTTCCGAATATTGACAAAAGGGAGCTGAGTAACCGAATCGATAAAATAAAACTCGATGCCTGGCTGGAGCTGCATTACGAGCTGACAGCCCTGGAGAAGATAAGGATACTCAACCATATCTTTTATGAGGTTAACGGGTTTAAGGGCAATACCACCAACTACCATGCTCCGGCAAACTCCTATATCCATACCGTGCTCGACCAGAAGCAGGGAAACCCGATCTCGCTCGCCATCATTTACATTATCGTTGCCCAAAGGTTAGGTATTCCCATCTTTGGCGTAAACCTGCCCCAGCATTTTATTTTGGCTTATTTGCTGGATGACAGCCTCGACAATACCACCATTCCCGAACGGAATATTCTGCTAAAAGAGGGGAAACTGGGCAAGGTGATGTTTTATATTAACCCCTTCAACAAGGGATTGGTTTTTACCCGGCAAAATATCGACGAATTTGTGCGGCAGCTAAAAATAGAATCGCAGCCCGAATTTTATCTGCCCTGCGGCAATATCGAAATCCTTAAACGGGTGATCCGCAACCTCTTTGGGAGCTATTCGAAGCTGGGCGACAAACAGAAAGTACTGGATCTGGTGGATCTGATGCAGATACTCGGTGGGGAATTAAATAAACAACCCGACGAAGAATAGTTCTCCAGGCAACGCGAGGGTCATATTTCAGGTCATCTATTCGTTAAGATTTATTGCGTATGAATCGGGTTCTCTTTGCATTTTTGCTTTTTGTCGTGTCCTATTTTCCCGGAAAAGCGGCCGTTGACTTTTTCGGAGGAAGCCTCACTTATTCCCATGTGGGGAGTGGCGTTTACCATATTTATCTGGATGTGTTCCTGGATTGCTCGGGCGATACATTGACCAATGATACCTTGTTCTTAAACCGGCAAGGCGGTTACCAGGGAAGCATTGCGTTATTGGCCTCTGCACGCCAGAAGTTGTGGGAAAAGGACATAACCGGACTTGGGGATTCCTGCACTACGCAGTCGAAATGCAGTTCGGGCAGTTTTGCTTATGGATTCAAGCGTGTTATGTACCGTTATGAGGTGGATTTGAGTGCAGATTCAGCTTGCCATTTTAACCTGTATTGGGAAAAATATACCTGGTCGAATACCATAACTACGGGTTCGGCAAACAGAGAAGCGATCCTGTTTGCTGAAATTAACCGCTGTACGAGTGATGTAAGCTCCCCCCAGTTCCCCGCAGACCCAAGGATATTGCTGATGAAAAATGCCGACGAGGCCCTTAATTTTGGGGCAAGCCATACGCAGGCCGATTCATTAAGTTATGCGCTCACCCCGACTATCCACCTTGGAGGTACGATACCCGGGCCCTGGAATTACCAAAATCCCTTGTCTTATTTTGGTTTCCCAAATGCGAATTTGGCTTTGCCCGCAGGCTTCCATATTAATTCCAATACAGGTCTTGTTCAGTTTCGCCCAACCGCTTTAAATCAGGTAGCCATTGTTTCTGTGGAGGCAAAATCCTGGAAGCGGGTAAACGGAGTTATGCAG
Organism: Bacteroidota bacterium; assembly: GCA_003531115.1. Taxonomy (GTDB): domain Bacteria; phylum Bacteroidota; class Bacteroidia; order UBA8524; family UBA8524; genus UBA8524. The sequence goes on along the minus strand of DQHT01000006.1, from coordinate 27,344 downwards.
CTTATTTCTCAGGCATACCGCTATCAGGGTGTTGTTATAGGCGCCACAGATACCACCAATGCCATGCCTTATATGTTGCCGATAGGAAGTAGCAATGCAAACGGCTGTTTGGGCGACACGCTTCGTGTACGTTATGGTTTGTATGATGCGGATTCCACCCAACATTTACGTGTAATTTCCCTGAGTAGCCTGGAGGATATGACCTGGAGTGTCGATTATGCACAATCACCGCCCGTTCTCACGGTTCAATGGGTACCTGATTCGGCAAATAGTATACATAACACGAATTATTACCACGTGAACTTTGTGGTGGAAGACGACCATTGTCCTTTACCAAAACGCCAAACCAGGACGATAACATTCGGTGTAAGTTTTCGTCCGGCTGCCGATGTGCATTTGTCTGACAGCTTATGCGGCTATGTTTCCCTTTCCGTACAAAACGTTCAAAACACAGTAGGCATGGGTTGGTATATGGATGGTGGATTAAATCAAAGCATCAGCAACCCACCCCGGCTTTTACCAGGCACCCATACTTCCATATTCCGATTAGGGGGCTACCAATGTAACGTATATTTTTACGATACTTTTACGATTAAACCTTACGGTGTTCCTGATCTTTCTGTCAATCCGCAGACCTATTGTGCGCATACAACCGCACCGTTTTTCTCAGGCGTCGACAGCGCATTTGGAGGGTCGACCTATACCTGGAACTGGAAGGGAACTACCACACAAAATACACAGGGAAGCATAACAATTCCCCTCGACTCCGGATACCTTTATCTTTCGGTTTTGGATTCCATAGGCTGTGAAACCCATGATTCCCTGAAAATTAGACTTTTTGAGGACTGGGGAATAGCCACCGGACTGGATACCATCTTGTGTACCAATGACCCGTATCTGGTTCATGAATTTTTGGATAGCCACCTGCAATGGATGTGGTGGGACAGCACCTCAAACGACAGCACTTTTGCCTATCAATCTGGTACATATTGGCTGGAAGCCACAGACTCCAATGGCTGCAGCAGGAGGGATAGTTTCGACATCATACTTAACCCGATTCCCGATCCCGACCTGGGTGCGGATGCCAATATTTGCCATAGCGATTCGGTTCAACTGGATGCAGGAGCTGGTTATGTTGCGTATTATTGGTCGGATGGCGACACTTCGCAGATGCGCTGGATAAGCGGAAACGCCAGCTTGCAGGTATATGTTGAAGATCAAAATGGTTGTTTGGGTTCGGATACGGTCGTTGTTGGCAGGTTTTCGCCGAGCCTGTTAAATTTGGGGAACGATACCCTGCTCTGCTGGACCGACAGCGTGCTCCTGGATGCCGGGACTTTTAGTTCATGGTTATGGAATGATGGAAATACATCGGGACAACGTTGGGTGGACCAGGCCGGGACCTATAGCGTAACGGGTACGGATTCGAATTCCTGTTATTCAGTGGATACGGTGGTCATATCCATCCATAAACCCCAGGTAACCATTGCAGGAGATACCCTCTTTTGTACTGGCGACAGCGTGGAACTGAGCCTCTTGCAAACCTACCCGCTAGTGGTATGGAGCACAGGCGATACGGCTGACTATACCTATGTTGATGCTACAGGTATGAGCTATGTATTTATTACCGACTCGCTGGGGTGCAGCAATGGAGCGGGCTATTATGTTTGGGAAATACCGCTTCCATCAGCCAGCTTCACGTACAGCGACCTGGGAGGAAGACAGATCCGGTTTAATGCTGCCGACACCCTGATGGAATTCACCTGGATCTTTGGAGACGGGGATAGTTCAGTTATGGATGATCCTTTGCATACCTACCCGGCTTACCAGAATTATCAGGTGGAGCTGTTTGTGGTAGATGTTTATGGATGTGAAAACAGTACGACTCAGACCATTTCCTTTGGAACTGGCATGGGGTCAGTAGAAGGATTTTCATTAAATGTTTATCCAAATCCATCCAATGGCACCTTCTTTATCGACTGGCAGGGTGAGGCTAAGGAAGTTCGGGTTATCGATCAGGTGGGCAAACAAGTGGCTGTTTTCCATCTGGAAGAAGGAACGAAGACCTATTCATTGAACCTCGCCCCGGGAGTTTATATGTTGATGGATGCACAGGGCGGTTTTGAGCCAGTGAGGATACAGGTTATCAAATAAGCCAGTCGCTTAACGTCCAAAACACCAGAACAGACCCAGGTTTGACTCTATCCTACCTGATTTGCCATCGCTGTTAAGGAAAGGACTAATATCAAAGGATAGTCCTAATGGGCGCATTTTTTCAAAGGGATAGATCCGGGCGCCGAGCAGGAGAAACTGTCCGACATGCGGATTTGCGTCCTGTGAATCGAAATTCGCCAGGTTAAAACGTATTCCTGCTCCTGTGAAAAAATCGACCTGCTCTTTCTGTTTGAAGTTCCAGTTAAAAATAAGGTCGGTATTCAGGTTGGAAATAAAACTGTTTGTTTGAAAACGTATCGATCCATAAACAGGATAGATCGGATTGCTGCTAATCTCCACTTTCGAGTATGGATAAGGATAATACCCTACGCTCCATTTTGCCTGAACAGCAAGGGCCAGAATAAAACAAATTACGAAAAGGGTAGTTCTCATTTTTCTAATGCGTTTAGGCAGGAACAGTATGCGGGTTTGGGTTCAAACGATTCTCCAAGTATGAGCGGGGCATCGAAACGAGCATAGGTATCCGGTATCCAGGAGTAAGGGTCGGCCAGGCCCCACACGGTGATCCCGTATTGCAAATCTTTTGGGATCTCCTGGTACAATCTGAAAACTTCATAATACCGTTCAGCTTGTTTGTTAAGGAGTTCAGGAGTAGCTGTATCGTACTTTCCGTATGGATTGAGGCTGATATCGAGTTCGGAAAAATGGATCATATAGCCGCGATCAATTATTTTTTGAACGGCCGCAGCCATGTCGCTGATACTGGGTTCGTGGATAGTGATATGCATCTGCATGCCGATCCCGTCAACGCGAACACCCTGCTCACGAAGCCAATCGCAAAGGTCCAGGGCGGCATCAAGTTTTACCGGATTGCTTTCCAGATTATAATCATTGTAAAACAGCTTAATCGCCGGATCGAGTTTCGAAAATTCTTTATAGGCCAGGGTAAGGAAATCTTTGCCCATGGCTTGGTACCAGAAGGATTGACGCATGCTTCCATCTTCATTCAGGGCTTCATTGACCACATCGATACCATCTACCACAAGTAAATCCGTGTAGCCAAGGTACTCCCGAAACTTAGTGCAGTAATTTTTTAAGAAGGATTCCAGGGAATCAGCGGGAAGATCAGGCAGCCACTTGGGAACCTGTTTATGCCAAATTACCGGATGAATATGGATGGCCTGTAACTTATTGAACTTCCCTTCGCGGCTTAGACTGGCATACGGAAAAAAATCGAACTCACTATAACTTAGAACTGTTCTGTCCATTTTCAGAGCATTTTCAGAACTTATCCTGTTAAAATGTTCGCCCACAACTTCACCATAGAGATAAAGACTACCGCGGAATTGGTCAAATGTCGTTCCTACTCTAAAATCGGCCACATCGCGCAATTTTTTCTCGCTGTCGCAAACGGAGATGGTTTCCTTTTGACAGGCAATGGGCAATAGAAGGAAGAGGATTAGGAGCTCCTTGCGCATTGGAGCTAAGATACAGCTAAAGTAAATACTTTGCTACAATCGGCATCCTTCTCCCCATACCAAAAGCCTTGGAAGACACCCGCAGAATTGGCGGGGTTTGATGGCGTTTGTATTCATTGAGGTTGACCAGGCGAATGATCCTGCGTACTAGGGCTTCGTCAAATCCTTCTGCCAGCAACTCTTTGGGACCTTTGCGGTTTTCGATGTATTGATACAGAATGGCATCCAGCACGTCATAATCAGGCAGGGAATCGGAGTCTTTCTGGTCCGGACGTAATTCGGCGGAAGGGGCTTTCCGGATGATGTTTTCCGGAATAATTTCTTTTTCACGGTTGATAAAGGCGGCCAGTTCGTAAACCTGGGTTTTGTATACGTCGCCGATCACGGAAAGGCCGCCGCACATGTCACCATACAAGGTTCCATACCCCACGGCATTTTCACTTTTGTTAGACGTATTGAGCAGGATGGAACCGAACTTATTGCTAATGGCCATCAGGATCACCGCACGAGAGCGGGCCTGCATATTTTCTTCGGTCAGGTCGGCCGCCTTTCCATCGAAAAGATCTTTTAAACTGCCTTCAAAGGCTGAAACAGCAGGTTCGATAGATACCAGTTCAGTTGGATTTCCCAGGTTTTTGGAAAGCTTTTGGGCATCCTGCACCGAATGATCGGAGGAGTAACGGGAAGGAAGCAATACAGCCAGCACATTCTCTGGTCCCAATGCCTTAGCGGCCAAAACCTGCACCACGGCCGAATCGATGCCTCCGGAAGAACCAAGCAGGGCTTTTTTGAAACCCAGTTTATTAAAATAGTCGCGTATACCGGTTATCAGCGCATCATGGATGAGTTCGATACGGTCTTTCGGCAAAAAGCTTGAGTCATGGCCAACCTGTTCCAGGCATCCATCCTTAAAATCATAGACCTTAAATTCTTCATTAAAATAAGCCATTTCATCCACCAGACTTCCATCTGCATTCATGGCCAGACTGCCCCCATCGAAAATAATTTCGGTTTGGGCGCCCACATGGTTTAGATAAAGCAGGGGCAATCCATATTGACGACAATTGTCTTCCAGCACCGCTTTACGGGTTTCGATATGGTTGCGGCTAAATGGAGAAGCGGCGATATTGATCATCAATACCGGTTTTTCCTTTATCAGATGCTCCATGGGTGTTTCGGGGTAAATGCCCGATTCACTTACGTTCCACAGGTCTTCGCATATTGTGAGCGCAACAGGCTGTCCCTTTATATGGATGCAGGAAAAGCTTTTAGCCGGCTCAAAATAGCGGTATTCATCGAAAATATCATAGGTAGGGAGCAGAGCTTTGTGCACCACCTGCTGCACTTTCCCATCGGCAAGCACAAAGGCCGCATTATGCAGGGCTTTGCCTTTTTTCTGCGGGTTACGTGCAGGGGCGCCGAGGATACATACCATGTCGATACATGCAGCAGCAACCTGCTGAACGGCGAGCTCGCACTCGTCAAGAAACTCACTGAACTCAAGAAAATCACGCGGAGGGTAGCCGGTAAGGGCAAGCTCCGCAAACACGATCAAATCAGCCTTTTGGGAACGGGCTTTTTCAATATGCTCCAGTATACGCCGGGTGTTTTTTTTGAAATGTCCTGTATGATAATTTAACTGAGCGAGTGCAATTTTCAATTCGGCAGCAATTAATCAATTCCCTAAAAACGTACGCCAACAACGAGGTTAAATCCGTTCGGGCGGGCAATGGTTTCTTCTGCTCTCATTACATTAACCAGTCCGTATTCGTAACGAATCCCGAAGGTAATGGCTGTGTTACCGGAAACATTCCATTCAGCACCTGCTCCAATGATCAGGGGCAAACGGAAGCCGCTGATATTGTCTTCTTCGAGAAAAGAACCTTTGTTGTCGTTAGAAACCTGTGGATCAGCATAGTCAAAATCGTTTTTGGTATCATTTACCTGGCGGTCAACATTGTCGTCGGCTTTTGGAAAAACGGCCGGGTCTATATCAGCAAAAATGGTTTTGTAGGCAAAGGTTGGAGCTATTCCCAACTGTCCGAAATAGCGCATATAGCCAATTTCATTCGTTCTAAGCTTTAAGCTGATAGGCACTTGAAAAGCCCGGATGCGGTAGTCGATCGTTACATTGGCAAATTTGGTTGTTTCATTGGTGAGGTTGGTATGGGAAATGGAGTCGGCAATGGTTTTATATCCCTGGGTAGTATGGTTCACTTCAATATTCAGGGCATAATTTTTTGCGAAATAAAAGTCGCCATAAACCCCAAAGGCTATCCCGGCTTTTACGCCGCCACCCTGTAAGTTTTTACTTTCCGGACTCAGCCAACCGATGCCGGTTGATCCGATCAGACCGAGGTGAAATTTTTTGTCACTGCTTTCGTTTTGAGCAAAGCCAGCCGTACTTAACAGAAGGCATAGGCATAGGGTTAGTTGTTTTTTCATACTTTTGGGACCTTAGATAGGATTATGGTTTATATGCTTGCAAAGTTGGTAAAAAAACAACAATTCCTTTTATGTGCTTTTTTAGCCGCGTTAATTCTGCTGCCATCGTGCAATACAGATTCCCGTGACGGCGTGAAGGTAGATGAAATCCCTTCGGTAAGCGAACTCAAACGTTTCGACAAGGATTTTTTCGCCATGAAACCTGAAAATATTGAAGCGGATCTGGCAGCCCTGAAAAAGAAATATCCGGAGTTTTATCCCTTTTATCAGATCGATATCATGGGCTGGAAACAGGAAGAAGAGATCAAAAATTGCCTTTTATTGCTGAGTGATACCAACGTTTTGAAAATTCAGGATACGGTTAACCAGCTATTTGGCGATTTTTCTGAGGAGATGGCCATACTGGATCCGGCTTTTAAACGTTTTGCCTACCATTTTCCTGAAAGTGCAACACCTTCCATCATACTGGCCTATACCGAATTTTTGTTCCGCACCGGTACCGACAGCGCCATGCTGGTTTTGCCTTTGGAGATGTACCTCGGCGAAAATTATCCCGTCTATCCGAACTTTAATATCCCTTCTTACGTGCTTCGCCGCATGAACAAGGCGCATTTGCCCACTGCGGCCATGAGCGCCTGGCTGGATGAGACCCTGGAGATCCCGATCGCAAAAAATCGTTTTCTCGACCACATGATCCGGGAGGGGAAATTGCTGTATTATTTGCAATCTGTACTGCCCGAAACAGCCGATTCGCTGTTGACAGGCTGGACCACCGACCAACTGAGCTGGCTAAAGGAAAACGAGTTTCAGATGTGGACCTTCTATATCAGTGAAAATTATCTTTACAGCCTCGATGGTGCTTATTATATGCCCCTGTTAAGCGATGGGCCGTTTACTGCCGCGCCCAATGTCCCACCGGGGAGTGCGCCGCGTATTGGAGCATACAGCGGTTGGCAAATTGTAAAACGGTATATGGAAGAAAACCCGGAACTTACCCTGCAGGAATTGATGTTCGAAACGGATTCGGATAAAATTTTAAAAGAATCGCAGTACCGGCCTTAGGTACAGCCAAATTCCTTCTGAACACTTTTCATTTTGCCCATCACCTGGTCGAAGTCGTTTACTTTTTCGAATTCAACGAAAAGATGGCCGTCGAGTAGGATTTTAGGATTGATGCTAAGCCGGAATATTTCCCCGTAAACCCCTTTCTGGTAGTCTTTCGGATAGCCTTTTTCCCGGTTCACATGTTTGAGGTAGGTGAACAGGTTGGATAAAAAGATAAACGGATAGGTGATCGGAAACAGGGCCAGGGAGGTTGTTTTGAGGCGGGTAAATTGGATATGTTTGATCTTAAACCCGGATAAATTGGCCAGTACCCGTAGTTTTTGAATGCCAATAAGAAACACATGGCCGAAATAAATATCGCTGGTTTTGCTCTGGTCGTTCATCCAGATGGAGTCGATCTCGTTGGGCGGCATGATGGAATTAAAGCGTTCGCTTTCCGATAAAAAATAGGAGAGGCGCGCCCGGATATTGGAATAGTTTGGGGTAGTAATGATCAACGAGCCACCGGGTTTGAGGATGCGGTTAAACTCGGTAAGCGACTTAAACTGATCCGTAAAATGTTCAATGCCCTCCTGGCAGATCACAAAATCGGCATGTTTGTCTTCCAAAGGCAGCTTTTCAAGCACATTGGCCCGGGTGCAGCTGATACCCTCCTGAACAAAATATTCAGGGAAGAGATCAAAAGCAAGGGGAATAGCACCAATATCCTTCAGTATTCGGGAAGTCACTCCATTCCCAGCCGGCATATCCACCACGATCTTATTACGAAAACGTTCCTGATGGCGGATCAGGAATTTTTTAACGTGGTACTTGATGCTTTTGGGGTTGTCTTCGAAGTTTTTCATGTCATTTATCGCCAAAGATCTTTTCATACAGCACATAACTCTCTTCCAAAATGCGCAGGGCGGTTTTTTGGTCCAGAAAATCCTCTACGACCACCGACTTCTTTTCCAGCTTTTTGTAATCCTCGAAAAAGCTTCTCAGTTCGGAAATAAAGTGGGAGGGAAGTTCGGCGATATCGTTGATATGGCTCACACTCGGGTCGCCCTGGGCTACGGCAATAATTTTATCATCGGCTTCTCCATTATCCAGCATACGCATCACCCCGATCACTTTGGCAGGTACGATGCACATGGGCACAAAATCGATCTGGGAGAGGATCAGAATATCAAGCGGGTCTTTGTCGTCGCAATAACTTTGGGGGATAAACCCATAATTGGCCGGGTAATACACCGATGAATACAGTACCCGGTCGAGGCGGAGCAGTCCGCTGTCTTTATCCATCTCATACTTGGCCCGGGTTCCTTTGGGAATTTCGATGATGCCGTTAACGATGCCGGGATGGCTATGTCCCGGCGACACATGGTGCCAGGGGTTGAAGGAATTGATATGTTTATTCATGAAGTTGTAAGTAGAAAGGCAAAGGTAGGCTTTCGCCCAGTTTCCCTGCCACGTGTGAATCATGCAAGGAATTGCCAGAAAGATATAAGCATTAATCGACACAATTGACCCACCTTTACACTTCTTCATGACTAGACTTAAAAAAGTACTGGTAAGGATTTCGATTGTGCTGGTGGCAACACTGGTACTTCTTCTTCTGGTGATATCCCCGGTCGCCAAATACCTTATCCAGAAATACGATACCCGGTTTACGGGCAGGGAGATCACGCTGGATTGGGCCTATGTAAATCCTTTTACCGGCTATGTGTACCTCAATGATCTCGAGATCATGGAACACAATGGCGACACGATTTTTTTGAAGGCAGATGGTTTGATGGCGAATATGGCCATGTTGAAGATGTTCAATAAAACCTATGAGATGAGTACGGCCAAACTCACCAACCCCGTTGGGCGGGTGCATCAGTCGGGCAAAGAATTTAATTTTAATGACCTGATCGAATTTTATGCTGCTGATACGACTAAGGTAAAGTCTGACAAAGTCACTCGGTTTAGTCTCCTCGATATAGAAATAGAAAACGGCGAGTTTCATTATATAGAAGCCCTTACCCCGGTGAATTATTTCATCAAGGAGGTGAATATAAAAAGTGAGGGTTTACAGTATGATAAGGATACCATGCCCATTGCCTTTTCCTTTCTTTCCGGAACGGGTTCGGGGAAAATTTCCGGAGATATCGCCATCCATCTAAAAAACAGCGGCTATGCACTGGGGGTTAAGATCGACAGCCTCGACCTCGATATCATCAATCAATACTTAAAAGACCTGACAAATTATGGAACCTTTGCCGCCAGGCTGGATGCAGAATTGCACTCTAGCGGAAACTTCAGAACAGCTGACAGTATCAGCACTTCCGGAAATATCGAAGTTTCCAATTTTCAATTCGGACGTGAAAATCAGGATGACTTTGCCTCATTTGAAAGTCTGATTGTTTCGATTGACCGGCTGAGTCCCAAAGATTTTATTTACCGCTACGACTCGGTATGTTTAACCAAACCCTTTTTTAAATACCAGCGTTTTGATACCCTCGACAATGTGCAAACCATGTTTGGGGTTGACGGGCAGAATGTGAAAGCGGTGAATAGTGACCCACAAAAGTTTAACCTGGTGATCGAGATCGCCCATTTGATCGACCGCCTGTCAAGGAATTTCCTGAACAGCCAGTATCAGGTTGGCCGTTTTGCTATTTATGATGGTGACCTGCAGTATGAAGATTATTCGATGGGCGAAAAGTTCAGTGCAGCTTTGGAGCCCTTCACGGTTATTGCTGATTCGGTGGATAAAGCCCATGCCCGGGTAAACATGCGGGTACATTCCGGAATCAAACCCCATGGGAACTTCGACCTGGCTTTAAGTATCAACCCCAAAGACAGTTCGTATTTTAACCTTGATTTTTTCATACAGAAGGTGGCCCTGAGTATGATGAATCCTTTCCTTGTTACCCATACCGGATTTCCACTAGACAGGGGAGCGATGGAGTTACGTGGCAATTGGGTGGTGCGTAATGGAAGTATCAGCAGCATGAACCATCTGATCATTTTGGATCCCCGGGTATCTGAAAGGGTGCATGGCGACGATACCCGCTGGCTTCCCCTTAATTTTGCCATGGCCCTGGTACGTGAAAAAGGAAATGTAATCGATTATGAAATACCTATCTCCGGAAAATTGGGTGATCCGGCTTTTAATTTCTGGGATGTGATCAAAGATATTTTTACAAATATTGTGCTCAAGCCCATTTCTACACCTTACCGCATGAATGTAAAAATGGTCGAACTGGAGCTGGAGTCCAATCAGCAGGTAAAATGGCCCATGCATTCCAGTACCCTTAGCCGCGACCAGGAACGCTATATCAACAGGATCGTGGATTTCCTCAAAAGCGATGAAAAGGCCCATATCACCATCTATCCTGCTCCTTATGAAGAAAAGGAAAAGGAGCTGCTTTTGCTGTTTGAGGCAAAGAAGCTTTATTTTATGTCGGAACCAGGGAGAAACAAGGAGAATTTTAGCGAGAAGGATTCCCTATACGTGGCCCATCTTTCGGTAAAGGACGCCGGGTTTAAAAAATTCTTAAATGCCCGGGTAACAGATAAAACCTTATTTACGATACAACATAAAGCGGAGAAACTTGTTAGTCCGGCTGTTATCCAAAGAAAATATAATCAGATCATCGCCGCCCGGGAAAAAGCATTTAAGGCCGCTTTTATTGAGGCAGGGGTTATCAAGCAGGTGGCATGGGGAAAGACCGTACAGGGTGTGCCCTTTAATGGATTCTCGCATTATTCCATCAGTTACAAAGGTCATGTTCCCGATTACCTGCAAAGGGCCTATAAAAAGATGGACAAATACAATACCGACGGCATCAGGGAACCATACCAAAAAGAAAGAAAGCGGAACGAATGATGGGGTTTTGTATATTCGAGTAACCTGAATTTACTATGAATACACAAGTCCCGGCTAAAAAGCCCTTCCTTTCCCGCATCTGGACCTATTCGCTGGAAATGTTCCCCGTGCTGATCTACCTGCCTTATGTTATTGCCCTTTACCTCTGCCTGAATTTTGTGACCCAGGCCATTACAACAAAATCGATCGTGTTGGATGTCAACGGGGTGGTGGGTATGGTGACCGCCTTTTTTATGATGCTGCAGATGCGCACCTTCGACGACCTGAAAGATATTGAGATCGATAAGGACCTGTTCCCTGACAGGGCAACACCCCGGGGAGCCGTGTTGAAAAAGGACATCCAGATCATCAGCGGAGTAAGTTTTTGTATCCTGCTGGCCACCAATCTGATCTATGGAGAAAAGACCCTCTTTGTTTTTTCGATCATGCTGCTTTATGCGGTACTGACTTTTAAATGGTTCTTTGCCGAAAAGTACCACCGGGAACATGTGTTTTTTACCATGCTCACCCACCAGCCTTTACCCGTCATGATCAATTTTTTCCTTATCCATACGGCATTGGCATCCGGTTGGGTATATGAGGATTTTGAATTCAAACATTTTTTGCTTCTGCTCATATTTTCACTACCGATAACCGCCTGGGAGACTTCACGGAAAATTCGCTCGGCTGATAAGGAAGACGACTATGAAACCTTTTCCAAACTTTTTGGGGCGAAAAAAGCTACCCTGATCCCCCTCACTTGCCTGCTGATTTCCGGAATACTCAGCCTCTATGTTGGCTTTGAACTCGGACTCGATTTTACCCATGCCATTGTTACACTGGTACTGATCGCCTATGTGCTGGTGTATTACGGACGATTTTATCTTTACCCCACCCACAAAAACAATGTGTTGAAAAACACGAGCATGATCTTTACCACCCTCCTGTTTTTTAACCTGCTCATCCATACCCTGCTCATCACCAATGTGACGATCACCCTTTAATGGCTTACTATTTTTTTGATCCTGCGGGGAGCATTCCGCCTGTTTCGCTCATTGGCAGCAAGGCCTATAACCTGTGCCGTATGGTGCAGGCGGGGATTACTGTGCCGCCTTTTTTTGTGATCACGGCTGAGGCTTTGGCTGTGCCGGATGCGCTCGACTCAAAAGCATTGGAAGCGGCATTCGACCAACTAACAGAGGGAAAAGGGCATGTTTCGGTTCGTTCATCCGCATCCATAGAAGATGGGGCTGAATTTTCCTTTGCCGGGCAGTTTTATACCGGACTTTTTGTCGATAAAAAGAACCTCCATCAAGAAATTCAAAAGTGCCGGGAGTCGGCCTCAGGGGCGAATATTGGCGAATATATGCGCCTGAATAAAATGGAAACGGCAGCTTTCCCCTTTGCCATCGTAGTACAGAAAATGATCCATGCCACCCGCTCGGGCATTGGTTTCTCCATGCGACCCGGAGGCAATCTGGCTAACATGTGTATTGTAGCAGGTTATGGAGCCGGAGAAGGAGTGGTGATGGGTAAGGTGGAGACCGATACCTACCTGCTTAATCGCAAGAACAGGGAACTTCAAAAAACCATTCTCAAAAAAACAGAACAATTTTCCTTCGACGGGCAGACGCGTTTACTGCCTGTAGAAGAGGGAAAAATGCTTGAACCCACATTATCTGACAGCGAAGTTCAGGAAGTGGGGGATATGCTTCTGAAAACTGAAAAATTACTTGGTTTGCCTGCAGATATTGAGTTTTGTATGGATGGAAATGGCGCATTGTTCCTGCTGCAAATGCGTCCGATTACCGGCATAAAAACCAAGGATATTAAGATCCTGGACAATACCAATATCATCGAAAGTTACCCCGGCATTACCCTTCCGCTCACCTATGATTTTGCCCGGGATGCCTATGCCAAACTTTTCCGCAGCAGCGCCCGGGCTTTTTGGCTTATGGAAAAGGAGATCGCCGACCTGCATGAAATTTTTGAAAACCTGATCGCCCATGTAGAAGGCCGTGTTTATTACCGGCTGGATAACTGGTACCGCATGCTGGCCCGGGTGCATCGCAGCAAAGGTTCCCTGCGCGACTGGGAAAACGCCGTAGGCTTACGCGACAGTGAAATGGATCAGATCTTACCCGGTTTTAAAGGAAAACTCCGTGCCTATACCTCATCCATCTGGCTGATCCTGACCTGGCGAAGTGGGAACAGAAGCTTTTACAGGAAATTTGATCAGGAGTATGGAAGGTTGAGGAATTATTCCGCTTGTGGCAAGGATGCGGGCAAAATCTGGCAACATTACCAAAGGCATACCAGCGCCCTTTTTTCATTTTGGTACCATACGATCGTCAATGATTTTATTGCCTTTCAATCCTTTGCCTGGGTGCAGTCTGTTTTGAAAAAAGCCGGAGCCATAGAGCTGGCCAATGACCTGGTAGCCAGCGAAAGCGGGGTGGCATCCGAAGAAGCCATCCTGGAGGTGTTGCGGCTTAAAGCCATCCTACAAAAAGAGAAAGCATTGGCCATGTTGTTTGAAGAGGAGGATAGCGTGGTATTGACAAACTTACAACAGCACACATTCCCGGAGTTTTCCTCTCGGTTCTTTGCCTATTTGGATCGCTATGGCGACCGCACCCTCGCCGAACTCAAGCTTGAAACCCCTTCGCCGCGCCGATTCCCGCTTTTGCTGGTGCAAATGCTCAAACAGCAACTGCAGAGTTCGGTGAATGCCGATGATTTTTTAAGGAAAAAGGCTGCCATTCGGGAGGCCGCCAGCAAAAGGAAAAACAGCCTCTTTCCCTGGTGGGATCCCAAACGGTATATCCTCAACGGGTGCCTTGTTTTGGCCCGTTATGGACTAAAAAACAGGGAAAACATGCGCTTTTGCCGCACCCGGGCCTATGGAGCAGTAAAAGATATTTTTTTAGAAATCGGGAAGATCATGGTGGAAGGCGGACAAATTCAAGAGGAAAGCGATATCTTCTACCTGGATCTGGAGGAGCTCAAAAGGTACAGTATGGATCAGGAAGTGAAGGATTTCAGAAGTCTGGTCATCCAAAGAAAAGAGCAGTATAATCAAGCCGAAAAACTGCAGATTCCGGATCGGATCATGTATACAGGTGATTTACCCGAATTTGGATCAACGGATATTGAACAAAACGTTTCCGGCAATACGTTGTCAGGCATTGGCGTTTCTCCCGGAATCGTTAAGGCTGAGGCCCTGGTTACCCTTCAGCCAGGATTCGATATGGAAGTAAAAAACCGGATTCTGGTTTCAAAAATGACCGATCCCGGCTGGGTGTTTTTGATGGCCCAGGCCAGTGCGCTGGTGAGTGAAAAAGGCTCCCTGCTCTCACATACCGCCATAGTGGGACGTGAGTTAGGGATACCCGTAGTAGTGAATATTCCGGGAGCCACACGTCGCATACAGTCGGGCGACCTGATCCGGGTGGATGGAACAAAAGGTACGGTAAGGATAGAAAAAGGGAATACGCTTAATAGCAAAGAAGATGAATCAGATCGATCCCATTAATAAAAATAATAGCGAGCCGGAAACCAGGCCTATGGATGGTGCAAACTATCCCATCGTTCCCGGTCGTGGTTTGGTTACGGAAAGCAGCACCCGCGAACGACGGGAATACCTTCATGCGCAAAATATCCATACAGAAAAGATGGAAGATTCGGCCATTCCGCTTGGGCTAATCAGTCAGAATATTGAATCGTATATAGGCAGCACCGAAATTCCAGTCGGCTTGGTTGGTCCCTTGTTGTATAATAGCGGCCAGAAAAAGGAAATGGTCCATACCGCAGCCGCCACCCTCGAAGGCGCATTGGTAGCCAGCATGAACCGGGGCGCCAAAGCCATCAGTTTATGCGGAGGATTTTCAGCAGAGGTGTTGCACCAGAAAATGGTGCGTTGTCCGATGTTCCTTTTTTCGACCGAACAGGAGGCCGTTAGCTTCAGCAATTGGTTGAATGCTCACCAGACAGAACTTCGGAACGAAGCCGAAAAACATAGCAACCATGCAAAATTAATTGCACTTACTCCGGTTAAGTTCGGTACCAGTATTCATATTTATTTCGAGTTTACCACGGGGGATGCCTCGGGTCAAAACATGACAACCACCTGCACCTGGCATGCTATTTTGTTTGCGAAGGAGAAGTTTTTTCGGGAAACGGGAATCGAGCCCCGCCATTTTGTGATCGAAGGCAATGGCGCTTCCGACAAGAAGGTGAGCATGGGCAATATTTCACGCGGCAGGGGGATCCGCGTTGTAGCCAGCTGCGTTCTTAACGAGAAGGTGATAGAANNAGAACGGGTTTTGAGGACAGGTTCTGAACATCTGGTGTTATGTTATGAAGCTTCGCTAAAAATTGCCAGCATGGAGGGGATGGTAGGTTACAGCATCAATGCCAGTAATGCCATTGCGGCTTTATTCGCTGCAACCGGACAGGATCTGGGAAGTTTGTACGAATCGTCGAATGCCATGTTTCAAATTTCCAAAAAGGCAGATGGTCTGCATTTTACACTGGAACTGCCCAACCTGGTTATCGGCACGATCGGAGGAGGAACCCATCTTCCAAAACAAAAGGAAGTATTAGAAATGATGGGCTGTTGTGGAAATGGCAAGGTGAAACGATTTGCCGAACTGATCGCCGGATTTGCGCTGGCTTTGGAGATCTCGACCTTTTCGGCAATCGTGGGCGGACAATTTGCCAAAGCTCATGAAAAACTCGGAAGAAATAAACCTGTGAACTGGCTGACCAAAGCCGAGATCAACACTGCGTTTGTAAAGGGTTGTTTAAAGCAAACAGCATTTGCCGGCCGTACCCGGGAAGTTCGGATCATACCGGAATTTGTATGCGAGAACGGCATTATCATCAATCTGGCGAACAAGGTAAACCGCAAGCTGATCGGTTTTGTGGTTTTGGAGATTACTTTAGAAGCGGAGAGCGGGGGAGCTACGACTAAACAGGCAGTACTCACCAAGATCAAANNCCCTCGACGAAGAAGTCATACAGGGATTGCACCTCATGGCCTCTGCCGTAAATCCGGATCTGGCAACCCTTATCCATACCCATAGAAAAACCCTGGAATACACCCACTGCCACAAAAAGGAATTGCTCGTGAACGCCCTCCTGCATGACTTTTCTTTCCAGGGCATGCCGACGTATCATGGCCATTTTATGGATGAGAAAAGGGAAATTTATTTGATGATTACCGAATTGCTCGACTATAAAAAGATGCACCTGATCAATTCNNGAAAATCAGCCGGAGCGTTGGACGGAAGCAAATATCCATACTGTAATCGATGCCATTACCGAAGTACATAAGCATTTTAGGGTCCACCGAAACCTGCCAGCAGAGATCCAATCTTTTGAACCCTGGAATGCAGGGGAGCTATACCTGAAATTTGCAGAGATCATCGAAGCCGACTACCGCGAAAGTAAATGGGCGGCAAAAACGGGTCGTTTAAAGGAATTTGTTTTAGATCTGAAAGCCGGACATGATGCGCTGAACCTGACTAAAACGCTGATCCATAACGATTTTAACTCCCGAAATGTGGGAATACGCGAGGATGGACAGGCCTGCATTTACGATTGGGAACTGGCCGTACTCCATTTTCCCCACCGGGATATTATGGAGTTTTTAAGCTTTACCCTGCCGGCTGATTTTNNTTATCTCGATTACCATCAGGCTTTATATCAAGCCGAAGATGAAAAGAAGTGGAAGGATGCGTATCTTTATTGTGTAAAAGAATACCTGATCACGCGGGTATCTTTTTACCTCACCGGAAGGATCGTGCTTGACTTTGCCTTTACCGATCATGTGGTGAGCAATACCTTTCGGATGATCGAAATTTTAGAAAATAAACCATGATGCTGTTCGCTTATATCCTTATTCCCCTCATCCTTTCGAATGTCCTGCACATGCTGGTGGTCAAAAGGAACGTGTTGCCCCAACTGGCTGTTCCGCTGAATACGAAGTGGTTTGGAAAAAACAAAACCTGGCGGGGATTTGTGGTGGTTCCGCTGCTCAATGCCTTATTCATGGGAGGGATGTATTTTCTTTTTGAAGATGGAAAATTAATCGAGGGCATAGAAGCAGGTTTTACTTTCGGATTGATCTATATGCTTTCCGAGCTCCCAAACTCCTATTTTAAACGAAGGGCGGGCGTTCCTGCCGGGGAAATGCCGGATCGATTTACCCTTATTTTTCGTTTGGCCGATAAGATGGATTCCAGTTTGGGANNTCACCATTTTTGCCGCCTGGCTGTATGAACTCACCGGCTTGCACAGTATTTATCTGTTTGTATTGTCCTTTACACTCCACGCCGGACTTTCCTTTTTGCTTTACCGCATGAAGATCAAAAAAGCTGTTTAATACAACCAGGGGAATAATTTTTTGCTTTTGCCCGTGTAGTTGGTATAGTCTCGCCCAAAATGCTCGCTCAGTAGGTTTTCTTCAAAGGCAATACGATTCAAAATGGCGATCAGCGGCAGTATCAAGAGGATCAGGATGCTGATCCAATTGTGTTGGAGCAGTCCCAACCCGAAATAATAAAGCAATAATCCCGTATAGCTCGGGTGCCGGATATACCGATAAACCCCGTTTGTTTTAAGCCGTTGATCCGGTTTAACAGCCACCTGCACGGTAAACGATTTTCCCAACGACAGGATGGCCGTCCAGCGTAGCGCCATTCCCATAACAAACAAAACGATTCCAATCACCGTAGGGGCAGAAAATTTTCTGCCCTCTCGCCCCATGAATGACACAATATTCCCGATTTCGGAATAATAAAAAACCATGCTCAGGATCAAAGCCAGGGGCGACAAAATACGGAACCAGATCAGGCTGTTTTCTTTACCGCTATGGGGTGCTGCCCTGCGGGTAATATTAACAAAGACTCCCGAAAACACGATAATCCACAGGCAAACGATCACCAAGATTTCATCCCGATTCATATGCTGTAAGTACGGTATATTTGAACAAAGCGAGAAACTATTTCCGAGGAACTATGGCACAAATAAGCAAAATACCCCTGACGATCCCGAATATTTTGTCATTATACCGTATTGTAACCTTTCCCATTATCCTGCATCTGCTTTTCATAAATGAGGAAACAATTTTTGCCTGGATGTTGTGCATCAACCTGGTTACGGATGTTTTGGATGGAATGTTGGCCAGGATGTTGAATCAAACTTCCGAGATCGGAGCCAGGCTTGATTCTATAGCCGATAACGGGACCTACATCGTGGCTTTTGGCGGCATCTTTTATTTTAAGATGGAGGAGTTGAGTCCTTATTTTTATGCTTTTGTATTTATGGTCGCCCTGTTTTTTAGTGCCATTATTCTGGCGCTGATCAAATTCAGGAAATTTCCCAGCATGCATTTGTATAGCTGGAAGGTTGGCGGCTATTTGCAGGGTTTCTTTTTCTTTCTGCTTTTTAGTTTCGGAGTTCCTCCCGTCTATTTTTGGCTCATGTGGACCTGGAGCGTATTCGCCTTTTCGGAGCATATCGTCATTCAGTTGCTCTCCGACCGGCTGGTATCGAATGCCAAAGGATTGTATTGGGTTTTGCAGGAGCGGAGCCGTTAATCAAAGATAAAGTCCAACATAGCCTGAACGACCTGTTTTTGCTGTTCTTCCCGGCTGATGGTTGCGCGATTATCGAAAGGTTGTTTGCCATAATAGCCAAACTGGCCATGGTTCCCACCCACGATCTCCACGTAGCGGGTCCCGGCGGGTAGGTTCACTTTGTTTTTTTCTACTTCAGCAACAGGTTCGAGTCCGTCGTTGGTCCCGTACACTTTCAGCACTTTAATTTTATTATCGGCGAGGCTGATTTTCTCCGGGTATTGAGTTCCGAGTAGGATTAATTTTTGGAAACGACCCGGGTTCTCTTTAATGTAGTGGGCAGCCATTTCTGCCCCGTGGGAATGCCCGGCGAGGATGTATTCATTGCTCGTATCTGCAAAAAGTTGTGTGCTTTGTGGAGCATGGTATCCAAAGAGAGCAAGCCGAAGGGGCATTTTTATCAGCACACAACGAATTCCCTCTTTTGCAATTGCACGGCATAATGGTGCATAGGCCATCACATCGACAAACGCACCCGGATAAAAGAGCAGCACTTTGGAATGCCCTTTTGTTGGTGTAAATGAAATACCATAATCTTCATGGGAAACCTTAATCTCAGCTGAGTTTTGAAGCGCATCATGTGTTTCAGGTAAAGGGCGGAGTTGATAGAGGTACCAGAAAGCATAGCTGCAAAAAAGGATAAAGAAACCACCTGCTATTTTCCAAACTTTTTTACCAATTCGGCTCATTTTCCGGCTCGTCACGGTTTCTCTGTCCTTAAAGTCACTTATTCTTCCCTGTTTAACCAAATCAACATTCCTGAAAGGATCAGGTCCTTCACATTTTTACTCTTCAAAGGGGCCACCTTTTTCTCTTTTGGGGTACCCTGATAGTAAACAAAGATTTTGTCATCAGAATTGTAGTAAAGGCGAGGCTCAAGAATATTGTCCTGCATGTCTCGAATGGTCAAATGGCTGAGTTTCCCATCCAGTTCAGGTAAATAAAAACGGTAGGTTCCCTGTTCTTTTTTGTCTTTTTTGACAATTAAAATGCCGGTATAAATAATTTGTTTTTTGCCCATAAACATGAGCTCTTGCTTTTCGAACTTTTCAAAACGTATTTCCCAATTATCGGATTTCAACTTTTGAGCTTGTGCAGGTAACCCTGGTAAAGCAAGGATAAACAAGGTGGCAAAAAGTACTTTTTTTATGGACATGGCTTTGTGGTTTAGGTTCGATTGGAGGTTTATTAGATGAAAGGTAAATTTTTCCGGAGATACCTTTTTATGGAAAAATGGAGCTTTCACTCAATCTTCTGAATGATCCCATAAGCGGGTTGGTTAAAAAGCAGGCTCCTGTATACATAGGTTTTCGGATCGATGATCTTGATGATCTCGACAGCCATGGTTTCTCCTATGGTGTTTTCCCAACCTGGCATGCCCATTTCTACAAATTTCAGGATATAGATGTTTGGTTCGATCCAGGTGATCTCAAAACGCGACTTGTTGTTTCCTGTTGTTTCAAGCTGTTCTTTTTCCGTTCGAACGATCAGACTGCTGTCGTAGATCGCCCCAATGTATTTGAATTTGCCTGTTTTAAACGTTTCCAGTTGCTTGAATTCTTCGGGCTTTAAACTGCTGTATTGTAAAGCTTGATTGATAAAAATAAAAGTTTCTATATGGCAATTGTTCCTTACACTGCCCGTATCGGGTAATACTACTTTACCTAACTTAAAGAGAATTTCATCAATAACAGCCTGGTTTTTATAATCACTCTGGTCTTTCATAACACCAATAGAATCGACCCGTCCATTGCTGTCCAGACAAAACCGGATCTTTAAATAGGAGATGTTTTCAACGTCTTTGACGAAATAGATATTCTGGGAATAAGAGTTTGAAATAAGAACGAAGAAAAAAAAGAGGCTGAGATTAAGGTGGGGATTGAGTATTTTCATGGATGCGATTGTAGGCTTAGTTTAACCATTTTTCAAGCAAATCATCTGCTTCTTCGGAAGAATATAATTTCCCGGCCTTTAATTCCTGTAATCCTTGTTCTACAGATAGTTTTTCCTCATCCGAAAGCGTGTAGGTAGTTGTAACTTCCGATTCGTGTTCCAGAAGCCTGTATATTTCCTCAAGAACCTGATTGTCGCTGATCAGGTTAATTTTTTTTATGATAAGTTGTCTCAATTCCGTTGGCAACATGATAGTAGGATTTCGAGCAGTAATTTACCCGATAATTGTAAGCTTACAAAAACAAATTTTCCCTTTCCTTTGCGGCCATGAAAAAGTTTTTCCCTATTGCTTACGTTTTGCTCGTCGTTCTGGGAGCAGTATGGGGATCTTCTTTTATCCTGATCAAACGCGGACTCGATACCTTTAGTCCCCTGCATATTGGCGCTTACCGCATGTTTGCGGCAGGGATCGTACTCCTTCCTATTTTTTTAATTTGGCTTCCCAAGGCGAAGCGTTCCAATTTCAAATGGTTTATACTCTCCGGGCTCTTTGGCAATGCTCTGCCTGCAGTGATGTTTTCCATTGCCCAAACCCAACTAAGCTCATCAGTAACCGGTGCCCTCAATTCGCTTACCCCGATGTTTGCCTTGCTGGTGGGGGTTATCGTTTATAAAATCCCGCTCGATCGTTCTAAAATTCTGGGCGTGGTGATCGGACTCTCCGGCGCATTGGCACTCATCCTTCTCGGAAACAATGCCCAATACAAAGCCGACTTCATGTATGCTTTGCTCGTGATCCTGGCAGCACTCTTCTATGGGATCAATGTGAACCTCATCAAAGAAAAGTTTGCGGAAAGTAAACCCATGGTCATCGCCGCATTTCCTATCGTTTTTATGGCCATCCCTTCTTTTTTTATTCTGCTCTTTACCGGATTTTTTGAGCAGGTTTCTTTCGAAGGGAAAGCTCTGGAAAGCCTGGGAGCGATAAGTTTGCTTGCTGTTTTCGGGACGGCATTGTCGCTCATTGCCTTTAACCATCTCATCCAGATCACCAACGCTGTATTTGCCTCGTTGACGACCTATATCATTCCCATTGTTGCTTTGATGTGGGGGGTTATGGATGGAGAAAGCCTGAATGTTTTCCAGATCTCCGGGATGGGCCTGATCCTGCTTGGTGTTATTCTGGTAAGGATGAACCAAAAAAAATAGCACCCCGAAGGGTGCTATCCATTGTTTAGTCGACTTGTTTCATAGGCTATTCATTACCCAAAACGAATATAGGAAAGAATTTGCCTGATATTTTTATGCTGGACAATTTATTTTTTGAAGGATTCGATAAATAAGCGGCTATTTGTTCACCTTTAAAAACATACCAATAACTGCGTAGCCTTCCAGAAAGAAAAAGTGATGATCGATGCGGTGCTCTTTGTCGTTTTGGATCAATACATTGGGAAGATTGACATAGCCTGCTCTGGATTCAAGCTGAAAGAAACCATTACGCAGGAACTCAAAACGAATGGCTGTCTTGGCATTGAGATGATAACCCGCCACATTCCAGTGGTTGTTTAAGCCTACTCCCACAACACGTACATCTGTTCTGGGAATAACCACTCCCGTTCCGGCACCATTTACTGAATGAAGGGAAAAAAGTTGCCGTTTACTCGACCACAAAGGAAAGGTGCGCTCCACATCAACCGAGGCTACATTCAACCCATCCGTATGTTCAAATTTGAATAAGTCGGGGGTGAGTTTCATGGGCTCACGTAAATAACTCCCATTGTATTTGGTATTTGTTGGATGATTGATATACCCGGAGAGCTCTGCGATCTGTCCGTCATCCATCACATATTTCATATGGTCCCAACCTACAGAAACAGCCCATTTGGTATTGATCACATAACCAAACCTGAAATTGAACTGGGGAATGGTAAGGAATTTCGGATTATAATACGCTTCATCGGTTACCGGTGTTGGCCGGTCATGGGCCACCACATTATAAACGGTGAATTCATATTCCGGTCCATGTACATGGATATTGCTTTTGGTAAAAGAAGCCCGGTTATAGCCCCAGAAGAAATAAAAACCCTGGGTACGGTTTTCCCGATTTGGTCTGTGGAAAATTCCGGGTTGTTGTCCGTCGCCTTCGCCGGCAAAAACCATAGTACTCAGGAAAAGCAGCGCAACAAAAATTCCGGCTCTCAATTGCGGTACATTACGCTTTTCACTGCCTCAATAACCCTTTGGGAATTGGGTAAAAATGCTTCAACCATAGTTGGTGCATAACCCAGCGGGGTGTCGCGGGTAGTAACCCTGCGAACCGGTGCATCCAGATAATCAAAGGCCTCTTTTTGAACCATATAAGCAAGTTCGGAGGAAATGCTGGCAAGGGGCCAGGCTTCTTCAACTACCACCATGCGGTTGGTTTTTTTAACACTTTCTATAAGGGCAGGGTAATCGATCGGACGTACTGTCCTCAAATCGATGATCTCACAGCTGATCCCTTCTTTGGCCAGTTCTTCGGCAGCTGCAATGGCAACTTTAAGAATTTTCCCGAAAGATACCAGGGTAACATCTGTGCCTTCTTTTACAGTTCTGGCTTTACCGATCTCGATCAGGTACTCTTCTTCAGGCACTTCGCCTTTATCGCCATACATCTGCTCTGATTCCATAAAAATAACCGGATCATTATCGCGAATAGCCGACTTCAAAAGCCCTTTGGCTTCATAGGGGTCGGCAGGAACTACCACTTTTAGTCCGGGAGTGTTCGCATACCAGTTTTCAAATGCCTGGGAATGTTGTGCTCCAAGTTGTCCGGCGCTGCCGGTAGGGCCACGAAACACCATAGGAATTCCAAACTGGCCACCACTCATTTGATACATCTTCGCGGCAGAGTTGATGATCTGATCGATCGCTACCAGAGAAAAGTTAAAGGTCATAAATTCAATAACCGGACGCAGGCCACTCATGGCTGCACCAATTCCGATACCGGCGAATCCCAGTTCTGAGATCGGAGTATCGATAACCCTTTTTGCACCGAACTCGTCAAGCATGCCCTGGCTTACTTTATAGGCACCATTGTATTCGGCAACTTCTTCCCCCATTAAAAATACATTGGGGTCTCTGCGCATTTCTTCACTCAAGGCTTCTCGCAAGGCTTCTCTAAACTGGATCACTCTCATGGTATATTCCGCTGGTGGCGCAAAAATATAGAATTAAGTTAGATTTCACCTGATCAATGTACGGGCAGAAAATTTTCTGCCCCAATGCCAGACTAGTGAACGCGAACATAGTGCTCAAAATACGAACACTCTTTTAAGACCAGCTTATAAAACTCGGTATTCGCGTATGAACTTTTCAGTAGCGCAAAATTCTTCCTGAACTCCTGATTTTTTACCGGATCACAGGGCAAATCATCTCCATAATAAGCCGTATAACTGATCTCATTTTCTTTCATCTCAAAGCGGTTTTGTTCGCATTTGGCTAACATAAACAGGACAAAAGCCTTTTTCTCCTTTCCCGGAGCCAGTTTCAACGCTCTCTCATAGGCGGCATAAGGGGCATCCATCGAATAAAAAGTAGAAACCTCGAGTTCCTCCGCTTCCTGCAGGGATGAATTGATGGCATCACGGCTGTTTCCGAACCAGGTGATGTTGTACAGTCCATTGGCATATTCCAGGGCAGCCTGGGCATCCCCATTCTGTGCTTTACTATTCAGGGCATGCATTTTTTCAGCAAACTGAAGCCTGCTCAGGGTGCCGAGAACGTCCCGATGGTCACAGTCGTGGCAATCTACAACATGGATCAGAAAGGGATCGGTAATTAAAAACTGGGATCTGCCAATACCCTTATAAGCAATTGCCGCTTCTTCAAAACGGTGCATGGCAAGTAAGGCATCTCCTTTCCATTCGCCGATCTGACTCAGACTGATCGGTTCTTTTTTCCATATCAAACGTTCGATCAGACTTTTCTCCTTGTTGTGGTAGCTTTTTTCCAGCATCACAATTTCCGGATAACTGAGGTCTCCTTCAACAGAGCGGTACATGGATGCAAATAACACCCGCTCCAGGGGCATTTGTCCGTTTTTATCTGCCAACTCTTCCAAACGCCTGAAGGTATATTCATTCAGGTCGGGATGGTTGATGTCCAGTACTTCATTNNAACTGCCCGATCAGTAAATGAGGCCGATTCAAATTCCGGGAATTCCATGTTTCCAGATCGAGTAAACTTTTTAAAATGCGCTGTTGGTAACGCATCTGAGAATTATCGGCACCCGGTAATAAAGTTGAATTGGCCAGATCTTCCCTGGCTTTTTTATATTTCCCGCCGATATAGCTGTAATAGGCCATCATAAAGGCATATTGAGCCCGGTCTGTAGCTTCCTTTTTAAGGGTCCCTTTTCGTAATACCAACTGGGTTTGGTTCCATTCTTCCGTAGCAAAATAATCGGTGGTGGTTGGTTCTGAACGTTTGAACCGTTCGCTCTGCGAATTTTCCAGCATCTGGTCGAGCAGGGAGCGCAATTCGGGGGCATTGGGATCAATGTCTAAAATTTTATCCATCGCCACATACAAAGGCACGCTGCGTATGGAGGCCAGCATCCAGAGGTCGATCTGGTCCTGTTTAACGCTTAGCACATTGGCCGCTGCAAAATAGTCGCCGGCATCAAAATAATGCAGGTCTTCGAAAAAAAGCAGGGGACAATCCTCGCATTTTTGAAAGGTCTTTGAAAGTTTCAGGATCAAGGCTGCTTTTTCTTCCGGACTAACCTGCTCTTTACCTTGGGCTAAACGCCAGCTGGCACCAAAATCATAATTTAATGCCTGGTATTTGAGTTTGTTATTCCACTCATTTTCGGCAAAAGATTTTGTAAACCAGGCATTTACTCCCTGATAGTCGCCCATATAAAAACGCAAGCGCAGCAACTGAAAGGCGTAGCGCATTTTTATTTCCTTGTCTTTGGTCTTTTTGAGCAATTTTTCCCCCTCAAGCAATAAAGCGGTCATGCCTAAACTGTCCTTTGGCAGGGGCTCATCCCACCAATTGGTGTTTTGGGTGGCGTGCTTCTCTACGCGTTTTGAAAATGAGAGGTAATCCAATACAGGGGCTTTCGGGTTTTTTGCCAATTGCCGGGCCAGGGCATTATCGCGCCACACTGCCGGCAGTTCCGCTTTGTTTTTGATGGCCGTTACCAGTTGAAGTAGGTTAGGCTCATCGCTTTTAAAAATTAACTCGCTGATGGCATCCCTGTCGTTTAGCTTGAAATATTTTTCCCAGGCCTCTAAATTGCCGGGTAGGTTGATATCGGGGTCATCGGTTCGTCCGTATATAGTATAGCCGGAAATAAAATAGGGGGCATAAGGATCCCAACTTGCTTCTTCGGCGGGAATAAGGGAATAATGGTAGTCATCATCCCATCCACTGGCACAGGGTATCGTTTGAACATAGGAGGAGCATAAAACTGCGCTACTCAGTNNAGTAAATTTCCTTAATACGGTTGCAGGCGTAATTTTCGATTTCATATGGATTATAATGAAACAGACTCAGGTTAACAGGGCGGGTTTTCCAACGTGAAGATAAATGATTTATTATTTCCAAATTCATATCCGGATGAATTTCTTCAATTCTAAAACGGTCATACTTAACTATATACTGTCCCTTAAAGAGCCCGTTATCCCTTGCTACATACCAATTTTCAGACTCTTTGACGAATAAACTATCAGCTTCCAGGTCACTTTTTCGCCAGGAACTTCTCAATTCTTGCAAATCATTTCCGCGAAATTGCACAACCCAGGAAAAAAGCGGGAGGGCCAAATCGAGTTCGAGGGGATATTCACTTAATCTATCCGTATATAATTCGGCTTTTTCAGGGTTAAGTATGGAATTGCTTTCGTTGATATCCGACACCTCCCCCATATTATAATACATGAGCATGCCCCGATCTACAGGAGGAACCCCCGTCTTTTCCGGAAATTTGATCTGATGAAGCCGTATCGTAGCCGACAAAACCCAGTTTTTCGATTCACATAAAATTTTCATAGCCCGCAGAAACCGAAAATAAGTAGGCCCTGTTTCCGGGGTCCAGTCGCAGTCCATCTGTATTTCAGGAACGAGCCGTCCTAATTGAGCATTGATCTTTTCTATTTTTGTGAAGACATGAAGAGCCAGGGTTTCTGCAGCGGTGTCGGGTAAAAAGCGCATCGCCCCATTAGTAATGTAGACAACAGGAACAATTTCGAGATGGGCAGGGGGTAAACTTTTCCATTCCACCACACTTACCGGTTTGAGTTTGTCTTCGTAAACCTTGATATCGAAATAGTGGACATACATCCGTTGTATTCCCAGGCTGTCGAGTTTCAAACTATCCTGTTCGTTCAGGACGACATCGGATCGCCAATAATAGATGGAAGGGGTGAATTTTTCAGTTGGACTGTCGTCTGAACAGGCAAATAAAAAAAGCAAAGGCAGCAGCTTATGCCAATTCTTCAAAATACCCGGTTTGCCGGTTTTTGCGCACATTGTTCCAGTTAAAATAGCGGCCATTCATTGCAATATACACGCCCGGAGGCAAGGTTTGCACATAAGCCAGGGAAGATCCCAGATTAAAAAGACCATCCGAACTTCCGAAACGAATGGGTATCATGGCCCCGGTAAGCACGATGGTTTTATTCAAATTCTCGGCCGATAAACGTTTGGCCGTTTCGCACATGGTATCCGTTCCGTGGGTAATAATGATCTGGTCTTCCGGAGTGCGGATGCAGGAATCGGTGATGATGTTCCGGTCGGTTTCGGTCATATCCAGGCTGTCGATCA
>DQHT01000054.1:232-3547 GCA_003531115.1 Bacteroidota bacterium | reverse complement strand
TCAACCTATTCCAGGACAAGACACAGCCCACTGAAAACTGAACACTGAACACTGAAAACTATTTTTCAACGATTTCCAGCTCCACTCTCCTGTCGTACTTAATATCCCCTCCAAGCGGTTCATTCCCACCCTTTCCTATAAAACTGAGTCGGTCTTTTTCAATCCCGTGATTGACCAGATAAAGGTAAACAGTTTGGGCCCGGATTACGGACAGGTTAAATTTTCCCGTCTCAATATCTTCTCCTTCGAGTCCTCCGGTACAACAAACATGGCCGATGATACGCACCTTTACGGTAGGACTTTCCTTCAAGGTTTTCACCAGTTCATCCAGAACGGGGATCGACTCGGGCAAAAACTGGCGGGTACCTCCAACAAAAAGGAGATTTTTGAGCACCATCTTTTGGCCTACCTCCAATTCACTCAGATTAGGAAGAACATCCTCTTCAGGTGTTTTTGCATTCTGTTCAACGGAATATACAAGAAGCACCTCACTCCTCCTGTTGAGTCTTCTCATTTCCAGGGTGTCTCCATCCTGAAGGAGTTGGAGTTCTCCTTTTCCATAGGCTTTGATGGATACTTTCTCAAGTTGCGCGATTTGATGAAGAGCGGCAGCCAGTGCTTTGGCTCTACGTTCTGATAAGGCCTTGTTGTATTCCGTGCTTCCGAGGTCATCACAATAGGCGAAGATTGTAATGCCTTGAACAACCGCGTTTGAAGGGATTTGAACAGAAGCTTTAAGTTCCAACAATTCTTTCGGACTCAGGTGAAACTTATCGGTATTGTAATAAATGGAAAAACGTAAAGTATCCTGGGCTTGAAGGCTGATCGAAACTGTGGTTAGGAGGAAAAGGAGTAAAAATCGGGTCATGGTTGAATAACGAGTTCATGTCAAAACTAGTATTTTAGGAAGTACGGAACAAAGACCATAGACCATGGACCATAGACCATAGCTTTGGTTTGGAGAAACATTTGTAGATTCTTTTTCTTAACCACAGAGGGCACAGAGTTTTTCACAGAGGGCACTGAGGGTATTGAGGCTCCCGGAAAAAAGTTCCAAATTCCAAAAATCATAACTCATAACCCATAACTCATAACTTATAACTTATAACTCATAACTTATAAATCGTATTTCCGGATCAACTTCACCAGCACATCAAAATCCTTGGGATACGGAGCTTTCAGGTCGAGGTTGAGGTTTTCGGTTTGCAGGAAAAGGCTGTAGGCGTGGAGGGCAAAGCGGTTGATCATGGGCGACTCTTCGCTGTGTTTTCCCTGGTGAAATTTTCGTTTAATATGGCTCAGGTAGGGCATCTTTCCTCCATAAAGGGTGTCGGCGCTTATCGGGGCATTTTGGGAGGCAAGATGGATGCGGATCTGGTGCATTCTGCCGGTTAGGGGCATACATTCCATCAGGGTAAAATGCCGGAAAATCTCCAGTGACTGAAACAAGGTAACGGCCTCCTTTCCATCGCGGTCGATGCGGACTTTTCCGGATTTTGTCACATGGATATTCAGGTCGACCACATGTTCCTGAAAATTAATGGCACCATCGACCACGGCATGATAGACTTTTTCGATTCGTCGTTTTTCAAAGGCCATGGCTATTTCCCGGTACATTTCCGGGTTTTTGGCCATCAGCAGGATGCCGGAGGTTTCTTTATCGATGCGGTGACAAAGCTGCAAATTTTCGTTGTACGCTTTGGCTAAGCGGATGATGCTGGGTTCTTGCAGACTGCGTTCATCCAGCGACGCGATATGGGGCGGTTTTGAGATCGCCAGTGTTCCTTCGTCTTCATGAATGATCCAATCTTCAAAGCGCAGTTTCATCGTTTGTTAAATTCCTTTAATCGCAGGCGGGTAAGCACATTTTTTGTTTGTTGGGCAAAGTCACCTTTCATCATCCAATCGTAATACGAAGGTTCTGTTTTAAACACATATTCCACCGTTTTGCCTTTGTGTTTTCCAAAATTAAAGACCTCTTCCCCTTTTTCGTTTTTGATGATCCTTCCGGCCAGGTCAACGAGGTTGGATTGTCCGGAAAAATGGTGCAAAAACTCAATGGTAGGCTCCAACTGGTCGTATTTGGAGATCTGGGCTTTGAGGATATCAAAGGTAGCCTGGGTATCTGCTTCAGCCGAATGGGCATTGACCAGGTCTTTCCCGCAATAAAAACGCAGGGCAGCGGCCAGGTTCCTCGGCTCCAACACGTGGAAGATACGCTGTACATCGATGAATTTTCTGTTTTCTATATCGAAATCAATGTTATAGCGTAAAAACTCTTCAACCAGCATGGGAAAATCAAAGCGGTTGCTGTTAAACCCGGCAAAGTCACAGTTGTCGAGGTAAGTGGATAATTCCCGAGCTATCTCCGCAAAGGTCGGTTGGTCGGCTACATCCTTATCGTAAATGCCATGAATAGCCGAGGCCTGCGCAGGAATAGGAATTCCGGGGTTGATGAGGTAGCGCTTATGGTCTTCACTTCCATCCGGCATAACCTTGATGAGGTAAATTTCGATGATACGATCGGTAGTGGTGTTAATGCCGGTGGTTTCGAGATCGAAAAAAACAAGCGGCCGGTGTATTTGAATAAACATAGAATCAGATTGGCAGGGAAAATAGGGAACTCTTTGAAAGGGGCAAAATAAATCTTTGAGCGGGGGGAGCGGGCCTGCGGCCAGAGCGAGGGAGCGGGGGAGCGGGGGAGCGAGCCTACGGCTTAAGCGAGGGAGCGGGGGAGCGGGGGAGCGAGCCTCCGGCTAAAGCGAGGGAGCGAAGGAGCGGAAGTTCGTCTTGTTCTCTCCTTCGCTCCTTCGCTCTCTGCGCAGCAGACCGCTCCCTCGCTCCCAGGTGGTAACAATTTTTTGACAGTTTCCAGACCAATGGTTCGAATAAGTATGCAGAACTTCACATAAAAATTTTACAACTATGTTTTCATTTCAATCTATGCCTATTTACAAAATGGTAAAAGCGCAGAATAGTCAGATCTATCGCTGGCTGAAAAACAACAGGGAGTTAGAATTCTATATCAAAAACCAACTCGACAGAGCATCATTAAGCAGCATGCTTAATTTGGCCGAAGGAAGTTCCCGGTTTTCGAACAAGGACCGAAGAAACTTTTTGGTCATTTCGAGAGGATCTATTTTTGAATGTGCCAGCGTACTTGAATTTTTAGAAGAGGAGAATGAATTACCAAATGGATTCTATTCAGAGCTAAATCAAGGATATGAAGAAGCCTCCAAAACGATCTATTATATGATCAAACGACTAGATGAGAAGTAGCCCCAATTCGCTCCCACCGCTCCCCCGCTCTGGCCG
>DQHT01000054.1:0-123 GCA_003531115.1 Bacteroidota bacterium | reverse complement strand
CCCGCTCTGGCCGCAGGCCCGCTCCTAGTCGAGCAGGTCCGGACGGCGTTGTCGGGTTCTTTCCATAGCCTGTTCGTGGCGCCAGTCTGTGATGTTTTTCGCATGGCCGCTGAGAAGAACCTC
>DQHT01000155.1:294-14493 GCA_003531115.1 Bacteroidota bacterium | reverse complement strand
TTGGTTTTACGCGGATCTCCACCCAATTCCCGGGAACCGAACAGGCGCCTGAGCTTACCACCCGGCGGAAATAGGTGCTGCTGCTTAAGGTGCCGGGGAAATAATCTTGTCCGGTGGCCCCTCCGATTGTACTGGCCGACTGCGTGGTATCCGAAGTGCTTTGCCAGGAATAGGTGTAGGAGCTGCTTCCCCCGGCCGGACTACTTCCCTGCAAGGTGTCAGGTGCAAAAAAGGCGCAGATGCTGTCCGTACCCGTGATAAAGTTATTGGAAATACCCGGCAGCACGATCACACGAACCACATTGGAAGTATCGCTGCAGGGCCCGGAAACAACAAGCCTCCGATAATGGGTATTCACCTGAAGGGTTCCGGGCGAAAAGGAACTGGCATTGGCATTTGAAATGTTTGTCCAGCTCGAGGAGTCTGTACTTTGTTGCCATTGGTAAACATAGCTCGCATTTCCTCCTGATGGTGTGTTTCCTGTTAAGGCATTGGGTGTTTGTCCGGCACAAATTAGCTGATCGGAGCCGATGCCGGTATTGGTCAGAATCGGGTTGACGAGTATACCAACCGTATCCCGCTGCAGGCAGGTGGTGCTTGAATCATAAACAAGTAAGATATACGAGGTGCTCACAGAAGGGGAAACCTGAGGCGAAGCACTGCTTGAAGTAAATCCTGCGGGAATAGAGCTCCAGGAATAAGACTCCCCTGCTTGTGCACTTTGGCCGATCTGGGTGCTTTGTCCGTTACACAGGGTATCCTCCGTTCCTGCATTGGCTGTGGGTTGGGGAAGAATGCGGATCTCAAAGGTATCTTCCGGTCCCTGGCAAAGGTTGAGCGCAGGTATTACCCTGACCTGGCCGATACGCACTGTACCGCTTGTATTCGCCGGAGCTGTATAATTGCTGATGTTTCCCGAACCGCTGGCTGAAAGTCCGATAGCGGTATTGGAATTCGTCCAGGCAAAGGTGCTCCCGGCCGGGCTGCTGTTAAAATTCGCCACGGAAATGGTTTCCCAGGTGCAGACTTCCACATCGGCCTGGGCCACCATAACGGGAGTTGGTTTGACCGTGATGGTGAAGCTGTCTGTTTCACCCGTGCAGCCCTGAAGGCTTGAGGTGTAGCGGATCAGTCCTGTCCTGTTGCTGCCCGTTGAATTGGTATCGGCCACAAAAGCAGGCAGATTCCCACTTGCCCCGGAACCGAGTCCGATCCCGGCATTTGTATTCGTCCATACAAAGGAAGCCCCTGTTGGGGTAGATGAAAAGGCACTGAAAGCAAGCGTATCTCCGGGACAAGCCGAAAGATCGCTCATATTTACTGAGACAGGAGAAGGCTTAACGGTGATCAAAAAGGTATCTGCATAGCCCACACAGGCATTCAAGCTTGGCAGCACCCGCACCTGCGAAACAAAATTGCTACCGCCCGGATTCGCCGCAGCCGGGAATGCAGTGATATTTCCAGTTCCTGAAGCTGCTAATCCTGTAGTGGTGCTCGAGTTGGTCCAGCTAAAAGTGGAACCAGAAGGGCTTGCGGAGAAGGCGGGTATAAAAACGGTATCCAGCGGACAAACCGAGGTATCGTTTGTTGGCTGTATTTGCGGGGCCGGACGAACCTGAATGGTAAAGGTGTCGGCAAATCCGATACAGACATTATAGTTCGGGATCACCCGGATCTGCGCGCTGGCATTGCTTGCTGTTGTATTATGAAAGCTGGTGAAGCTGGCCAAATTGCCCGTACCTGAATCGCTCAAACCAATGGCCGGGTTTGAATTGTACCAGGTAAAGGATGCGCCGGATGGAGTCGAGTTAAAGCCCGGGTATTGAAAGGTAATATCCGGACAAATGATGGTATCAACCAGCGCAACCATAGTCGGGCGGGTACGGATTGAAACGACAAAACTATCCGGTTCTCCCACACAGCCATTCAGGGTCGGCGTATAACGAATGGTTCCGCTAATGGCTGAGGTTCCGTTGTTGGCAGGTGCAGTAAAGGAACTGATATTCCCACTGCCCGAAGTGCCCAATCCGATCGAATCGTTGCTGTTGGTCCAGCTGAAGGAGGCTCCTGTCGGACTGGAAACAAAGGCAGGGATAGAAACCGTTTCTCCCGGACAAACGATAATATCACTGATGGCAGTGGCTACCGGCTCAGGTTTTACAGCAATTTGAAGGGTATCGGCCACATAAACGCATCCATTCAAAGAAGAAGTGATGAGCACCAGCGCATTGCGGGTGCTGCCCGTAAAATTGGCTGCGGCGAGGAAATCGGGAATCTGTCCGCTGCCCGATGCCCCCAGTCCGATGGCAGTATTGGAGTTGGTCCAGGTAAACGATGCTCCGGGGGGATTGCTGATCAGAGTAGGCGGGTAAATGCTGTCGCCCGGACAGGCACTAACGGTTGTTAGTGTTCCATTTATGCGGGGGATGGGGCGCATATAGATCTTCTGTGTGTCTGTTACCGATTCGCCACAGGCATTGCTGGCTGTAAACACCACCGTATAATATCCGGTATCCAAAAACTGAACCTGGGGGAAATGGCTGGTCGAATCAGTCCCCCCGGTAAAGGAAATCGCTCCTCCCATAATACGCCAACGGTAGGCTGTGATACTGCTGTAGTTCGTATCAATAGCCGGCACATGAAGGGCATTGGCAAAATTCAGGGTTTGCGGTCCACAATAACTGGTATCCGCTTTTAATGTAACCTCCGGACGGGAGCGAATGGTAATGGTCGTAAGGGTATCATCATCATTACAAAAGCCAAACACTTTCAGGTTAACTGTAAAGACTCCAGCTTCAGTAAAGCGCAAAGTGGGAGTAGCGGAATATTGATTTCCGCTCTGAAAACTAAAACCGGTTGCCGGGTTCACCGTCCATAAATAAGACTGCACAGGCCCCACACTGGTATTGGTCGGGGTAAAACTATTATTCACACAGCCATTAGCCGGGTTGAGGCTAAAGTTAAAACCGGCCACCACAGTATCGACCACATAAATGATAATGGCGGTGGAATCGTAGCCGCATTTTTGCCCGGATGGATAACCGCTTAGAAGGCTGATAACAAATCTACCAGTATCTGTAAATCGAAGATCAAGTGAAGTTGAACCATTACCAGTTGCACTAACTGTTGTGTTTAGGTTAAAATTTGTTCCACCTAAATAGCCGCTAACCAATTGATAATCTGAAGTTGGTCTATCAATACGCCATCTCCTTAAAGGTACGGTATCGCAAGTAAAATTTCCAGGTGGATTAGTTTGTTGAACGTAGGTAGCTCCGAAACTACTGTCTCTCAGAGTCACAAGGTCGCTATATATACAGGCGGTATCGTGAGTTGAATATATTTCGGCATTAGGCTTTCCAGAAATGGTAATTGGCAAAATAGATGATGCAGTGAATCCACATGGATTAGTAATTGTCAGTGTAACTGAAAAGGCGTTATTATAAATAGGGCTACCACTTGTTGAAGTACCGCATGATCCATTTGTGAATGTATGATAAATAGTATCGGGCGGGGGGTGATTATACACCACTGGATTACTACCGTCATTTACACTTAAAGTGTATGTAGTTCCAGATGGATTATTTGCAACTGACGTTAATGGAAAGCCCAGCTGTATAGGTGAACACAGGTTAATAGTACTGCCAGGACTAGCCAGTCCACCGGAGGGGTTACTTCCATTGAAGACTGAAAAGGTGTCCGACTTAGAGCAACCAACATTGTCAATAACCCTAACCACCAATTTTCTCAATCCATAGCCGTAATAGGTATGGGTATCTTGTGAAAAATTAGTTAAGGTATCGAGTCCGCTACTGTCCCCCCAATCAATATAATAGTTAACGTTGTTTGATGTTGTTGATGAGTTGTCGATTGTCAACAAAAAGCTGGATGTAGTCGAACATTGTGTAAAAGGTGGACTATTCGTAAAATCATCAACCGTCGCGTCGGGGCCCCTTCTCACATACCTGTTTTTAGTCAGACTGTCCTTACATCCATACACATTGGTAACGATCAGTTTAACCGGGAAGGAAATATAGCCCGAGCCGGTGGTATCATACAGGTGATTTGGACTCGACTGTGTTGACGTGTTGGCCGAACCGCTATTGGGGTCGCCGAAATTCCATACATAACTTACTCCGGTTCCGCTTGAGGTATTACTAAATGCCATGGTGCCTGCACAGAGGCTGTCGGTATAGGTAAAATTGGCCTGTGGATTGGGCGATACGATGAGCTGCCGGGTAATGGAATCGCTCCTTCCGCAGGAGTCGCTGACCACAAGTTTGATAAAAAAAGTATCCAGACCAGTCCCTATATCAAAACGGTGGGTTGGATTCGCCGAAGTACTGGTATTGGCTGAGCCTGAAGCCGGATCATCAAAATTCCAGCTGTAGCTTAATGCGGTACCACTGGAACCGTTCGTAAAACTCACCGGCAGACTGTCGCAGGCGTAAGTTCCGTTGGGGATCGTAAAATTGACCGATAAAGCCGGAGTAACATAAATATTCTGACTGCTCGAATCGAGGTTTCCGCAGGAATCGATAACCAGAAGGAATACGTGGTAGATGCGGTTGGTAGTGCCGGTATTGATGAAGGTATAGGAAACGGTATCCTGGCTGGAGGTATCCGTGCTGCTCTGGGAATTTCCAAAATCCCAGGAATAAGCCGGCTTATACGCACTCGCATTGGAATAAAATTCGATCGCGGTGCCTGAACAAACGACCGAGTCCTTGTTTTGGGTAAAATTGGCTACAGGTGTGGTAGGGGTACATTGTCCCGATACCCCGTTTGTTGCCGCAAACAGCACCAACAGGGTGAACGGAAATAACCAAAGAAGGCGACCTAAAGTCCTACACATCATTGCGTTTTATGCAAAGCGTTTGGACAAAAATAGGCTGCCGGATTAATCTTTCTGTTACCGCATCAAAAAATACCTACTAACAGGTATGTCCTAAAAAATGATAGGGAGACTCAGTTGTTCCTCTTCGCGTTGGATAAGTACAATTCGCTCTGCGCCTGGCTCGAGGCTTCCAAGGAGTTTCATATAATCGGACATGTCTTTGATATCCATGTCGCCTACTTTCAGGATAATGTCACCCGCTTTGATACCTGCCTTAAAGGCGGGTTTATCTTCGCTAACGCCATCTACCCTCACTCCCACCCCGGAAAAGGTATAATCCGGCATGATCCCCATGGTGACTTTAAATTTGGTCCTGCCCATTTGGGTCTCTTTGGTTTTTTGGAAACTCAGTTTAGGCATGGTATCCAAGCGGTTAACCAGATTGATGATCAGGTCGATCACCTCTTTTTCACCCTGGTAATTGATCTTATCGGGGGTATCACTTTCTTTATGATAATCGGCATGTTGTCCGGTAAAAAAGCCAAGAACAGGAATGTCTTTGCGGTAGAATGAGGTAAAATCAGATGGTCCCACACCCGATGAGTCGAATACGAGGCTCAGGTTGTTTTTGTTGCAGGCATTGAGGTGAGTTCCCAGGTCGGGGTTGGTTCCAATACCATGGATAACCAATTTCCTGGTTACCGAATCCAAACGGCCAACCATATCCATATTGATCATATAATGGATATTTTCCAGAGAAATTGTCGGGTTTTCTGACCAATATTTAGATCCCTGCAATCCCTGCTCTTCGCCGGAGAAAAATATGAAGAGGTAATTGTGTTCTTCGATGCGGTTGTTGCTTTGCAGGTAACGGGCCAGCTCTAACATGGCTGCCACGCCTGAAGCGTTGTCGTCAGCGCCATGATGGATCTTACCCAATGGAGCAGCTTCACGCGAACCTCCTACTTCCCCTTCTCCAAGGTGGTCGTAATGGGCACCGATTACAACGGTATACTGTGCAGCATTATCCACCCAGCCAATCACGTTTTTTCCTTTGATCTCGCCTTTGTCGACCATAGGGCCATGCGGATTATCGGGATTCATAAGCTTGAGGTTAAAGGAGAAAGGCTGGTAATATTTTTTCGTTCCTTTGGGCTTTAACTTCAGCTTTTTCAACTCTTTGGCAATGTACTTTGCTGATTTTATCTCGCCCTTTTCACCGGTGCCCCTGCCCTGGTAGTCGTCAGATGCGAGGATATAAATATGCTTTTGCAGGTTTTCGATGGATACGATCTGTGCCGAAACCGACCCAAAAAGAAGGGAAACAAGAGAAAATAAAATCAGTTTTTTCATACTATGGAATGCTTTACTAAATCAGTCGCAAATATTGGGCTTTAATCAAGTCCGGACTTTAACTAAAAAGTCAAAAATTACAAACGTTGGAACTCAAACGTTGGTGCGCCCTTCACTCCGTCTTCATCATAAAAATCGATAAAGCGGAGTTTGTAATATAACCCGCTATGGGAACGGATCACAATTATCCTTTTGATATCCGTGATATAGGCTTCTTTATCAAAATCGTAGTACTTCCAGTCGAAACCGATATAATCCCGGCGTTCGGTAAAATCAAGTTTCATGGCCGCTTGCAGATCCAGTGAATCATAATCCATACGGGTATCTGCTGCCACAACCCCGTTCGGATTGAGAATAACCCCATTCACTTCGTAGGGCACCACCGGATTCATATCATAATACACATAGCGGTAGCGGGTAAACATAAAATCCCATTCCTCTTTAGCCGGTTCGTACTTGCTCAGGCCTCCATTGTCGAGATGTGCGTACACATAAGAAGTTGTCGGATCTTTTTCCACCCGGATCACCTGGTCATTGCTTCCATCGAGATTGGCAGTACGAATGAGGTAATGCTCATTGCTTACTTCGATCAGCTGGAACTTTTTATACTGTTCGCCTTTGTTATTGATGCTGCGATCCATCAGATAAACCTCCCGGCTAAGGATAAAATTCGGATCAGCCCAGTCGCCGATTGCCGAAGAATCGACATTAAACGTTGTAGGGTCCCAGCGCCATTTGGCCAGATCAACATTGTAGATCTGGTTAAAGGTCGTATCTCCCATTCCTGCAATCTGGGTGCCTGCACCTCCGTTGATCAGAGCCCTGTATCCCGATGCGCTGCTTTCCAGTGCAATATCCCAAAATCCGAGCTCTTCAATGGTAAAGGTTTCCTTATTCAGGTCATAGAAGATCACCTTGCTGTAATCGCTTCCCATATTTACCTGCTGAACGACGGATGAGCCGGGTGCAGGTAATTTATAGGGGTCTTCTTCCTTTTCACAAGAGGTAAAAAGTAAAACGAAGAGGGCCGAAAAAAATGCTAAATATCCTTTCATTTCATGTCGATCAGGTTAAAACGCACATTCAC
Source organism: Bacteroidota bacterium (assembly GCA_003531115.1). Taxonomy (GTDB): domain Bacteria; phylum Bacteroidota; class Bacteroidia; order UBA8524; family UBA8524; genus UBA8524. Next base: position 7,219 of record DQHT01000155.1, on the reverse strand, counting down.
AAAATACGTGCGTCCCATATTCACAGGCATGCTGCTTCCGCCTCCGGAATGCACGCCACTACCGCTGCCGGCAGAATAATTAATGTTTGTAATATTAAATATATTTTTAACCCCCAACACACAGGTTAGTCTCCGTTTCCAGAAGCTTCTGCTTGCCGTCATATCCATGGTATGATAGGGATCGATACGGGTCTGTATGACCTGTTCATCAGCGTCGATGGCAAATCCCTGCGAAGCACCGGTAAATTTATAAAAAAGGGAGATGTCGGTGCGAATCCTCGGAATCGTGTAGGTACTGTTTATCCGGAATTCGGGAGAATAAAGGTAGTTATGCCGGGCAATAGGATTGTACCTGCCGGTTAGGGAGTATCCCGTTGCCAGCGTAAATCCGTCTCTGCGGGCATCCAGGTTAAGGGCCAACCCCTGCGATCTGAAGGTGTTTATATTGACATACTGGTACAACTGGCGCTGTGGATCGATAACCGCCAGATTGATCATGTCGAATAACTGATTATGAAAAAACGAAGGTTCGATCCTGAAATTCCAGTTTGTCCACTTGCCACTCACTGAAAAAGCCAGAATATAATTGTTTGATTGCTCCGCTTTCAGGTCGGCATTACCCTGAATATTGTGGTTAACATCCACAAAATACAAACTCAGTTCTTTTAAGCTCGGAGCCCGGAATCCGCGGGCATAAGAGGCCCTGACATGAAACCAGGATGTAATGGCATATTTCAGGTTAAAAGCGGGAACCAGGGGTGCGCCATAACGCGAATTGTAGATAAAACGAAGACCGGGCTTTAAAGTGAGCCGGGTATTAAACTGGTACTCAGCGCTGGTAAAAATACCGTAATCCTGTATGGATTGTTTGTTCCCGGCCAGCCTTTGCCCCACTCCTTTTTCCAGGTTAATATCATACCCCGCCTGCATACTCAGCTTTTTATTCATCTGGCGGGTATAGATCCCTCTGAACAGGATCAGGCTAAATTTGGCTGTATCCTGTGCGTCTGCCTCATTTATTGGCACCTGGGTCAGGTTTACCAGGTCTTTTCGGTATGAGGCTTTTACCCTTTGGTAGGTGGAGTAATTGAGGATGGAATTGAAAGTGCTTTTGGGAGAGATACGAAAATCAGAATACACTCCGTGGCTGATCCTTTCGGTATAAAAATAGGCGTCCCGGGCATAAATGGCATAGGGAGTAAAAACAGGTTCGGACTTGTTGCTCAGCTTTTCCCAAAAATAGCTGGAATGGAAACGGTGCAGGGTGTTTTTGTATTTATAGCCCACATTCAGGTCGCCAAAGTACTGTTCCCTGGGCTTCCATGTTTTGGCCCTCACTTCATTTCCGATGCCTTGTCCTTCAAAAAAATTCCTGCCCCCGGATATTTGTCCGTTCAGCCCTTTTTTCCGAAATCCAAAACGCCCGTCAAAATTGTAGGTCCCGTTGCTTTCGGTATAGCTGTTTGCACCTCCTTCAAGCGAATGGGAGACACTTTTTTTGGTTATCAGATTGATCACCCCGCCCAGCGCATCCGAGCCGAACATTACCGACATCGGGCCTTCAATAATTTCAACCCGCTCAATATTAGCCAGGTTGATCTGGGTCAGGTCGATGGTTCCATCCGTACGGCCGATCACGGGTACGCCATCGATCAATATTTTAATATTCTGGCCGGAAATACCCTGCAAGCTTAGGCCCGTTCCTAACTCAGGATCGGTGTTAAGGCGTATATTCAACTCATTGCTGAGCAGGTCTTTTAGGTTAACTGCCCCTTGTTGTTCAATACGTTTACGTTCGATCGTACGCACCCGGTTTATGGACTGATCCACGGTTTTAATTTCAAACTCTCCCGTAACAACCACTTCCTGGAGGTCGAATTCAAGTGCGTCGAGTTGTACGATCAGTGGTCTCGGGCGTTTGTGGTTTAAAAGCAGGGTATCCTGAAAAGTTTTATAACCCGGGTAAGAGATCTGGATCAGGTAGTTTCCTGAATCGCTGAGTTGGATAAGTCCGGCGTTGTCGGTGATATAAAAATCGTAAACGGGAGCGCCTTTGTCGGGCAGGTAAGTCATGTGCACCGAAAGGTCAGCGATCGCTTTCCCGTCCTTTTTGGCGGTGAACAAAACAAAATACTGACCCCATGCTTCCTGGAGGAAGAACGAGGTCAGTATCAGACAAAGGAAACTTATCCTTTTCAACTTAGTTTTTGATCAGTTTTTGGGTGGATTGGAATCCGTTTGCGGAAACCTGCACAAAATACACTCCCTGCACCATGGCACTCAGGTCAAGTTCAATACTCTGAACGCCTGCAACGATGTTGAGGTTGGATTGTTGGATCTCACGTCCGTTTATATCTAAAATACGAACACGTGCTGTACCTGAAGCTACCGCGCTAAATACCACATGAGCGGTACCCTGAGCAGGATTCGGATATACACTTGTTTGAAGAAGTGCGGCTTCTACTTCACGAACAGAAACACCCGGAGTCATTTGGGTTTTAGCGAAAACGGTTTTGCCATCAGCAGCTCCGCCAAATGCAGTGAATACTACTTTCCATAAAATACCATCGCGGTCCTGAACAAAATATGCCAGGGAATCTTTTGTGTACCAAACCGGACTATAGGCTTTCCAGTCGTAACCAATTACGTCGATCGCACCGGTGAAACCATCTGTAGTATCAGCCAATGTCAGGTCAGAAGCTTCTTTACCCTCCGTTTTAGCAGCGTAAACGCCAATATTGGTCAGGATACCTGTAGCCGGGTAATAGGCGCCATTGCTTTGCAGCGCGGCGTAGCGGGTCAGAACAAAATCCCAGGCTGCCGGCTCGCGGTCGAGGGCTGTGGCGTCTTCAAGGCTGTAGTAAATATAGTTTTTGCCCGGATAATCGGATGATTTTAGCTCGACATTGGTTTCATTTGTTCCATCGATGTCGGCATGTTTAAAGAACCAGCTGCTGTTGGCTTTTTTCTCAACATAGAGTTTTTTGAATTTCTCTACCCCTGCCACTTTGTATTTCACGAGGTAGATCGAATCGCCCGTTACAATATGGGTACTCATGTTGTAAACACCCCATCCAAAGTCGGGAAAAGCTCCTGCTGTGGTATTTAATGCTCCTACTTCCCAGGTTTTGTCTGAATTATGCAAAGCAACCCAGGTGGAATGTCCGGCAGTGTCCATGGTAGCCCAATCGGCCAATGCGCCATTCGGGTAAACATAAATACTAACCGCTGCATCTTCCGGTCCCATAGCCGTAGCAGTATTCACCCGGATCCCGTCTGTTTGTCCGCCGGTACGAAACGCAATCTGCCAGTTGGTTGTTGGCTGCATACTTTGGCTGCCATCTTTCAGTAAATAATAAACTTCATTGAGGTAGTTATTCCCCATCATCAGGGAGTCGGATTTTTCAACTCCAACCTGAGCCTGCGCAAATGTGGCAGCCAGCATACTCGATATTACAAATGCTTTTTTCATGAAATGTTAGTCGTTTGACGGTGCGAAAATAATCCAAGTTTTTTATTTAGAAAGATTCTAAATAGATTTTTTCTGAAAACCGTTATATTCATTTTTTCTGCTACAAAGGACTTTATTCTCCATCGCTTAAAACATGATTTGGATCAGCTTTGTTTTTTTCCGTTCAATTGAAACAATCAAAGGGTCAAGTGGAAAGCCCCGAACAATAGAATTTAGAGGAATAGTGGGGATCAATTCCGTTCTTTGCTTTTATGAAAGTACGTTTCGTGGTTTTGTTTCTTTCCTTTTTCCTGATCAACACGGCTTTTGCTCCTTCCGGAGATCCGGCCACGCATCAATGGTATTCGTCGAAAGGGAAAAAGATGGATTGGGACAAGGTAGTAAAAGAGATGCTGGAGGCGGATATCGTGTTTTTTGGCGAACAACATAACGATATGATCGCGCACTGGTATGAGCTTAAACTGGCCGAAGCTGCTTTTCTGGCCAAAGGCGACAAGTTTATCATGGGCTGTGAAATGTTCGAAAGCGACGACCAGCTTGTATTGAACGAATACCTGCATGGCATGCTCAATGAAAAAAAATTAAAGGAAAACGCCCGGCTGTGGGACAATCACGCCACCGATTATGCCCCTCTCCTGCAATTTGCTAAGAAAAATCATGTTCAGCTTATTGCCACAAATACCCCACGCCGCTATGCCAGTCTCGTTTTTAGCGGAGGATTTGAAGCCCTCGATTCACTCTCTCCGGAAGCAAAATCCTATTTGCCTTCCCTGCCTATCCTGTATGATACCGCGGTGAAGTGTTATAATGACCTGCTCCATGGCCCGATGATGGGACATAGCAGCGAAAACCTGCCCAAAGCCCAGGCCTTAAAAGATGCCACCATGGCCCATTTTATCCTGAAAAACTGGGCACCCGGTAAATTTTTCTACCATTGGAACGGGTCTTACCATTCTGATAATCATGAAGGTATCGTGTGGTATTTAAAACAGGCCCGTCCTGATCTGAAGATCTATGTGATCAGCACCAGCAGTCAAAAAGAGCTGGGAGAACTGGAAGAAAAACACAAAGGAAAAGCCGATGCTATTTTGGTTACAGACGAGACTTTTCCCACCTCTTATTAAGGCCTCCTAAAATTTGACCGTCATTTGACAAAGCTTTTTTTAGTTTTGAAGCTGTGACGGACTTCCTCGACACTTCCATAGAATACCTCAAAGGCGTAGGACCTGCCCGGGCTGATCTGCTGAGAACGGAATTGAATATCCACCGTTTTCGCGATCTGCTGGAGCATTATCCCTTTCGTTATGTTGATCGTTCACGTATCTATAAGATAGCCGAGATCGATATCGACTTTGCCTATGTGCAGGTAAAAGGACGGGTATTCGATATCAAACTGGTAGGCGAAAAACGCGGAAGACGCTTGTCTGCTAAGTTTAATGACGGCACCGATACCATGGAATTGGTCTGGTTTCAGGGTATTCAGGGGGTGCAAAAAATCATTATGCCCAATAAAGACTATGTGATCTTCGGAAAGCCTGGCCTGTTTGGAAAAAACCTGAGCATGGCCCATCCGGAAATGATCTTATGGGATGACTTCAATAATGAGAAGGTTCAGGGACTTCAACCCGTTTACAGCACTACTGAAAAACTCAAAAACCGCTACCTCGACAGCCGGGGGATACAGAAACTCATCTATACCCTTGTAACAGATCCGGCATTTAAAGTCAAAGAAATTTTTCCTCCTTCTATCCTGAATCCCTTGCGGCTTATGGATCGCAGGGAGGCCTTTATCCGCATCCATTTTCCCGGTAATGAAGAACTGGGCCAGCGTGCCCGTTTCCGTATCAAGCTCGAAGAGTTCTTTTTCACCCAGTTGCGCATGCTGCTGCTCAAAGGGAACAGGAAGGCGACCTTAAAAGGGATCCCCTTTATTAAGATCGGCGATTATGTTAATGGATTTTATAAAAATCATCTCCCCTTTGCTCTTACCGAAGCACAAAAGAGGGTGGTCAAAGAAATTCGTTCCGACATGGGTTCGGGCCGCCAAATGAACCGCCTCTTGCAGGGCGACGTGGGCAGTGGCAAAACGATAGTGGCCTTTTTGGCTATGCTGATCGCTTTGGATAATGGCTGTCAGGCTGCAATGATGGCCCCTACCGAAATCCTGGCCACCCAACATTTCAGCTCCATCTCCGAACTGGCAAAACCTCTGGGCATACAGGTTTCCCTCTTAACCGGCTCGACTTCCAAATCAGAACGCAAACAGCTCCATGCCCTGCTGGAAAGCGGCGAACTCCATATCCTTGTTGGCACCCATGCCCTGATCGAAGACAAGGTTCAGTTTAAAAAACTGGGACTCGTGATTATTGATGAGCAGCACCGCTTCGGGGTAGAACAACGGGCCCGGCTCTGGCGCAAGGGCGAAGAAGTTCCGCATATTTTGGTAATGACCGCCACCCCCATTCCCCGTACCCTGGCCATGACCGTTTATGGCGACCTAGATGTTTCCGTGATCGATGAAATGCCCCTGGGCCGCAAACCCATTGAAACTGCCATGCGTTTTGAGTCAGGCAGGCTCCGTGTTCTGGGTTTTATGAAGGAGCAGATCGCCATGGGAAGGCAGGTTTATGTGGTGTATCCGCTTATCGAAGAATCAGAAAAGATGGACTACCAGAATCTGATGGATGGGTATGAACATATCCTGAGGGAATTTCCCCGACCCAAATACGAAGTCAGCATCGTTCATGGTCGTATGCGCTCAGAAGATAAGGAGGCAGAGATGCAACGGTTTAAACAAGGCATAACCCAAATTATGGTTGCTACTTCGGTGATCGAGGTAGGTGTGGATGTGCCCAACGCCAGCATGATGGTGATCGAAAGTGCCGAAAAATTCGGTTTAAGTCAGCTGCATCAGCTCCGTGGGCGCGTTGGCAGGGGCAGCGAGCAGAGTTATTGTGTATTGATGAGCGGCCACAAACTCTCCAGGGAGGCCCGCATGCGCCTGGAGGCCATGGTGGCAACAAACAACGGTTTCGAAATTGCCGATCTAGACCTCAAACTCCGCGGTCCCGGCGAGATCGACGGCCTGCGCCAAAGCGGACTCACCTCACTGAAGCTGGCCGATCTCACCAAAGACGGGGAGATCCTCCAGGTGAGCCGGAATTATTGTGAAAAACTCCTGGATGACGACCCCCACCTGCGCAAACCCGAAAACCAGGACCTGGCCGAACACCTCAGAAAAGCGTACAAAGGCACTGACTGGAGTCTTATATCCTAAGTGCCCAGTCTGGCGCACGAAGTATCGACGCATGGGCGCAAAGGCGCAATGAAGTTTTTTTGCTCCGCCACTTTTTACGACAATTCGTACAGACTATTCCTCTTTGCGACAAAGGAACGCGCGTAAGCAATACGCATTAGCAAACACAAAATCTCCGCGCCTTTGCGCCCTTGCGT
>DQHT01000155.1:0-222 GCA_003531115.1 Bacteroidota bacterium | reverse complement strand
TCAATCTGCACATTGCTTTCCGCAAACATGGCTTCGGCAATGTCGACCATTTCTTCAACCGTATAATCCTCAAACTGGAATACCCGGTCGAAACGCGACTTCAATCCGGGATTGCTTTCGAGGAAACGTTCCATGTTTTGGGTATAGCCGGCTGCAATAACGATAAACTCACCGCGATGGTCTTCCATACGTTTTAAAAGCACTTCTATGGCTTCTTTACCA
>DQHT01000127.1 GCA_003531115.1 Bacteroidota bacterium | reverse complement strand
AAACACCAACCTCCCAGCTGATGCCTCTTCAACCGGGTGGTATTATATCGGTCCTGTTGCATTGCCCCAAAACGCCTCTGAAAATGGCCTTGCCTTACGTTGGATAAAAAGCAGCGGGAGTATGCGTATCGACGATATCCTTTTATCCGGACAGGTCTCTTCCCCTTTTATTCAGTGCACCACGGCCTCGCTCAGTTTTTTATCCTATAGCGATTATTCAGCCTCGAGCTGGCAGTCCATCACCCTGGAAAGCTATGCCTTTCAAAATGGAGACAGCATTTTGATCCAAAGCTCTTCCCCTTTTTCCATAGCATCGGATACTCAAAACCAAAGCGAGGATTTGCTGCTCTTGCCGGATTCAGCCTATTTTACTCAGGAAATCTGGGTAAGGATGGAAGCGGCAGAAAGCCGGGGAACGTATACCGAAGACCTCCTCCTTTTCTCTTCCGATACGGATACCCTGGAAATTGGGTTACTGGGGAACAGTTATTATGCAGGGGAAAGCATAACAAATTGGGAATGTGACAGCGATACCCTGGCCATGGAGCCTGAGGAATTCGAGATCGGCTCCTTTGTCCAGGGCAATAATTACGGCACCACGCAGTTTATTTCTTCTTCGGTTGCTTCCGACTCATACTCTGGTGCTTCCGGAGGAAATAATGCCGCCCTGGCCGTGGCAACAGGAGCCTTTGATTCATTGAACAGCGCTTATATAGGCTGGTATCTTCTTCCGGATAGTGGCCGCCAACTCCATGTTTTGGGTGTAACATTCGGGGCGCGGTCCACTTCCTCCGGACCTCAGGCCTGGCGCCTTCGTTCCTCTGCAGATGATTTTTCAGGCGATCTGTTTCAGGGAAGCATATCCGCGAATTCGGAATGGAGCCAAAGCTCCGTTGGGACCAATACCCCGGCTCTGAGCATCACAGATTCGACCTATTTTAAATTGTATCTTTATGATGGTTCGGGCACGGCATCCATCAATATTGCCAATTTCCGCCTGGACGATCTTGAATTGGAACTAGCCGGCTGGAATACCCGATCCATGGCAAATTTCCGTAGCGCCTCCAGTGGGAATTTCCATGACAGCAGCATTTGGAATTACAATTATTATGATACCCTCTATCGCAGCGCTTCCCTCATCCCGGAACTAAATCCGGTGGTAACTATCCGGGAGCAGGACAGTATATGGCTAAGCGACAACGATACCCTGATGGCACTTGAAGTGGAGGGAAAATTGGCATTGGCCGGGTATGACCTTGTTTTTGAGGGGGCCTTGTCTTGTTCCGGAGAGCTGGTCGGAAATCCCGCTTCAAGCCTAACTTTCCTTGGCGATGGAGACAGCAGTACCCTCCGCTTTACTTCGTCCATTCAGGAACAAAGCAACGGACTGGCTCAGCTCACCCTTTCCTGTAACTCTGGCTATGTCAACTTAATCGATACGGTTTATGTCCACGATCACATAAGCCTTGTACAAGGAACCTTGATCAGTACAACTACACTTCACCTTTTGCAAGGCGAAAATTCAGCAGCCCAGATTTTGCCGGGTGGAGCGGGGACAATTAATGGGGCCCTCTGCATGCAAACCATGATCCCGGGACAGGCAGCAGGTTGGCGTAGCTTGTTTTCTCCTTTGGATACAGTAACCCTTGGTCAACTCGGTACCCAAATCGAACTCCATCTGCAAAATACGGCCAGCTCGGGCGACAACCGCAATGCCTTCACCTGGTCGGAATCAACCGCCACCTGGAATGCGGTGACGAATGCCTCTTTTAATCTCCATCAACAGGCCATTCACCTCTATTTTTTTGATCCCGACAGTAGCGTCATTGAACTCTGCGGGCTTTATGACACTTCGGAAGTTTCTTTTGGACAGCTTGGGTTTACAGCCGGCAATGCCCAAAATGAAGGGTGGCATTTGGTGGGCAACCCCTTCCCTTCTGCCCTGCGTTGGAGCGAGGTGAGTTTGCCTTCCGGAGCGAACGGGAACTATGCTGTATGGAGCGAGGCTGACGGAAATTACCGGCCCTGGAACGGGGCAACAGGCTCGGCGGGCGACCTGATCCCTCCTTTTCAGGGCTTTTGGGTAAAAGTAAACCAGGCACTCAGCCAGGATTTTGTGTTGAGAAATAGCTACCGCGATACCGGACAGGTCAACCATTTTGGCAAAAAGGCCTGGCTGGACTGGCACCTGAATATCCGGCTCAGCGGCATTGCCGGGTATTGTGATGGAATTGATATTTTCCTTCCCGGTGACAGTACTCTAGAAATTACCCATGCTCCGAAATTATTCGGTTCGGCAAATGCACCCCAGCTTTGGATGGAAATGGACACCAAAAACTGGAGTATCTGGCGCTATCAGGGCGAAGAAAAGATCCCGCTGTCTATAGAAATTCCTTCCGGTGGTACCTATGCTTTCTCTTTCCCGGAAACAGGCTCCCCAACTTCCGAATGGTTCTTATTCGATGGAAAAACCGGCAAAAACTATCCGGTAATTCAAGGGCAGGAAGTCAGGCTTGAACTCGAAAAAGGCAAACATAACAAGCGGTTCCTGCTCCAAAAAAAGGCATTGGGATCCCCTGAAACCGAACTTGTTCGTGTACCGGAAGTTTTCGTGAACGATGCTTTTATCCATATAAAAGCCCCCGGAATTGAATCAGTCGAAATGCTTCAAATGGATGGGAAAATGCTCCATACCTATCCTGCCCTGGAGAATGATCCTGCCAGTAGTTTCGGTCCTTTACCCTATTCTACAGGACTTTATATTATCCGCTTCCGCTATGAAGGAAGCTACTTTAGTCAACTTATCTATCTGCCATGAACAAACGTATCCTATTCCTGTGCTTTTTGATCCTGCTGATCATCCCCCTGATCGCGCAACCCGATAATCCGAACAATCCGGTTCCCATTGACGGAGGCCTGGGTTGGCTTGCAGCTGCTGGACTAGCCTATGCTGCTTCACGAATTAAAAAGCGAAAAAATACTAGGGAAGAATAAGCTTTTCGAAGCCTGCGACTTTACCCGCCTGCCATTCGAGCAGGTATGCCCCTGCGGGAAGACTGGTCAGATCAAGTATATTGTTTCCGGGGTTCAGGTCTTCACAGCGGAGCTCCTTGCCCTGCATGTCGAGAATGCGAACCTTCACACCCTGTTCGGTTTCGATGGTGAGCTGTCGGTTTTGTACCGGGTTCGGGTAATAAGCAAAAGGTGTCTTTTCCCGGATCGTCACTCCCCCGCTTTTCAATTCGGCCATACGCACTGCCGCATAGGCATTGACCTTGCCCCAACCCCAGTGGAGGTCGCCGTTGGGACCAATTTGTCCGGTATTGATATCGAGGCGCGCTGTGGCTATTAATATCTCCTTGACTTCCTGGGCGTAAAGNNAAAGCCCGGGATTGGCCTGGAGCATCAGGGCCACAACACCCGCCACGGAAGGTCCCGACATGCTGGTTCCGGAATAGCGAACAAATGAGTAAGTTTTCCCATTAAAATCAACTGTTTCCGCAATAATTCCCGGATTCGGGTCAAAGCTGTTCACCGAAGAGAGCACATTTTCTCCCGGTCCGGAAACATCGGGTTTCACCCGCTCATCGGCAGTAGGTCCCTGACTGGAATAGGCACTCAGCATTCCCAGGGTTTCCTGCCCGTTAGGCAAACGTGCCTCGGCGAGGTGTGAAGCAACCGTTATTACTCCTTTGGTAATGGCGTAGGGTCCACCAACCGCATATTCATCATTACCGGCCACGGCACCCGGATAGCCACTTTTGAGGGGTTGTCCCCAATTGGTAACCCGATTATTCAATTGGGCCACATGCCAGATATGGGTCTTTCCATTTCCCACCACCCGCAGGATCAGCCTCAGCGAGCCCAGTTTGCGGGATTCAAAAAGCAGGTTGGGTTTTTTGTTCAGCAAATTCGTTTGCTCGGAAGCAAGCCGCAGTACCAGCGTGTCGCCATTTGCCTGGTAAACGGTATCATAAAAAGAAAGATTCGCCGAAGTAGCGTACCATGCAGATTGATACACAGAACTGTCTTGGGCATTAACCAACTCAAGCTGAATACTAAAGGGGGCATTTTCTTCCGCCCAAAAATTAACGGACTCGCCCCAATAGCCGCTGAGTCCGTTGGCGTTGGGCACCTCGGTGATCAGGGTGTCTTTATTGGTAAAATCTTCGAGAATATGGAAGGTATTCCCGCCATTATTTCCAGCAGAGGCCACATATACTGCACCTTTTCCTGCAAGGAGGTCCAGCGCCATATTGTGCAGGGTGCTCCCGTCGTGCGGACCACTATGATTGCCAAAGCTCATGTTCACCACATAGGGTTTGTTCACCGCGGCAGCGTAATCGTTCACGTATTTGATGGCATCGATAAAGGAGGGTCCATCGCGTTTTAAGGAGATAAAGATCAATTCAGCTTCAGGTGCCACGCCTCTGTAACGGGTTTGCGCCCCACCCCCGCCGGCGATCCCCGCTACGTGGGTGCCATGCGAGCCGGGACCAAAAACATAGACGGTATCTTCCTGTGCCGCGAGCAAGGCAGTTTGTCCGATATATTCGGTCCCGAAACCATATCCCACAGGGGCCGGTCCGCTGTTTTTATTCTGGTCCCAGGCCCGGCTGATGCGGTAATTCTGCACAAGCGTATCATAAAACATAGGATGGGTATAATCAAAACCCCAGTCGATGATGGCGATCACCACCCCTTTGCCCGTATAAGGCATTGTTAAGTCGCCTAAACCCATATAAACACTGTCAGCACGCAGGCTGTAGCGGGCCCGTTCGAGCTCGGGTTCTGTAGTGTTTCCGCATTCGATATAAACAATTCCTGGAAGTGTGAGCAGGAGCTCAAATTGTGTCAATTTAACGCGGGCACTTAGGAGCTGTCCGATCTGCGCACCTTTGATGATTCCCGAATTTTCCATAGCCTGAACATCGAAATTTTCATCAATCAGGAGCAGCACACCGATATAGTAGTGTTCGCCTATGCGGGATAAGGAATATTTTTCGGAAAAATCAGGACTGATGCTTTTTGAAAGTCCTTCTTCCGAGACCATGAATGCCGATAACTCCTGCCTGAATAATCGCCCCTGAGGAGAAAGAATATTCTGCGCCTGTATGGAGAAGAAACTAAAAAACAGCAGGAGGCTTAACATGAATTTCATGGAGCCAAGTTAATTCATCCTAAACGTTCTTTTGATATTTAGGTCCTTTGAAAAGGGCTTAAATCCTTCCATCCTGATAGGCTATTTTACCAATTTGATAGGTGGTTTTATGGATGACCCGAGTATAAAAATATTTCAAAACCACTGATATACAAGCATTAAAGACAGAAATATGGCCTCTGGCAACCTTCATGAATTATGCTTAGCAAGGTGGATCCACTGATTGTTTTTTCTCACAGTCTAAAACCTATTTTGTATGAAAACCAGGATGTTATTAGCTGCGATGGTAGGCGGAGTTCTGCTGTTCAGCGCTTGTGAAAAAGAGCCGGTAGTAAACGATCAGGAACCGAAAAGTTCCATGGATATTAAAATGACGGATGCCCCGGCAAATTACGATGCCCTTTTATTGTCCGTTTCAAAAGCTGAAGTGTACCATGAAGGCAATGGCTGGGTTGAACTGGCCGCGAATGGAGAAGCCTTTAACGTGCTTGAATTGAACAACGGACAAAATAAAAAGATCGCCCATTCCACTACGCTGGATGCCGGTGTTTATACGAAAGTCAGGCTCGAATTTAAAAACGAGGTATACCTGACCACCATGGCATCAGTGGGCATGTTCGGCACCCAGTCTGCCGGTACCTTTGTACTGGCCTGGCAGGGAAGCAATACCATTGAGATCGAAATTGATGAGCAGTTGACTGCAGGCGGACATGCCGAAGTGATTCTTGACTTTGACGCCGCTAAATCGGTGATCGAAGATGCAGGTAACTACTATATCAAACCCGTAATCCGTTATGTCAAAAATTTAGATACCGGTATTGACGGACAACTTGAAGGAAGCACACAGGGAATGGTGATCGTGAACAATGGAGAAATGGAAGCTTCCGCTACTTTTTCTTCGAATGGTGCCTTTAAACTTACCGGCTTAAATACCGGAGCGTATCAGGTAAGGATCGACTATCTGGCCCAGGTAAATGGAAATCTGGAGTATAAGCAGAAAACCATTGACGGGGTGATCGTAAGCGAAGGACAGATCACCCACATGGGAGTCATCAGTTTGGAATAAAACAACCAATAAAAATTAATAATCTTCACTCCTTTTAACTCGAAAAGGGGGTCGTCCAACTCAGGCGATCCCTTTTTTGTTGATGCGGGCCAGTAAAAAGGCGAGGGCTACCAGGCATAAGAAGGCGCAGGCCATAAAAATGGGCATCAGGTAATCGTGGTTCATGGCATAAAAAGTACCCCCGAGCAGGNNCGCCCAGTTCCATACCCATATACACCGTAGCCATGGCCCTTCCTGTAAATTTCTCCACGCTCAGGTCGATCGACCAGGCCATGACTGTGGGGGAGTTGATACCATTCCCTAATCCGAAAAATACCGAACCTACCAAAAGGGCAGGAACACTATCTGCAAGAGCCAGCAAAACCATGGCCAGGGCAATGAGGGTGGTACTCACTACAAGCACTTTTTCACGGCCAATACGGTCGGAAATTTTCCCGGCCGAAAAACGAACAAAAATAGAGGCTACGGTAAATACGGTAAAAAACACCCCTTTGTTTTGCAGTCCCAATTCTTCACAACGATCAGGGATCAGCGTAACCATGGCACCGAAGGCAAAAACGGAAAGGAACAACACCAGCGCCGGGGCCAGCACTTTGGGTTCATAAAATTCGGCAAAGCGCACCCGTAACATGGAACGGTCGAAGGGCTTTTTTTCACTCAGGGTTTCCCGTAACCCGAATATCCAACCTGCTGCCACAAAGCCTGTTAGGGAAGATGCAATAAATAGGGCATCGAAGCCGTATGCCCCAACGATCCAGCTACCAAATGCAGGACCAATAGCCATGCCCAGTGATCCCGACAAACTAACGATCCCCATTGCTTCTCCCCTTTTATGGGAGGGAACGATATCGGCCACATAAGCCGTGCTGCCTGTAGGTGTGAAGCCTGTAGAAAATCCATGAACCAGACGAAGGAAAAGGAACAGGAAAATCCCTGTGGCAAAAAGGTACATAAACCCGCAAATGGCGCTGATAACCGCACCGATGAGCATCACCGGAACACGTCCGATTGAATCCGCCCATTTGCCACTATATGGACGGGCAAGCAAGGCAGTAATGGTAAACAGGAAAATGATAAATCCCACATACTCTTCGCCTCCCAAGGTGCGCAGGTAGTCAGGCAATTCGGGAATGATCATATTGAAGCTGGCAAAAAACAACAAACTGCAGAAACACATCCTCCAGAAGGCCGGAGAATAGTTCTGTTTTGCGGGTAGTTGTGTTGCTTCTGGCATAAAAAAAAAGTCCGGATCGTTTTGACCGGACTATTCAGGGTGATCGATGGGAGTCGAACCCACGACCTTCAGAACCACAATCTGATGCTCTAACCAATTGAGCTACGACCACCGTTTTTAAAGGAAGCACAAAGGTAAGCTTTACTAAATTGTTTTTCCAAAGGGTAATGCTTCATTTTTAGAAATAATTTATAAAGCACGAAATTTGCTTTAGATTTCGCATCATGACAGAATTAACGGAATTGGAAGTTGAAGGCATGACCTGCACCACCTGTGCGCGTACTGTTGAAAAATACCTGGAGAAAGAAGGCGGGGAAGACATCAACGTAAACTTCGCAACCAAAGAAGTTCGCTTTCGGAATTCAGCCAACAAGTCGTTGGAGGATATCAGCAAAGGCATTGCCGGACTGGGTTACCAGGTGATAGGGAAAAAACAAAAGGCTGCCCCTCCCGCCAAATACAGCAAACTTGAAAAGCTGCTTTTCCTGTCGGCCCTGTTTACACTCCCCCTTCTGCTGCATATGTTTTTGCCCATGGTGCCCATTCTCCATGATCCCGTTTTCCAGCTCGTATTGAGTTTGCCGGTGATGGTGATCGGGGTGCGTTATTTTGGAAAAAGTGCCTGGTCATCGGTCAATGCCGGGTCTGCGAATATGGATGTGCTCATCTTTATCGGGTCGAGTGCAGCATTTTTATACAGCCTCGCGGGTACGATCCTCTTTTTTGGTACCCACCAGGTTCATCAATACCTCTTTTATGAAACAGGGGCCACCATTATTACCCTGGTGTTGTTGGGGAATTGGATAGAAGAAAAATCCGTTCAAAAAACAACCCGGAGCCTTCGCCAACTCGTGGCCATGAGCAAGCAAAAGGCAAAACTACTCAAGACCAACCCGAACCGTGAGGAGGTGATCGAAGAAGTGGACCCCGAGCACCTGCTTTTGGGAGACCGGGTTCAGGCCAACAGCGGCGACCAGATCGTGGCCGATGGCGTGGTGGCGAGCGGAGATGCTGAGGTAGATGAATCGTTGATCACCGGAGAAAGTGTGCCGGTATTTAAAGAAGCCGGTTCTGTTTTGGTTTCCGGGAGCCTTGTTCGATCCGGTTCGATCCAGTATACCGTTAAAAAAGCCGGAAGAAATTCCACCCTGGCACGTATCATCGAACTGGTAAAAGATGCCCAATCCAAAAAACCCGCCATCCAAAAATTGGGCGACCAGGTTTCGGCCGTGTTTGTGCCCGTGGTGGTAGGGATTTCCCTTCTCACTTTTGTGCTCTCTTATTTGGTCTTTGATGTAAGTGTGCAATCGTCCATTATGGCGTCGGTCGCTGTATTGGTTATATCTTGTCCTTGCGCCATGGGACTCGCCACCCCAACTGCAGTAATGGTTGGAGTGGGCAAAGGCGCCAAAGCCGGAGTATTGATAAAAGGAGGTGACACGATAGAAAAGTTGGCCAAGGTTAAAACCGTGGTATTCGACAAAACCGGCACCCTGACCACCGNNAATTGTGCTGCATATGGAGAAGAAATCCTCCCACCCTATTGCCCAGGCCATCGTAAAAGGGAATCCGGATTGGTTTATGATGCCGTTTGATTATAAAACTTTTGAGGAGGTTAAAGGCAAAGGGCTTATTGCCGTGGATCAGGGGGGGAATGAGTTCAGGCTAGGGTCGAAAGATTGGTTTAGCCCTCCTTCGCTGCGTGGAAATGGTGCTAAGGATTTTGATGCTGCAGCAGCTACGGCGGGCGAGGGAGCGGAGGGCCCAGTACATAATACCCAGAACCCGAAACCCGAAACCTATAACCCTGCCCCCCCAGACAAGGATATCCTTCTAAGTTATTGCGGCCGCATCGTCGCAGGCTTCGACATCGAAGACCGTGTCAAAGAAGGCAGCCGCGAAACCATCGCCAAGCTCCACGCCATGGGCATTAAGACCGTGATGCTCAGTGGCGACAACGAAAAAAAATGCCGCTATGTGGCGGAGAGGACGGGGATCACCACCTATTTCGCTTCGCAGTTACCCGAGCAAAAATTGGATCATATCCGCCGCTTGAGTGCTGAGCAGGTAACAGCCATGGTTGGGGATGGAATTAATGATGCCCCGGCCCTGAGTCTGGCTGATGTGGGTATTTCCCTGGGAACGGCCACGGATATTGCCAAAGAATCAGCTGAGGTCATCCTGCTCTCCGGACAGATCTCCAAAGTTGAAGAAGCGATAAGCCTTGGAAGGAAAACCTACCTCACGATCAAACAGAACCTCTTTTGGGCCCTGGCCTATAATGTGGTGGCTATTCCAGTAGCAGCTTTCGGGATGTTAAGTCCGATTTGGGCGGCCTTTTCCATGGCTTTTTCGGATGTGGTGGTGATAGGTAATTCTTTAAGGTCTGGTTTAAAGAAGTAAGGTATTCCTACTTTTGCTAATTGGAAAAAGTGTTCTCCGCCTTCGCTCACTGAAAATGATTTCGTCCTATTGTTTTTAGGAGAGCTTCGGCGGATAAAAGTTTTCAGTGCTGCGCCCGCCGTTCACTGAGCTCGTCGAAGTGAACATAGTAGGAGCTAGCCCCTTCCGGCCCTTCGACCCGGCGTGGGGTTATTCCAAAGGCTAAATATTCGTTTGCCGGCTCAGGGACCG
>DQHT01000053.1:2054-35403 GCA_003531115.1 Bacteroidota bacterium | reverse complement strand
TGTCAACTTTTTTCAGGACGACACAAGAGGATAAACACCTAATTTGGTATTCATTTCACATATGGAACTCATTACACCAAGTCTGGGATTATATTTTTGGGTGATCGTTGGTATTGTGGTCGCCATCGTCATCATCAGGAGGAGGGGCAAGAGGAAAAAGCCGGATGATGGGGAATACAAAAAATAAATAATGAGCTTGCAACACAACCTGAAAACCTGACCTGACGTTTAGATGGAGAAACTGTTATGCAATATGGAACAGATCTCCATCCATATAAAAACTCCCTGTAAAGAAAACTGGTCTACAATGACCGGGGATGAAAACAAACGTTTTTGCTCCAAGTGCCAGTTGCACGTGATTGATTTCACTCAAATACCGGCTCTGGAAATTGTCGACTATCTTAAGAGTCATACGAGCCAAAGGGTTTGTGGAAGAATCAATACCCAAGTTCAATCTATTTGGATGCCCGAAATACAAATTGAATTATCCGGAAAACCTGCCTCAAATAACAAGCTTCTTTATAGGTTCTCATTGGCTGCTATGCTCTTGAGTTCCTGCAGCCCATGTACTCAGGATAAGGTTGAGGTTGAAACGAACAGTGAAATTCGTCCTTCAGATTCGGTATCACAATTAGATTTAATCGACACACAGCGAGTTGAGACCCCACAGACTATCGAAACAGAAAAAAAATGCGTGGACCCTGATAACCCTAAGTCAATAAGTAAAAAGATTCCGCCTCTGGAAATTGGAATTGTGGGAGAAATCGAAATCATTGAAAAAGATCCACAAATCCTTTATAAAATGCTTCAATTTCCTGGTGGTGTGGATAGTTTAAAAGCTTTTATTCAGAAAAACCTTAATTATCCTGATAGGGAGATTCAAGGAAGGGTTATAATAAAATTTTCAAATGATACATTAGGCAGAATAGTAGATCCGGAAGTTGTCAAATCAATACCCAATGGTGAAAAATTGGATAGCGCTGCGATTGAACTCGTCCGGAGTATGCCTTTATGGATTCCTGGTGAAAATATTTTTGGAGCTAAAATACCAGGTACGATACACTTACCCATTCGATTTAAATTGCGCGAATGACTAAAAAACCGATGCAGCCAAAAAAGATTGTAAAAATTCTGCTATTCAGCTTTCTCGGGCTATTGGCGATTCCAATCTCTTACCTACTAATCGCTTTATTTCTATCCTATATCCCGGTCAATCATGTCAATTCCAGTGGTGAAAAAACCATTTTCCTTGGGACCAACGGGGTACATCTGGATCTGATCCTGCCCGTTTCCGAGATCGATCCGGTATTGTTGGCAGATCTCAATTTCCAGGCATCAGACAGTTTCCTGGCCTTTGGCTGGGGCGATGAAAATTTCTATCTCCATACCCCCACCTGGGGCGATCTGAAAGTGAGTACCGCAGTAAATGCGTTATTTTTGGATGGCAGCTCATTGATTCATCTGAGTCCTTATAAGAAGCATCAGAAGGAATGGGCAATAATTCACGTGAATGTAAAAGAACTAAAAGCGCTTAAAGCCTACCTGAAAAACAGCTTTCAGTTAAATGACGAGGGAAAAAAAATGCTGATTAACGGTCATTCTTACGGGTATGGCGACAGCTTTTACAGGGCTAAGGGAAGTTATTCCTTTACAAAAACCTGCAATACCTGGATAAACGACGGACTCAGAGAATCAGGTTTACCTGCTTGTTATTGGACTCCCTTTGATTTTCCTTTGCTTTCCAGATACCAATAAGTTCGATTTGACTCCTGAAAATTCCATACTCTGGAAAAAAATTCGCCAATTTGAATTGGATGATGAATCCAGTTCCTATACGTTTTCAGACCGGCTGGCCAAAGAAAATGCTTGGGAACATCATTTTGCACTTCGTTGTTTGGAGGAATACAAACGCTTTATCTACCTAATGATGATTGCCAGCCATCCCCTCACTCCTTCGGATCCGGTGGACCAGGTTTGGCACCTCCATCTCCTTTATACCCATTCATACTGGGACGACTTCTGTGAAAAAACATTGGGTCGAAAAATCCATCATGGACCCACAAAAGGAGGCGATTCAGAAAAAGAGAAGTTTAACGACTGGTATGAAAAAACGCTACTCCTTTATAGACTCGAATTTGGAAACGATGCTCCTGTAGATATCTGGCCTGACAGCACTAGCCGTTTCGAGGAAATAAACTTTACCCGGGTTAACCGTCATCGCTATTGGCTACTACCAAAATTGAAAAAATGGAAATGGAACAGCTAAAAAACCTGACTCCAGCTGAGTGTTTGGTGCTTTTGGAAGAATCATCTCTAACCATGCGCGATTTTCTCAAACTTACACTCATTGATCTGGTAATGAAAAGCGTATTTCAAATTGAAACCCGAAATAGCCAAGCTAACCCAAAAGATCCGATTCGGAAAAATGCTTATTTGGCCGCGGGGAAAAATTTCCATCAATATCAAGCTCAAATTCACGAAAAGCTGTTCATTGAACCCTTTCGAAAGAATCCTGAAACAACCTTTTTTCTCCGCACCTATGTAAAAATTGTCGTGCAAAACGCGGGGGATGGCTATACTTATATGCGTCGGACAATTCAGGACAATTTAATTTTTTCGAAATACCTGAAAACAACTTTTTGGAACCGTCTTCTTGGTCGCATCCGCTTAAATGAACATGGCGTCAGGCAGCAACAAAGGCTCCGTGAAGAATTGGTAGTTTTAGGGAAATTATTGGCTGAGTTAAACGACTATCGCAGGAGATCAGAAATTGCCGAGCGTATCGCACCCATAATCGGCAATATATTTCTCTTGTATGAGGTAGATCCAAAATTTGCGGAGTTGATCGATTCTGTATTGGAAAGGGCCTCTGATCATCACAATGAAATTAGTGATAATGGTAGTCCTACTTTTCAGGTTATTGATTTCAATTACTATTCAAAAACCTTCAATTCGGGATACGATGCATCCACCCGCAGTACTACGTCAGGTAATGGTTCATGTGGCGGTGGAGGTGGTTGTTCGGGATGTAGCTCGTGCAGCGGCTGCAGTGGATGTGGAGGTTGTGGGGGATGCGGAGGATAAAAACCCCCTTTTTCTGGGAATTTCCTTCAATTAATGGTATACTTCAGGTTCAGCAGGGAATTGAAAGGACTATATCTCAGGCTATGCATATTTTAACAACTTCACAATACAGCGCATTACAGGCATTCCGTAAAGAACTTCACGCCAACCCGGGGGTTTCGGGTGAAGAACACAAAACTGCAGAGCGGGTGCTTGCTTTTTTGGCTTCCTGTTCCCCAAATGCCGTGGTCAGTGGCCTGGGCGGAACGGGCATCGTAGCCACCTTCGACAGCGGGAAACCCGGACCCTGCCTCCTTTTTCGCGCGGAACTTGACGCCCTTCCGATCCAGGAGGTCAATTCATTTGCCTATGCATCTAAAGTACATGGCGTTTCCCATAAATGCGGGCATGATGGGCATACAACAATTTTACTCGGACTGGCTCAACAACTGCATGAAAAAAGGCCTGAAAAAGGATCTGTTCTGCTTCTCTTTCAACCCGCCGAAGAAGACGGACGGGGTGCCAAAGCCATGTTGGCCGACCCGCATTTTGCCCACTTTAAGCCGGATTTTGTTTTTGCCTTTCATAATCTCCCCGGATATCCATTGCATCAGGTTGTTTACCGGGAGGGATCCTTTTCGGCGGCCGTTACCAGTGTTATTTTTCACTTTTTTGGAAAAACAGCCCACGCGGCTGAACCGGAACATGGACTGAATCCCGCTTTGTCCATTGCCCATATCCTGCAGGGTTGTGGAAAATTGTCGAACAACCAACCTGAGCGTGACGACTTTACCCTGATCACCCCCGTTCAAATGGAAATGGGGGAGATCGCCTATGGCATTTCTGCCGGTTACGGCGAATTGCGCCTCACTTTACGTTGCTGGTCGCAGGAAAATATGGAAAAGTTGAGTGAGGAGGTTTTACGCCTGGCCGAAGATGCTTCTGCCAAATATGGATTGTATATCACCCATGAATGGACCCATTCTTTTAATGCCATCGAAAATAATCCCGAAGCAGTGGGTGCTGTTTACGGAGCAGCGGAACAACTCGGTCTCAGCATCCATAAAAGGGCTTATCCTTTTAAATGGGGGGAAGATTTCGGTTTGTTCACCCAGCATTTCCCCGGCGCCATGTTTGGGATCGGATCAGGGGAGACCTGCCCTGCCCTGCATAATCCCGATTACGATTTTCCTGACGAACTCCTGGATACCGGAGTCGCGCTTTTCCACCAACTCTGTAAAGATATCCTGTCATGAAACCGGCTTTTCAATGTTCGTATATTGAAATTAGCAAATCAGCTTTTGCGCATAACCTCAATTTCCTGAAAAAATACCTGAAACAAGGAGTGCAAATTTCGAGTGTGGTAAAAGGAAATGCCTATGGACATGGGATTGAATGTTTTGTGCCCCTTGCCGAATCGTATGGGGTGGATCATTTTTCGGTATTCAGCGCCAATGAGGCCCAACAGGTATTCCATGCCAGGCAAAAAGACAGCACCATAATGATCATGGGCTATGTAGATGGACCGGAACTGGAATGGGCTATTGAAAACGGGATCGAATTTTATGTTTTTGAGATGGACAGGCTCATGCAGGCGCAGCAGATTGCGGAAAAATTGAAAATGAAAGCATATGTTCACCTCGAGGCCGAAACTGGCATGAACCGCACGGGCTTTTCTGCGAAGGAATTGACAACAGCACTTCATTTTTTGGAACAACATCAGGACACCCTTCATTTTCAGGGAATTTGCACCCACCTTGCAGGGGCAGAAAGTATTGCCAATTACTACCGCATCCGACAACAGCAGAAAAATTTTGATAAAGTACTAAAAAAAATTATCCTGGGTGGATTCCATCCTGCCCAGCGTCATATGGCCTGTTCGGCCGCTGCCATACGCTATCCCAAAACCCACTTCGATCTGGTACGTTTGGGCATTATCCAATATGGATTTTTCCCGACAAACGAAGTTTTGATCGAGTACATGACCATGAAACATGCAACAAAAAGCCCTCTGCAAAGGCTAATTAGCTGGAAAACTACGGTTATGGATACCAAAGAGGTGAAAAAAGGAGAATTTATCGGGTATGGAACCTCCTACCTCGCCAATTCAGACTGTACCATAGCCACCATTCCCATCGGTTACAGCCAGGGCTTTAGCCGTTCTTTGAGCAATTCGGGCTGGGTTTTGATCCATGGAAAACGGGTACCGGTGATCGGAACGGTAAACATGAATATGATCACGGTGGATATTAGCAGTATCGAAGAGGTACATAAAGGAGACGAGGTGGTTCTTATTGGAAAACAAGATGATCTTGAGATCAGTATTTCCTCCTTCAGTGAGTTTAGTGATATGCTGAATTATGAGTTACTCACCCGGCTGCCGGCGGATATTCCGAGGTTTGTGGTTGAATGAGATTTTCGGGAGCGAGGGAGCGGGCCTGCGGCCTGAGCGAGGGAGCGNNATCACAAATCATAAATCATAAATCAATCAGACCAATTTCGCCAGATCTTGCAACGAATACCTCATTCCCCCCTCCGCTGCTTTAACCATCCGGTAAATGCTTCGGTTGAGTGGTGTTTTGATCCCTAGCTTTTCTCCCGTTTCGATAACAGAACCGCAAATGGCGGCTATTTCGGTTTGTCGGCCGAGTTCGATATCGCGCAACATGCTGGAGCGGTTACGGGCCGTTTTTTCTGCTACGTAGATGGCCTCTTCGCCCGGATCTTTGTAAATCAGTGGGATCTTTAAGGCAGCGGCCACAGCTTTCACCTCCTGGGCTAATCGTTTCATGAGGGATTGGGTGAGCGGAGAACTGTTCAATTCGCCGTTATTGACCCGCAACAGGGCAGTGAGAGGATTGATGGCGGCATTAATGGCCAGCTTGCTCCACAATATGCGGCTCATGTCTTTTTCTATACTCAGGGGGATTCCGGCCTGCCTGAAAAGATCAAGGATGGCCTGGGGCGTTTGTTCCGGCAAGAGGGTCAATCCCTCACCCGTATTTTCTACCAATCCTGGCTCGGGAACCTGAGCGGCTTGATTGGTTGAACCACTTAATACACAAGCTTTTCCGAGCAATGCTTCCAGAATCTCTGCATTGCCGAGTCCATTCTGCAAACTCAATACCCGTGAATTTTCCCCGGCCTGATCAAGAATAAAAACCGCCTCCTCAGCAGCCTGCCGGGTTTGAAAACTTTTTACGAGAACGAGGACCAGATCAAAATAATGGGGAAACTCCTGCAATTCCGAAACGCGAATGGGTATACGTTTTTCCTTCCCTTCAGACGAAATATAGCGCAAGCCTTCCTTTTTGATGGCCGCTTTTTGGTCTTCCCAATGCCCAAAGAGGTGAAGCTCACTAACGGGATGTAAGTGAGCTGCAAAATAACAGCCTAAGGCTCCGGTACCGAGTATAGCTACTTTCAATATTATTACCCCAACTCATGTCCCATCTTTGCCATTTTCGTTTCCAAATATTTGGCGTTATGTTTATTCGGTTTTACCCGAATGGGAACATTTTCAACGATCTCCAAGCCGTACCCAATTAAACCGGCACGTTTGGACGGGTTATTCGTGATCAGGCGCATTTTACTGACACCGAGATCCCGCAATATCTGAGCGCCTATTCCATATTCGCGCTGGTCCATTTTAAAGCCCAGTTTTTCGTTGGCTTCTACCGTATCATAACCCTGTTCCTGCAGTTTATAGGCTTTTAATTTGTTCAACAATCCGATACCACGGCCTTCCTGGTTAATATAGAGTATGACTCCTTTTCCTTCTTCCTGCACCATATGCATGGCAGCATGGAGTTGTTCCCCGCAATCGCAGCGGCAGGAGCCAAATATATCTCCCGTCACACAAGAAGAGTGAACGCGGACCAAAACAGGTTCTTCAGGTTCCCAGCTTCCTTTGATCAGGGCCAGATGCTCCATTTCGTTATCGAGCTGTTTGTAGGCTACCAGGTCAAAATCGCCCCAGGCGGTCGGCATTTGCACCGAAATCTCGCGCTGAATAAGGGTTTCGTTCTGCAGGCGGTATTCGATCAGGTCTTTGATGGTAACCAGTTTCAGGTTGAATTTTTCGGCCACTTTCACCAGGTCGGGAAGCCGCGCCATGGTGCCGTCTTCATTGAGGATTTCAACGATACAGCCAGCAGGTTTAAATCCTGCCAAACGGGCAAAATCGATGGCTGCTTCGGTATGACCGGCGCGACGAAGTACCCCTCCGGTTCTCGCTTTTAATGGAAAGATATGTCCGGGTTTACCCAGTTCGTTTGGCAGTGTTTCGGAATTTGCCAGGGCCTGAACGGTTTTTGAGCGGTCGCTGGCAGAGATCCCGGTAGTTACTCCCTGGCTGAGGAGATCCACAGAAACGGTAAAGGCCGTTTCATAGGTGGCGGTATTGTGCCCTACCATGGGATTAAGGTCGAGTTCGGTGCAGCGCTCTTCGGTGAGCGGCACACAGATCAATCCGCGGCCTTCGCGGGCCATAAAATTGATCATTTCAGGAGTGACACATTCGGCAGCGGCCAGGAAATCACCCTCATTCTCCCGGTCCTCATCATCGACCACGATGATCATCTTTCCATTGCGGATATCCTCAATGGCTGATTCGATGCTATCTAGTTGAAATTCTCTGCTCATAATAAGATGACGCAAAGGTAAGAAAAATGACTCCGTATCAGAGAACATCGTAATAACAGGACAAGACAGGATGCGCCAGGTTCAATAATCCCATTCCTGACAGCACAAAGTATGCATTTTCTCAATTTTTTTACCTATCTTGCATGCTGGTTTTCAAGCTGTTCAGCCAGATTAAATGCATAGAATAGGCGGGGAACCTTAAAATTTAATCCTAAACTATTTGTTATGAACCACTTAAAAGCTTTTTTGCTCGGAATTGTCTTATTGGCTGCCGGCAATGTTTTACACGCACAGGACACCTGGGGAGTTGGTATCCGACTCGGAGACCCTTCCGGGATCACGGTTAAAAAATACTTCAACAAAAATGCCCTTGAACTGAGTATAGGGCGTACTCATGTGTGGGGACCAAAGTATTGGTATAATGATCGCTTTAATCACTGGTACGGCAACCAAAAATTCGGTTACAAAGAATTTCAATATATCGGATACCGCTCGAGCCAACCTATTGGCATACAGGTGCATTACCTGTTCAATAATCCGCTGAGCAAAATAGGACATGAAAGTACGGAAGGTTTGCATTGGTATTATGGGCTTGGGGGACAATTCCGTTACCAAACCTACGATTTCGACTACCGGTATAAATTAGACGGAGATCCCGAATGGTATATTGCGCGTGGAGAAAGGGTTTCGGATATTGACCTTGGAGTTGACGGGGTCCTTGGCCTCGAATACCGCTTTAAAACCGCGCCATTTTCTGTATTTGCCGATGTGACCCTTTTTATGGAAGTTATCGACGAACCATTTTTCTTCTGGACACAGGGTGGTTTAGGGGTAAGGTATAATTTTTAGTAGGGAAGACCAGAGTGCATCATTCTTTTTTTATTGCGTCTTTTTGGGTGAAAACAATTCACTTACTTAAAGACTAAAAAAATGGAAAGATCATCAATTGCCCCCCTTCAAAAAATTACCATGAACCATGTGGAGGCCCGAAATTCGGAGCCTGAAGCAGGTTGTTGCGGAGGAGCACCGACTTCAAATGCCGATGCCTGCTGCCTGCTCGATGAAGAGAAAAAGGCGGATGGAGAGTTAGGCTGCGGTTGCGGTAGCACCGGACCGACCCTTAAAAAAAGTTCCTGCTGTTAATTTTGATTAAAGGCAGTGCATCATTTTTTATTACCAGCGTCTTCCTTTTTATAGATGTATAAAAAATGAAAAAACACCTTCTTATCACCATTACAGCACTGGCCTTTACTGCCGGAAGTTTCTTTGTTTTTGCCAATGCAGGAACCAGCGAAAAGTCAGACGAAAGCTGCTGCGAAATCAGCGATGAGGACTGTTGCGAAGAGGAATGCGATCCTTCTACGTGTGAGTACGACGAAAGCGCGTGCAAGCCGGAATAGAGCGTTCCATCCATTCACACCCGCTCCCTGCGGGGGCTAAATTCTCACCTGGATAGCTTCTAACCCATGACTGGCGTCATGGGTTAGAAGACGTCCTTTCAGGACTAGGTGCTTGTCCTCCTGAACGAATATTTTCGCAACAAAATTCTAGTCCAGAAAGGACATCTTCTTACCCCGGGAGTATCCCGGGGATTCTAAACCACCCGCAAGAAACCAAGCCCTGAAAGGGCGTCCTGAGGAATCCCCGGAATTGACCTCTTTTCTATTTTAAGCACCACGCTCCATGTGCCGGGAGAAAAGAAGAACGACTGTTCGTTTATACTAAATTAACATTGCTTCCCACCGAATTCTTTAAACTTGCACCAATGAATAAGGTTCAGGGAATCTCCTTTTTCGATCGCTACCTGAGTGTATGGGTAGCCTTGTGTATAGGTGCAGGAATAGCTGTAGGCAAATACCTGCCGCAGGTGCCTGAGCTCTTAAACCGATGGGAGTACGCCAATGTCTCCCTTCCTATTGCTGTTTTGATTTGGGTAATGATCTTTCCGATGATGCTTAAAATAGACTTCGGATCCGTGCTTAACGCAGTCAAAATGCCTAATGGACTAATGATCACCCTGAGTGTCAATTGGCTGATTAAGCCATTTACCATGTTCGGAATTGCCTGGCTGTTTTTCTTTGTGCTTTATAAAGCATTCATGCCAACGGAATTGGCATCAGAATACCTGGCCGGAGCTGTATTACTGGGAGCTGCACCCTGCACGGCGATGGTATTTGTATGGAGCCACCTCACTAAAGGCGACCCGGCATATACCCTTGTGCAGGTTGCGCTGAACGACCTTGTTATCCTGATCGCCTTTGTTCCCATAGTCAGCCTTCTGCTGGGAATAGGCGGTATTCTTATTCCATGGAAGACCTTATTGCTTTCCGTAGTACTTTTTGTAGTGATACCGCTGGCAATGTCCGTAATTACCAGAAAGCTGCTGGTTTACAGAAAAGGACTGCCCTACTTTGAACATACTTTTATTCCCCGGTTTAAAAGCACAACCATCGTGGGACTCCTGCTCACCCTGATCATCATCTTTTCGTTTCAGGGAGAAATAATCCTCAAAAATCCTATAACCATTCTTTTATTGGCTATTCCGCTAATCCTACAAACTTTCCTGATATTCTTTATTGCTTATGGATGGGCGTATAAATGGAAATTGGCCCACCGCATTGCTGCCCCGGCTGCCCTGATTGGAGCCAGTAACTTTTTTGAACTTGCCGTGGCTGTAGCCATCATGCTTTTTGGATTTGATTCGGGGGCCACCCTCACAACCGTTGTTGGTGTTTTAGTGGAAGTTCCGGTAATGCTGGCCCTTGTGAAATATGCCAATGGAAGCGCCCATAAATTTATTTAACTTTTGTTCAGACTGGTAAATACCAGATCATTGAGGAAATCTACAATCTCAGCTTCTTCCTTTTTAAGCCCAAAATCGGTCAGCGATGGAAGGTTATGCATAAAAAAATTCTGAAAATGGGCCATTTCTACGATGGTTGATGCCAATGATTTGGGATATTTATAATCCGGGTTACAAGCCAGTATCATGTTGCCTATAACCGCACATAGATCCTTATACGGTTTAAAAAAATGAAGCTTATTATCCTCGCCCACATGTTTGGTCAGAAAAGATTTTGACCCTTCAGAAATAACGATCTGGTGCAGCAGGCTTTCATTCACATAACTCGTGCTGTCATCATCTTCCACGGTTGTAGTCAGCAGTTTGATCACCTTCCTTAAACGCTTTACGGGGTCGGCCATGTTGTTGGTTTGAAAACTGATTTGGTATTCGAGCCAGGACCAATACCAGGTTACCAGATAAATGAGTAAGCGGTGTTTGTTTTCAAAATATCGATAAATGCTTGCCTCAGTCGTTCCACTTTCCTCGGCAAGTTTTTTAAAGGTAAAGGACTCAAATCCGTTTTTATGGATAAGCAGGATACTGTATTTGATGATCTTTTTTCCCAGATCCGTTTCTTCGGGGTTACGAAGGAACAGCGCCTCATTCATATTCACGCGTAACTGAACTTTCATCCTTGTTATGTGTTTAACCAATTTATTCCTGCAAGTATAGCACCCATACAAGCGTGTGCAAATATACAAAAAAATATTTTACAATTATTTACGATAGCTTTACTATCATTTTAAATATTTATCCTATTTTTGTAGCCAAAGGAATCACCTGTCATGAAACATCTTTTCAAGGAATTAAAAAGTGATCTACCCGCCAGCATTGTCGTGTTTTTTGTTGCCCTGCCGCTTTGTCTTGGCATCGCCCTGGCTTCGGGTGCACCCCTTTTTTCAGGAATCATCGCCGGTATTATCGGTGGTATCGTGGTGGGGGCGGCAAGTGGCTCCTCGGTGGGTGTGAGCGGACCGGCAGCCGGACTGGCAGTTATCGTTTTAAGTGCAATTGCTAGCCTGGGGTCCTGGGAAGTTTTTTTAACTGCCGTTGTTCTGGCAGGTGCACTGCAACTTATTCTCGGTTATGCTAAAGCGGGCTTTATCAGCTACTTCTTCCCCAATTCGGTAATAAAAGGTATGCTTACCGGAATCGGGCTTTTAATCATCATCAAACAAATACCCCATGCACTGGGCTGGGATAAAGACCCGGCAGGCGACATGGCCTTCATCCAGGTTGACGGAGAAAACAGCATCAGCGAAATCTGGAAAGCCCTTGACTTTATTAATCCGGGAGCTGTACTCATTACTCTGGTGTCCATGGCCATCTTAATTCTTTGGGATGTGGTCCTGATGAAAAAAAGCAAATTTTTCCAATTGCTTCAGGGCCCAATTGTGGTGGTGATTGCAGGAATTCTCATGAACTACGCCTTCACTGAAGGTATACTGGATTTTAGTTTGTCGCAATCGCAAGTCGTTAATATCCCGGTACCTGTTTCCATCTCCGACTTTTTCAGTCAATTCAGTTTTCCGGATTGGACGGCCCTGGGCAATTTTGAAGTATGGAAAGTTGCCATCATCATGGCCATTGTAGCGAGTCTGGAAACCCTTCTTTGCGTTGAAGCTACCGATAAACTTGACCCGGCTAAACGGATCACCCCTACGAACAGGGAATTAAAGGCACAGGGACTGGGCAATATGATTTCACNNGATTGATCGGAGGACTACCCATTACCCAGGTTATTGTTCGCAGTTCGGCAAATATTGCCTTTGGTGGAAAGTCAAAGATGTCCACCATTTTACATGGAATATTCCTGCTTATCAGTGCCATAACCATTGCTGAATTCCTGAATAAAATACCTCTCTCGAGTTTGGCGGCTATCCTGTTTATGGTCGGCTATAAGCTGGCAAAACCTGCTTTGTTCAAACAGATGTACAAATTGGGCTGGGAACAGTTTATGCCCTTTACGGCAACGGTGGTCGGGATCTTATTGACCGATCTTTTAGCGGGGATCATCATCGGGATCATCTTTGGTATTTTCTTTACACTCCGACATAGCTATAAAAATTCCTACCATCTCAAAACTGTTACCTCGCTTGAAGATGATCACACTGTCTACCTGATTGAGCTGGCTCAGGAGGTATCCTTTTTTAATAAAGCCAGCATGCGGGAACTGTTCGACAGCATTCCCCCGAACTCCAAAGTGATCATTGATTACGCCCAATCCAAAGCCATCGCTTATGATGTTATTGAGCTGATCGATGATTTCGAAAGCAAGTCGCAATCAAAAAATATCCATGTATCCAAAATCAACTTTAACGAACACATAGCATGAAAACGCTCACCAAAGAAATGCAAGCGGCCATTACGCCTGCCAAGGCACTTGAATTATTGACCGAAGGAAATAAACGCTTTATCAATAACCTGAAAATAAACCGCAATCTGTTGCAACAGGCCAACGAAACTTCGGATGGCCAACACCCATTTGCTGTCATCCTTAGTTGTATCGACAGCCGGACATCAGCCGAACTTATTTTCGACCAGGGACTGGGCGATATTTTCAGCGTACGTATCGCCGGGAATATCTTAAATGAGGACATCCTGGGAAGTATGGAATTTGGTTGTAAAGTAGCCGGTTCCAAGATCATTGTCGTATTGGGACATACAAGCTGTGGCGCCATCAAAGGAGCCTGCGACCATGTAGAAATGGGAAACCTCACAAGCCTGCTCGACAAAATTCGTCCTGCTGTTGACAATGAACTAACTGTAACAGAAAATCGCAATTCTGCTAATGAGGAGTTTGTAGAAAAGGTTACTGTGATCAATGTAAAAAGAACGGTGAAAGCCATTCAGGAACGCAGCCCGATACTGAAGGAGATGATTGAAACCGGACAGATCGGAATAGTTGGAGGTGTGCAGGACATTGCTACCGGGGAAGTAACTTTTCTTCCTAATACCTTAACCATTAATGCGCCGGCACAATCAGCCTGATTTTAGGCTGTTTTTGGCTTCCTTTCTCTATTTTTTCATTTCCTTCAAAATATCCTTCGCACCATTAAGTATGCGTATGATCTCAATACCCTTTTTTGATGGAAAATAAAAAATCAAGTAGCCTCGAAACACAACCTGACGAATTCCCTTAACGATTTCGTCACGTGCAGCTCCTATTAAAGGATTCCTGGCAATTATATAGAAGATCTCATCGAACTCTTCTATAAATTTATCAGCATTGTTAGGGTTGGCATTTTCAATGGCAATAAAGTACCAAATGTCAAACATATCCTCATTCGCTTCTTCGGATATGTCTAATTTGATCATGCCTTTTTATAGGTTTCGGCACGTTCGCGTGCCCGGCTCAAAAACTCTTCCTTATCCCAGACACTCGTGCCTGAATCTATTCCCTTTTGAATCTCTCTTCTCAAATAAGCTATATCTTCCTTCTCGCTGGACTTCTTAAGTTCTAATAACCTAAGTGCTTCGCGGATCACTTCGCTTGCCGAATTGTATTGTCCCGAATCAACCAAATTTTCAATAAACTTATTAAAATGTGCATTTAATGAAACATTCATTGCCTTCCTCCTTTTTTTAAGATCCAGAAAAATCGATACCCAAAAATAACAGTTTTTGTTATTTATTCCTAGCTTTTTTACCAGGTCCCTTTGCTTCCCCCTTTGAGGTAGCGAAAGAAACCGACCAACAGCGCCAGATTCATTCGGAAAAAATGGCTTAGGTAGCGTAAGGGTTTGATATGAATACCGAAAATCTTGAGTACGGAATCGAGCAGCCAAAGGGCATACAAGGCCAGTTGAAATATAAAAACCTGCTGATAGAAGGGTGAAAAAAAAGCCAGATATCCATTCACAAAAAACAGAAAAACAAGAAAAAACGGGGTAAACCAGCGAAGCACTTTATGGGACCAATAATAGCCTGCTGCCACACTGGAATAAGGATTCCAAAAAGCCCTGAGGGCAAAGAAGTTCTGGTAATTGCCCAAGCCGATACGCGCCTTTCTTTTGAACTCGGTTTTACTCTCTCCCGAAACCTCCAGCTTGCATACTGCATCAGCCGAATAAACCGTTTTATAACCTTGCTCCAGAACTTTCATAAAGATGAAAAAATCATCCACCAGAAATCCTTTTGGAACAGGAACATAGAGCCGCCTTCTCAAGGCATAACATGCTCCATAGGCGCCGATCACAGCGCCTGAACTACTTTGCCCCTGCTTGATCTTCAGCTCCCGGTCGTTATACCCCAACTCCTGACTGGCTACATCCTTAGCAGGGTCGGCTTCAGATATAAACTTGGCCTGCACCCCGCCAACATTATCCCGATTAAAACACCGAACCAAAGCCTTGATCATTCCCGGCTCAAAATAGGTATCGGCATCACTTAATACCAGAATATCCGCATCACTACTTTCTACCAGGGTATTGATGATTTCAGGCTTCCCTGTGCGTGTATCAAATCGTCGTAGCTGAATACGCGGGTCATTTTCTGCCCAGGCCCGAACAATTTCATCGGTTCTGTCCGTGCTTCGGTCCGACCCGATCATCAAACGCAACTTATCAGCAGGATAATCACATTCGAGGCAGGTCCTGATCTTTTTGTCGATAACCGCTTCTTCATTGTAGGCAGCCAGAAGCAGATCCACCTGTGGCCATTCTTCAGGATCATCCTCTTCCCTGCGGTAAGCTTTGGCACGACGCAGCATCCATTCCGGATAAACCACATAGGTATGGAACACCAAAAACAAAGCCAGCCAGAAGAGGAATTCTACCACCATCAGGACCCGCAATTTCGGTATTTTTCAATGAGTCGGGCGATATGTTTTTCATTCGTATAGAGGCTTTGCACCTTCTCGCGGGCAGCCTGCCCTATCTTGCCCGCAAGTTCGGGATCGGCTTCCAGCCTGGCAATGACCGTCACAAATTCCTGAGGGGTATTGGCAAGCAGCACTTCCTTTTCCGGTTCCAGATCCAGTCCGAGCAGGCCAACGGAAGTTGTGATAACCGCCTTCCCCAGAGCCATGGCTTCAATTGTTTTTATGCGTATCCCGCTTCCGCTTTGAAGGGGAACCAGCATAACGGAATACCCCGACATAAAAGCAATAGCTGATTCAACCTCTCCCTCTACTTTAAGATTTTTACTATCACGCAACCAGTCTTCCGGCATCTTTTTTCCTGCCAGTATAAGTTTCCATTCCGGAAATTTTTGATAGATCTGTGGCCATATCGAATTGAGTAACCACATCACAGCTTCCTTATTCGGCAACCAATCCATCGAACCCAGATGAAATAAGGTTTTGGGCGACGCTTCCTTATTCACTGACAAATAGGGTCCGAGGTCAAATCCTACTCCTCCCAAAAATGAATCGGGATTAACCTGTTTAAAAACCTGAAGATCTGCAGGACTGATGGCTGCGATCAAATCTACCTGCCGCCAGAGTGCAGTCTCGTATTCTTTTAACCGGGAGGCAAGTAAACGCAGATACCAGGCCTTAAGGGGATTGGCTGTGAGCTTTGCCATCGATTCCCAGATCCGGTATTCGACATTATGTTCGCGCAACACCAGGCATGCATTACTATGCTCACGAATTACCGCCGCATACTGGCCAATAAAAGCACCTTCCATATGCACCACATCAAATTTGGTCGTGCTCAACAATGCTATGAGTCGGCTCTCAAATCCCGGGTGGTAGAAGCGACTTACATGATAGGAATCCGAGCTGAAAAGATTGATAAATGCCTGAAAGGGGGAAAGATCCGTGTCAATCGGAATGGTTTCGGCCAGGGCTTTGGTAAAATAGTCGGGAACATCTTCGAGCGAAGTTTGGTCTTTTTTCGGATTCAGACATAGGAATTTCACTTCGCAAGCAGCGTCAATAAAACCTTTGAGGTTATTGTGGATAGCCAGCGCTCCACCATCTTTGAGCGGCCAGGGAATGCGATGACTTAAAAAAAGGATTTTCACGCTTTTTCTGTCTTATCGTCTTGTGGACGGAACCTTCTGAAAAACCGAAGATACGCATCAATATTAAACAGGGCTGAGTCGCGGGTTGATTTGTAAGTAAGCCAGAACCCAACGGGAGTAAGAATAAAAGTAGAGAGCCACATACCAATATGGGCAGGAAGAACAAGTTCGCGCACCATCTTTTCACCGATCATATTCAATACAAAAAAGATGAGGAAAAAGATGATGGCAATAACGGCAGGTAATCCGAAACCACCCTTTCGCACAATGGCTCCCAAAGGGGCACCGATAAAAAAAAGCACCAAACAGGCAACCGCCAGGGTAAACTTTTGCCACCACACCATTTCATACTTGGCCAAAAGGTACTTGACCGGCATCAGATCATTTTTTGCAAATTCGATCTGTCCTTGTCCCGACCGCGAAATACTCAATGACTGGGAAATGGCCGTTGACTTTTTGGTACCCCGTGTCAGGCTGTCTAGGCGTAAATATGCAGGAAATGCTGCCTGGCTGATCTGGACAGTATCCATAAAATGGTACAACTGGAAATAACTTTTTTTCGCTGCAGCTTCTCTGGAATTTATTTCCCCGCGTAAGGAATCCATCCCCTGTTCAAGTTCTGGGAGCTTCCTGTATTTCCAAAAATCTTTAAAAAGGCCTTCTTCACTTCGGGTAAGTTTAAAATCCGATAAGTCGAAAACCATATGCTGCTTGCTAAATTTTGT
The DNA here is from genome assembly GCA_003531115.1 of Bacteroidota bacterium. Taxonomy (GTDB): domain Bacteria; phylum Bacteroidota; class Bacteroidia; order UBA8524; family UBA8524; genus UBA8524. The sequence continues at coordinate 18,156 of DQHT01000053.1, read as the reverse complement.
AATGCTGAACTGGCTTCGCTGGAAATAGTCGGGCTGGTTCACCATCTCTTCATACCTCTTTCCGTTATACAGCTCAAAAATGAGAAAACGCTGATCTTCACTTTGTGTGATCAGGCCATATTCAGCCAGAACAACCGCCGTGTTTCCCCGTCCTTCGCGATGGTCGTAAATTATAATATCGTTAATGCGGCTCCCTGTCTTGTCTTTGGAGGCGATTTTAATGCTATAATCCTCGATACCGTTATAAAACACGCCTTCTTTCAGGTCGAATGCAGGCTTTTGATGGAGCAGGTCATAATAGAGAGCGCCCCATTTCAGGTTGGCCACCGGAACCACTTCAAGAGAAAACCAAAGGGCGAAGCCAGAAAGCATAAGGGCCAGAAAAAACAAGGGACGAATGGCCCTTTGCAGCGATATCCCTGCCGCCTTCATGCTGGTGAGCTCGAACTTCTCACCCAGGTTCCCAAAAGTCATGATGGAAGCCAATAATATGGCTAATGGAAGTGCAAGAGGAATAAGGTTTGCGGCAGAATACACCATAAACTCAACAATAACATACCACTCCAGACCTTTACCTGCCAGGTCATCGATGTATTTCCACAAATGCTGAAGCAGAAGCACCACCACCGAAATAAAGAAGGTGGCTGCAAAAGGCTGCAAAAAAGCACGCATGATAAAAATATCGATCTTCTTCAGCTTCAACACAGTGGCTTATTGTCAAATACCTTACCGATTATTTCTTCCTTTTCGAAGCAATAACCAAACTCCGGCAACGGCCAGGAGGGCAATGATCCCTGCCAGCACATAAACCTGTATTCCCTCCCCGCTTGCATCTACTTCTTCTCCGGCAAATTTGCTCAAATGGGCTTCCGGATCTTTTGCCAGGATCTCCTCAATACGTTCAACACGGGCATCAAGCAATTCCGATACAAAACCGAAATCCCGGGCGGCCTCATAATACCAAAGGGCCTGGGGAGCCTGGTCGGAAAGAGCTACCAGATTGGCAAAATCAAAGAGCAACATGCCCATCAGGGTATCCGGTGGACGGATATAACTTAAACGTTCACGAAGCTGATAAGCCAATTCGTTCCTGACCTTTTCAATATTCAGGTTGTATGGATTAGAAGGCAGGTCTGTCGTGCCAAAATCGAGCATAAGGGCACTGCTGCCCGAAAGGTATTGAGGGTTTTTTTCTTTGGCGATCCGGTAATTCAGGATCATGATATGGATCCATCCGGAACCCTGCCGGGCATCCGGATCAATATTTACTGCCTTTTTCGTCCAAAACAAAGCCGAATCAAGCTTGCCCAGAAGCTCGTATGCTGTTCCTAAATGAGCAGCTACATGATAATCGCCAGGAAATTTCGATTCAATTTCAATAAGAAGGTCACGGGCTGTGGCAGGATCGGAAAGCAGCAGATAAACACCCGCCATATCGATCTTTCTGGTGTAGGAAGAATCGGAGCCCCTGTTTTCCTCCAAAAAATGGAGGTAATCAAATAATTGGTCTTGTGGAATGGAGTCGATCTGGAGCAAAGGACCAAAGTCCCGTTTTATTACAGTCCAGTCAGCCGGCTTTTGGATCAGGGTATTCAGGCTGGCCCGACTAGCGGAAATTCCGGAAAAAAGAAGGAGGGCACAAAGAATATACTTTTTCATTCCGGAACAAATATCAGGAACCTATGGCCATTTTCAACTGCTGGACCTGAGATTCCCATAATTGTTCACTGCTCCGCTCATCGCCCGCATCACAAAAATCGGTTATGACCAATGCCACATCCGAGGTCAGGTCATCAACCCGAACTTCCATCTCAAAATACTCATCCTCAGGAGAATCTACCCAACGAAAGCGCACCAGCTTATTGTTTATCGTCTTCACAACTTCAGCTTCCTGCTCAGAACCGTCCCACTTAAAAATATAGTTACCGGAATGTACATCCACGTCATCGCAAAACCACTCTGCCAATCCCGAAGGACTGCTGAGGTAGGTATAAAGAATATTTGGAGAAGATTTGACTTCTATTTCTATACTAAACTTGACTCTTTTGGACATTGAAAACGTATTTAGCCCTTAAACTTAACATTCCCCGATAAAAAAGCCTGGCAATTTGCAATAATTCACCGGATGGGGATGCCTTCTGAGCAAATATATATTTTTGCATCAAATAACAAACACTTGTGATAAAAGCGACACTTCGGCAAAACATGTGGTTCTACGGACCTTATCTTATTCTGGTCCTCCTAAGTTCGGCTTTTCTTCTGAATTCGGAAAAAGGAGCCCTTGTGTTATTGCTCCAGAAAGACGGTACTCCGCTGCTCGACTGGTTTTTTGTTTTTTACACCCATGTGGGCGACGGCCTGTTTGGGACTGCCGTAGCGTTGTTGCTGCTTTTCATCAATAAAAAGCAGGCCTTCAGTCTTGGGATGGGACTGATCCTTACCGGATTGATCAGTCAACTTTTAAAAAACACCCTGGGAAGCGATGCAGGTCGGCCGGCAACCCTGTTTGATGCCGAGACCGTGCTCAGGCAAATTGAATACCTCGACAGGCATATGCGCCATTCTATGCCTTCGGGACACAGTAGTGCTGCCTTTTGTGTTTTTTCCATGTTGGCCTTATTCAGTACAAAAAAGACCTACGGCTATGTGTTTTTAAGCCTGGCTGTGTTGGTAGGCCTGTCGCGCATGTACCTGGCCCAACATTTTTTGGCTGATGTGGTGGCAGGGAGTTTTATCGGGTGTTGCATCGGACTGATCGCTTATTTTCTCGGGAATCGCTGGTTTGGCTCCGTTAACATGCAAAAGCCCCTAATTTCGTTGGGATGATCCAAAGTTTAAAACCCTATTTTATTCTGACCGCTGCGGCACTCGCTCTTTACCTTCCATTTTTGGGAGCCGTGCACCTTTTCGACTGGGATGAGATCAATTTTGCAGAGTCGGCCCGGGAAATGCTTCTGAGTGGTGAATATTTTCAGGTGCAGATCAATTTTATGCCCTTTTGGGAAAAGCCGCCATTGTTTATCTGGATGCAGGCGTTATCTATGAAAATTTTCGGGGTGAATGAATTTGCCGCCCGTTTCCCAAACGCCCTTTGCGGGGTGCTTACCCTGTTGACTATTTATCGCCTTGGCAAAGACCATTATTCTGAAAAAGTGGCGATGTACTGGGTATTGGCTTATGCCGGATCCATGACCCCGCAACTTTATTTTAAAAGCGGCATCATCGATCCCTTTTTTAACCTCTTTATCTTTTTAAGCATCGTCATGGTGGCAAAAGCAGCCCTGCTCGACCCGAAGCCGAGAAAATGGCTTTACTTTTTCGGAGGGATCTTCCTCGGACTGGCACTCCTCACAAAAGGTCCGGTGGCTGTGATCGTGGTGGGCTTGTGTATTTTAGTCGTATTGATCCTACGCTCCTTTCATTTTTTCTTTGATTGGAAAGATGTGCTTCTTTTCAGCCTGAGCACACTTCTGATTTCTTTTGCCTGGTATGGCGTTGAATTTCTCCGTCATGGATTCTGGTTTTTTGAAGAGTTCATCCGTTACCAGAAAGAACTAGCCTCTCAGTCGGTGGCCAGCCATGGTCAACCCTGGTATTATCACCCGCTGGTATTGCTGGTGGGTGCCTTTCCTGCTTCCATCATTGCCCTGCGCGCATTTGGCGAAAACCTCACCTGGACACAGAAAGAAAAAAATTTCCGGCTCTGGATGGCCGTGCTTTTTTGGGTGGTTTTGATCCTCTTTTCAATGGTAAAAACCAAGATCATCCACTATTCCTCCTTATGTTACCTGCCTCTTACCTTCCTGGCCGCCCTGGTTATGGAAAGCTCCCGGATCAAACGCATACAATACCGAAGGTCAAATGCCTTTCTTGTAGGCACCGTTGGCACCCTGATTTTTGCTGCTTTTTTCCTGATCCCCCTGCTTATGGGTACTTCCCTGAAACCCTCCCTGCTCGCTACTATCGATGACCCTTTTGCCCTGGCCAATTTGAGGCAGGATATTATCTTCCCCTGGTTCACTTACCTGCCGGCTGCGATCATGTTCATTACATTGTTATTCAGTGTGCGCTGGTTATGGATGAGAGAACTTGAAAAGGGCTTCCCTATGCTCTTTGGAGGCACCCTACTGGCCTTGCAGGTATTTTTGGTACTGGTGGTGCCGCGTATTGAGTTGTTTACGCAGGGGCCGGCAATTGCCTTTATCGAAAAAGTTCAGGCAGAAGAAGCCTATATCGAAACCCTGGGCTATAAAAGTTACGCGCAGTATTATTACGGGAAAACAATGCCCATAGGAGACACCGCATCATTCAAGCATTTTTCCGATTCCACACGCCATTTATATGCGGGCACTGCATCAAGAGAGATCCCGAACCAACAGTTTAAAGCCTGGTTATTGCATGGCGACATCGACAAACCCGCCTATTTTATTGCAAAATATCCGATAGATGAGAACCTGATCGCCCACCCGAATCTTGAATTTCTCGGTCAGGAGGGCGGATTTGTATTCTACCGCCGAAAAATCAACGAACCCGGATCGTCTTCCCGGCCCGAATAGTGGTACCCCGCATGCCATTGAGCCGTTGAATGGCTTTGACACTGGTGCCGTATTTTCTAGCGATATGTCCCAGGGTTTCGCCCGACCTTACTTTATGGTATTTGGCGGCATTGATCTTTTTAACCTCCTTGATGTGATCAAACAGGTTCATATCGATATACAATGAATCTGTTTTCAGGGTATTGCTTGAAAAGTCGATGATCTTATCCGGATTAAATGCTACCCCTTTATACCTGACTTCAAAATGCAAATGTGGCCCGGTCGACCTGCCTGTACTCCCACCCAGTCCGACGGGTTCACCGGCCCGGATACTCATACCCGGAACCACCAACAATTTGCTGAAATGCGCATAGATCGTTTCCAGGCCATTATAATGCCTCACCACCACCACATATCCATATGAACTGCTGTACTGGGCGATGCGCACCACGCCATCAAAGATCGAATACACCGGGTCACCAACAGCGAGCTTCAGGTCCTCACCATAATGGAATTTGTACCTCCTGCCCCAACGGCGTATTCCAAATCCACTCGTGGTTTGATTGCTTCGGGTTGGAGGATGGAAAAAACAATCGTCCCCTTCTGTTAAAATGAGTAAAGTACTATCGGCTATCGAATCAATACGTTGTTCATAGGGATGGATCTTTTTCATGTCCCAGCCCGTGTACGAATCCATAGCCGGCACATTGGCCGTATCAAAATAATAGCCTATCGCATGCAGAAAGTCTTCAAGGTACAGATCAGCCTGAAGGTCTTCGCTGGCCACGCTGTCAACCACAAGAGAGTCATTTACCTCGACTTCTTCGTCGTATTCATCTTCTGTTTCAATCTGGGCAAAGCCGGTTTGGCAAAGCAATACTGTCAATCCTGTAAGAAAGAACTTCTTCAATGTAGCAATTTAAGTAAACGGATCAGATGCCCGACAAGGCGTCGAGTGCCGCAAATTTATCCTTTTCCAGCTGAGAACGAAGCGCATCAACAGAATCAAAACGTAACTCATCCCGTAAACGCTGGTGAAAAATCACCTCAATTGCCTCAGAATAAATCTCTTGTGTAAAATCAAAAATATGTACTTCAAACGCATGATCGCGCTCCGAAAAAGTAGGTTGAGAACCAATATTGGCCATGCCTTTGAATTTTTTTCCCCGGATGATCACCACCACCGCATAAACGCCATCGCCGGGAATCAGCTTATAAGCAGCACCCAACTGAATATTGGCGGTTGGGAAACCCAGTCCCTTTCCTCGTTTATGGCCATGTACCACCGTGCCTTGTACCCTGTATGGATAACCCAGGTATAAATTTGCCATAGACAGATCGCCTGCGAGCAAAGCATGCCGGATCTTGGTAGAACTGATCGTTACAGCATTGATATCCTCCGCCGTAATTTCTTCGACCCGAAAATCATAAACAGTTGCCAGCTCCTGCAACTCCTGAAAAGAGCCTTCCCTGTTTTTCCCAAAACGATGATCATATCCCACCACCAGCACTTTGGTTCCGATTCCGGCTATCAGGATATCACGTACAAACTCTTCCGCACTCAGGCGACTAAACTCCTTCGTAAAGGGTAAAATAAGCAGGTGATCAATGCCAATTGCTTCCAAATGGCTGATTTTTTCATCGATGGTTTCGAGCAATTTCAGGCTATTGTCATCAGGCTGCAGTACCATACGCGGATGAGGAAAAAAAGTGAGCAGTACGGTTTCTCCGCCTTCAAGTTCCGCAATGGCTTTAAGCTGGGTGAGTATCTTCTGATGACCGAGGTGAACACCATCGAAGGTACCCTGGGTAACCACGGCATGTTTAAGGGGTAAAAATTCTTCGAGACTATGATAAACCTTCATGTATCCATTTTATGGGCACGGATGGCTTCTATCAGACGCTCCAGATTCCATGCATCTTTGAGGTGAAAATCACCGATGCGTGTGCGAACCAGGCGGCTGAGATGGGCTCCATTTTGCATGGCTTTTCCAAGGTCATGTGCCAAACTGCGAATATACGTTCCTTTGCTGCATACCACCCGAAAATCAACCTCCGGAAAAGCGATCCGGGTAAGATCAAAGCGGGTGATCTCCACCTCCCTGGGTTCCATTTTTACCTCCTCCCCTTTCCGGGCAAGGGTATAAGCCCTTTGGCCTTTGATCTTGATAGCGGAATAGGCAGGAGGATACTGTTGAATTTTTCCCACGAATAAGGTTGCTTTTTCCCGCAACTCATTTTCATCAAGTCCGTCAACCGGAAAGCGGGCATCGATCTCCGATTCGGCATCGTAACTGGGGGTGGTGGCTCCAAAACGGATGGTTCCTTCGTATTCCTTTTCCTCAGCCATAAACGAGTCGATACGTTTGGTCCATTTTCCCGTACACAGGATCAATAAACCTGTGGCCATAGGATCAAGGGTGCCGGCATGACCCACTTTTTTTATTTTGATGGCATTGCGCACTTTCGCAACCACATCAAAGGAAGTCCAATCTTTCGGCTTATCGATCAGCAGCAGTTCACCTTCGGAAAAATCGTTAAAACTCATACAACAGAAAGGTCATAACCCAAAGCCAGCAAGATCAGGATGAGTCCTCCCAGAAGGATACGGTACCAGCCGAAAATACGAAAGCCACTTCGTGTAAGGTAGTTGATAAATCCTTTAATGGCGAGCATGGCCACAATAAAAGCTACCACATTGCCAATAAGAAGGGGAAAAAGATGTTCCTCTTTAAAGCCAATCTCTCCATGGAATTTGTACATCTTATACACCGTAGCCGCCAACATGGTGGGAACCGCCAAAAAGAAAGAAAATTCGGCAGCACTCTTTTTGTTCAAGCCCTGAGCCATTCCACCAATAATGGTTGCAGCAGAACGCGATACTCCGGGGATCATGGCAATTACCTGAAAAAATCCAATGCCCAGGGCTTGTTTTCTGCCCGGCTGACCATCCGGAACCGCTTTAAACCATTTGTCAACAAAAAGCAGCACAACACCCCCTAATACCAGAGATATCGCCACAACCAATGCGCTTTCGAGCATGGCATCGATATAATCATTCAACAAAAATCCAATGACTGCCGCAGGAATAAATGCGATCAACAGGCGGATATAAAATTCGAAAGATTGAAAAAACCGCTTGTAATAAAGCACCACAACCGACAAAATAGCTCCAAACTGGATGGCTATGGTAAAGAGCTTTACAAAATCATTTTCAGCGATCCCCATCACACTCGAGGCAAGGATCATGTGCCCGGTAGAGGATACCGGAAGGAATTCAGTCAGCCCCTCGATAATGGCGAGGACAATGACTTCAAGAATACTCATGCCTTATTTTTTCTTATAAAAAATGGCAAAGACGCCGATCACAAACCCAAGTAATACGAGAATGGGCGCAACGGTTATTTTCGTTGGGGAGAAGATATCTTCGCTACCGCTCATTAATGTGAAGCCAACGACAATAAACAAAACGCTGGCCGCCATTAACAGGTAGTTTTCACGACCGAATAACAGGGTCGATCCACCTTTAGTATCTTTTTTCGAAGGCTGTTGTGGGGTATTTTTACTCATTAGAAAAGTTCCTCTAGTTTTAGTCGTAAGTACTTCCGTGTTGCAAAATAACTGCAAATCACGGTTAATAAAATGCCGGAAACGATAATTATTCCCGATACCAGTCCGATCTCTTCCAAATTGATCATGGAAACTGCATCGGGTATAAATGCTGAAACGATATAGGCGATGCCACTCAATACCAGAAAGGCGATCACCAATGCCCAAAGTGCCATACGCATAGCCGTTGCCATAAACGGACGCAGGATAAACCAGGGCTTTGCGCCAACCAATTGCATGCTTCGGATAATGAAGCGCTGGGAATAAAGTTCCAGGCGTATGGTTCCGTTGATCAGGGTCACGGCAATGATAGAAAATAAAATTGCCAGTGCTCCAATACCTGCCAAAACCTTGGTGGCATTGGCTTCGATCTGTTCCAAAATGCCGCTCTGATAACTCACTTCCCGAATACGTTTATTCTGCGCCAACTCAACCTTCATTTTGGCCAGATTCACCTGATTGGCAAAATCTGATTTAAAATGCAGCTCCAAAGTTGCCGGTATCGGATTGTATTCCAGGGTATTGAGAATGTCCTGATTCAGGTCGCGGGTCATCTCCTCCAGTCCGGCTTCACTCGAATAATAAATAACTTCTTTGATATCTGGCCGGGCTTCAAGCTCCGCCTTCATGCCTAAAATGACACTTTCTTCGGTATCCAGATGGAAAAGTACAACGAGGGAAACATGCTCACGAAGTCGGTTTTCGAGTTTTTGACCGAACAATAAAACCGATAAAAACAGGCCAAGCATCACCAAAACAGAGGCGATACTCAGGATAGATGCTAATGAAGAAGGATGTCGGCGCCGGGTATTGTTCACAATTTTTATGGACTCTCGCTTGCGAAAATAGCCATTATTTGCACATTCGCCATCATGGACTGCTTTGCTTAAATTCGCAGCCAGAATTTGAATACCATGGCAAACTACGATCCGGCAACTTTTGAAAAACGATGGCAAGACGAATGGGCGGCGAAAAAAGTAAATGCAGCTTCGAACGACAGCAGTAAAGAAAAATTTTATGTGCTCGACATGTTCCCTTACCCTTCGGGAGCAGGATTACATGTTGGCCACCCGCTGGGATATATAGCTTCCGATATCTATGCCCGCTTTAAACGCCTGCAGGGATTTAATGTATTGCACCCCATGGGTTATGACGCTTTTGGTTTGCCTGCCGAACAATATGCCATCCAAACCGGACAACACCCCGCTATCACCACCCGCGAAAATATTGCCCGCTACCGGGAACAACTGGATAAGATCGGTTTCAGTTTCGACTGGGACCGCGAAGTGCGCACCTGCGAACCCGACTATTATAAATGGACCCAGTGGATCTTCCTGAAACTTTTTAATTCCTGGTATAATCCGGTGAGCAATAAAGCGGAACCGATCGACACCCTTGTTGCCCAACTAGAAAAGAGGGGCTTTTTAGGGAATGATGATCAGGCGCTTACAGGTGGTTTTGAGGTAGATATCCCGGCCTTTTCCGAGGATGAATGGCAAAACTTCACCGGATCACAGAAAAATGAGTTCCTGCTCAATTTCCGGCTGGCTTACCTGAGCGAAACCTATGTTAACTGGTGCCCTGCTTTGGGCACGGTGCTCGCCAATGAAGAGGTAAAAGAAGGTGTGAGTGAACGGGGTGGATATCCCGTGGAACGAAAAAAAATGAAGCAATGGAGCCTGCGCATTACAGCATACTCCGAACGTTTGCTTGAGGGACTGGATCGTATAGACTGGAGCACTTCCATCAAAGACTCCCAACGCAACTGGATCGGGAAGTCGGAAGGTTCTTCCATTCATTTTGCCATAGAAGGCAGTGATCAAAGCATCGAAGTGTTTACCACTCGCCCTGACACCCTGTTCGGCGTAAGCTTTTTGACCCTGGCTCCAGAGCATTCCCTGGTTGCCGATATTACCCCGGCCGCTCATCGTAGTGTCATCAACGAATACATCAACAAGGCAAAAAACCGCACCGAAAGGGAGCGTATGGCCGATGTGAAAAATATATCCGGAGAGTTTACCGGCGCCTATGCCCTGCACCCCTTTAGTGGCCAGCGCATCCCGATCTGGGTGGGCGATTATGTTCTTGCAGGCTATGGAACCGGTGCCGTCATGGCTGTTCCCGGTCACGATAGCCGCGACCATGCCTTCGCCAAACATTTTAAACTGCCCATCATTCAGGTGGTTCAGGGAAAAGAAGATTTAGACATACAGGAAGCTTCCTATGATGCCAAAGAAGGTACTATCATTAATTCTGACTTTCTGGATGGACTGGATGTTAAGGCTGCCATTAAAAAATGCATAACCAAGCTGGAAGAAAAAGGCCTTGGACAAGGCAAAACCAATTACCGCCTTCGCGACGCCATCTTCGGCCGCCAGCGCTATTGGGGAGAGCCGATCCCGGTGGCTTATTCCGATGGACTCCCCTATGCTTTGGAAGAAAAGGAACTGCCTCTTGTACTGCCTGAGATCGATAAATTTCTCCCTACCGAAGATGGAGATCCACCCCTTGCCCGTGCCAAAGGATGGAAATACGAAACCACGACCATGCCCGGCTGGGCAGGCAGTAGCTGGTATTTTTTAAGGTATATGGATCCCAAAAATGTTGGGGAATTTGCCAGCAAAGAAGCCCTCGATTACTGGAAAAATGTAGACCTCTATATCGGTGGTTCTGAGCACGCTACGGGACACCTCCTCTATGCCCGCTTCTGGATGAAGTTTTTGTATGATCTGGGGTACGTAAAAGAGGACGAACCTTTTAAGAAATTGATTAATCAGGGGATGATTCAGGGGGTTTCGGAGTTTATTCATTATCGCTTAGATAAGGACAAAATTGAAGTGTCCCTGGCAAACGAACATGGAGGATTACAAAGTCCAATCAAATTGGCTAAACGTGTCGCCAGAGTCTTTATAAGTCATGACTGCATCAGAGACCGCGAAAAGGAAACCGCTTTGGGAACTGCTTCTGGTCATGTTATGATCCAAAATACGAGCAATAGCGTTTTGAATATCAGGGAGTATCTCAGCAGTTCTTTGGTAGAGACTGGTAAATCCTATGCTTTTATTTGCGATGGAGGAGTCATTATTGATGGAGAGACCTATGATTATTCAGGCAATAAAATTGACAGGGCATTAAAATTTACCACTAAACCCGAAGTCGAAAAAATGTCGAAGTCCAAATGGAATGTGGTAAGTCCGGACGAGATCATTGCCAAATACGGCGCCGACACGCTTCGGATGTACGAAATGTTCCTCGGCCCGTTGGAAATGGCCAAACCGTGGAATACCAATGGTATCGAAGGGGTTTATCGTTTTCTGGGCAAACTCTGGAAACTGTATATAGGTGAGAACAACGAAACGCTGGTCAATAACGATCCTGCTACCAAAGACGAATTAAAAGTCCTTCATAAGACCATTAAAAAGGTAAAAGAAGATATCGAAGGTTTTTCTTTCAATACCTCGGTTTCCACCTTTATGATCGCTGTTAATGAATTATCCGGATTCAAATGCCACAAGCGGGAGATCCTCGAACCCATGCTTATTCTCCTTTCTCCTTTTGCCCCGCATGTGGCTGAGGAGTTATGGGTGCGCATCGGAAATGGATTTTCAGTAACCCAACAACAGTTCCCGGCCTTAGATGCTTCCTTTTTGGTGGAAAACAGCTTTAGTTACCCCATATCCATCAATGGGAAAACCCGTACCCAAATTGAAATGCCCCTCGATATGAGCCAGGAAGACGCTGAAAAGCTGGTTTTGGCTAATGAGATCGTTCAAAAATGGCTGGAAGGTAAAACGCTGAAAAAGTTCGTTTTTGTTAAGGGGCGGATCGTGAATGTGGTGGTTTAAATAGTCTGGCGGAACGTGATTTCCCGCAGATCTAAGGTGATTGACCCGCTGATCGAAGGAGATTAAATTCGTTTTAATCTCCTTAAATCTGCGTACCAATCTGCGCTAATCTGAAGGAATCAGGGATCTAGAGATCGTTCACCTTCCTGAAAATGGATTTGTCAATCTCAGCGGAATTAAAATTAACCAGCAGCCCAAGTTTCAAGCCTGATAGTCTCAAATAGGTTACCAGCTGCTTATGATGAACCTCCAAGAGTCTTTCAACCGATTTGATTTCAATAATAACTTTACCTTCAACCAAAAGATCTATTCGATAGGCGGTCTTCATATGAATACTATCATAGATGAGCGGAAGTCCAACCTGCATCTTAACACGGAGACCAAGTTTTTCAAGTTCATAACAAAGTGTTGATTCGTACACAGATTCCAACAAACCTGGACCTAGACGGTTATAAATTGTGAAAATCGCGCCTCGGATTTTATAAGAAATTTCGTTTTCTGTCAGGGATTTCATATCATGGATAGTCCCTACAAAATTCAACAGATTACCCGGAAAGTTCGGTCACAGTACGGTCAAATCTGTGTCACAATTCGGTTAAAATACTAGCGATAATGGCGGTTTAATCCGGAATGATTTCCTTACCCAAAATACGGCTTACCACGACATTCACGCCGACATAAGGTACATAAGCCTTGTCACCTCCCCTGAAAACCGAGGTGATGGGGAGTGAAATTACGGGCTGAATATGGGTTCTGTATCTGGCGTCAACCATATATTCCACCCTTCCTCCTAAATGCAGTTGTATGGAAATGGGGTTCCCATCGTAGATGTTGTTTACCGCAAATCGGTTTTTACCATCATAGCCAAAGCCCCTGGTTCTGGCAATGGTTTTATCGTATACCAGAAAGCCAAAACTGATCCCCGGCGTAAAGAAATAATGCAGGCTGATGGTTTTGCGTAAAGCAATGATCTCCCGATTCCAAAAAACAGGCAGACCGATATAATGCGCCCGGTAAATAAAGTCGATATGCCTTGGGTCGCCTTGCAGATTATCCGTTCTTTTAGGGATATCAGGATGGTACACAACACCCGACTGAATATCCTCCGCCCTTCGTTGAAAACCTGTGGTCGAATAGTGCAATCCAACCTGAAGCACACTGTAGCGTTTCCATTCCCGGATAAACCAGACCTGCGGATTGATCCCTGCCAGTCCTTTATCCATCGTATTCAGTGAATCGACAGGGGCTTCACTTTGCATCCAATACACGGAAGAATAATACACCTGGCCACCAAGACCAAGTTGTTTCTGGTGTTCCTGAGCGAAAAGTGATGCCTGGCTCACTACCAGCCAAACGAAAAGCAGGGAATATTTTATCATACCAGGGAACTTAATCGATCTTCTAAGGAACGAATTTTTTGCTCAGCATCTGCCTTTTTTTGTCTTTCTTTTTCTACCAGGTCGGCCTTGGCGTTGGCTACAAACTTTTCATTCGCCAATTTGCTGTCAACAGCCTGCAAAAAACCTTTGAGGTAGTGGAGTTCCTTTTCGATACGTTCAGTTTCGGCCTCAACGTCCACTTCTTCTTCCATCAAAATGAACAATTCATCGGTGCCGATCAGGAAGGAATTCGCCTGTCCTGCCTTTTCCGTAACAAAACGGATTTCCCCGATATTCGCCAGTTTGCGCATGAGTCCCAAAGCCAGTTCATATTCCTTACGGCTGCGGGAATCCGAACAAAGAATACCAATATCCAGAGCCTGTTTTGGAGAAATCCCTTTCTGATTGCGGAAACTACGAACCTGGGTAATGATTTCAAGAAAACGGTCGCTGAGAGGAGCTACGATTCCTTTTTTCGATGGATAAGGACTTACAATTAAGGGAAGTTCAACTTTGTCGCCCAGGAGTTGATGGTAGATCTCTTCCGTTATAAAGGGCATATAGGGGTGCCACAAGGCCATCAGCGAAGTAAAACGTTCCACGGTGGCCTGGTAGGTGCTCATGGAAATGGCTTCCCCAAAAGGCGGCTTTACCATTTCCAGGTACTGGGAGCAGAAATCGTCCCATACCAGTTTATAGAGGTTCATCAACCCCTCCGACAGTTTAAATTCTTTAAAATTTCCTTCCAGTTGGGTGATCACCTCATCCATACGTGCATCAAACCACTCCCCTGCTAAACGATCATCTTCCAGGCGGTCTGTACCGGCATTTTCACTTTGTTCCCAACCTTTTACCAGACGCAATGCGTTCCATATCTTGTTGCAGAAATTACGGCCCTGTTCCACTTTTGACTCATCAAAAAGGAGGTCATTGCCTGCAGGTGCTGCCAATAAAATACCCATACGCACGCCATCCGTTCCATAGCGGTCCATCAGTTCCAGCGCATCGGGCGAATTTCCCAGCGATTTGGACATCTTTCTTCCCTGTTTATCTCTTACGATCCCGGTAAAATACACCGCATCAAAGGGTTTTTGATCCCTGAATTCGTAACCGGCCATGACCATACGTGCCACCCAAAAGAAGATAATATCCGGACCTGTTACCAAAGTGCTGGTTGGATAAAAGGCTTTGATATCGGCATTATCCGGGTCAGCAAATCCATCAAAAACAGAAATGGGCCATAGCCAGGAAGAGAACCAGGTATCCACCACATCTTCGTCCTGACGAATAGCATTTCGATCAAGCGAAGTACCATGTTTCGAAAAAGCTTCCAGGGCATCCTCTGCTGTTTTGGCGACTACATAAGTCCCATCCGGGGCGTACCAGGCCGGGATCCGTTGTCCCCACCACAGTTGGCGGGAAATACACCAATCTTTGATATTTTCTATCCAGTGGCGGTAAGTATTTTTAAATTTGGGAGGAACCAAAGCGATCTCGTCGTTCATAACGGCATCCAATACTTCCGGATTCCGTTCCATGAACTTTTTCATATCCACAAACCACTGCATGCTGATACGCGGTTCAACCACAGCCTTGGTACGTTCCGAAAGGTTTAATTGAGAAGCATAATCTTCTACCTTCAGGAGATGGCCTTTTTCTTCCAGTTCCTTTGCGATGCCCTTTCTGGCCACAAAGCGGTCCTGCCCCACATAAATTTTAGCATTTTCATTCAGGGTCGCATTTTCGTTGAGGATATTGATGATATCCAATCCGTGTTTTTTACCGAGTTCGAAGTCGTTTTTATCGTGGGCCGGAGTAACTTTTAAACAACCGGTTCCAAAATCAATGCTCACATAGTCATCCGGTATGATCGGGATTTCGCGTCTGATGAGTGGGATATAAACCTTTTTTCCATGAAGATGGTGGTAGCGCTCGTCATCCGGACGCACACAAATAGCCACGTCGGCCATGATGGTTTCCGGACGTGAGGTGGCTATGGTCACATACTTTGATGGATCATCGACCAGCGGGTAATTGATATAATAGAGACGTAAGGTCTTTTCTTCAGGAATAACCTCTTCATCAGAAAGTGCCGTTAATCCTACCGGATCCCAGTTTACCATACGTTCGCCGCGGTAGATCATCCCTTCTTTATGGAGATGGATAAACACATCGATCACGGCCTCACTCAGCTTTTCTTCCATGGTAAAGCGCGTGCGGTCCCAGTCGCAGGAACAGCCTAAACGTTCAAGTTGCTGGAGAATAATTCCTCCATATTTTTCTTTCCATTCAAAAGCATGCTCCATGAATTTTTCACGGCCGATCTGCTTTTTGTCCAGACCTTTCGACTTGAGCAATTCAACAACCTTGGCCTCAGTGGCTATGGAAGCATGGTCGGTTCCGGGCACCCAGCAGGCTTCAAAGCCATTCATGCGGGCATGACGGATCAGCACATCCTGAATGGTATTGTTGAGCATATGGCCCATGTGCAATACCCCGGTGACATTGGGAGGAGGAATAACGATGCTGTACTTGGGTTTCGGGCTAAGCGCGTCGGCTTTAAAATAGCCCTTCGTTTTCCAATAGGTATACCATTTGTTCTCTACCGCTTCAGGAAGGTAAGTCTTTGCAATTTCCATCGCTGCGAAATTAGCCAAAAAAACCCCGACATCAGAACGATGCCGGGGTTACAAGCCAGAGATTTATAGAGATTACTTATTCAAGGTAATCCTTG
>DQHT01000053.1:323-1936 GCA_003531115.1 Bacteroidota bacterium | reverse complement strand
GCGTCAGCAGGAGTTACCGTTGCGCTTACCACAAAGGTTCCATCACCTTTTTCACCGCTTTCAACAACCAGGGAGGTCGCTGCCGGCATTGGGTTAACGGTAACGGTTTTGGTTACGGTTGATTCGCAGCCTGACGGAGTTGTAACGGTAAGGGTTACATCGGTAGCACCTACAGGAAGGGTTGCACTTGGATTAAAGTCCGTGCTTGTTCCGGCAGTTCCAAAATCCCAGGCATTGGTGAAGTTACCCGCGTTTCCGCTGGATGCGTTGGCAAACTCAACATCGCTGCCTTCACAAACATCATCGGCATAAAATTCAGCCACCGGTTGCTCATCTACTGAGATGGTTCTGGTGATCTCATTCAAACAGCCGTTATCTGCAAATGCTTTTAAGGTTACGGTGTAGGTTCCGATACTTGGGAAACTGCGGCTCACATCTTTGGTCATATAAGAAGCTCCATCGCTGAATGCCCATTCGTAAGTTGTATTTGCTGAAGCAGGTTCTACTGTAGCATTGGTAAAGTCTACATTGTCCTTATCGCAAAGCAGGCTGCTAGTGAAGTCGGCTTTTGGTGACTCGATCAGGTTGATCTGTTTGGTGATCATATCCACACAACCAAAATCGCTGGTTGCTGTCAGAGTCACATCAATGGTTCCGAATATGTCATACTCATAATTCGGGTTTACCTGAGTAGATGTTCCGATGAGGTCACCAAAATCCCAGCTGTATCCAACTTGACCTGAGCTGATCGTAGTTCCGTTGGTGAAAGATACCTCATCGCTGTTGCAGGTTGTTGCACTTGGTGTAAAGTCAGGAACTGGCATTGGCGCATAGGTTACATAATTGCTTACCATATCGCTGCAACCATCAGCCGTAACCGTCATGGTCACTTCATATACTCCCGGAGTGGTATACTGGTGGGTTGGATTTGTTCCGCTTCCTAAAGCTGATCCGTCACCGAAGTTCCACTCGTAGCTTGGTGTTCCGGATGGAATGGTTGATCCGTCAGTAAACGGAGTTACCGTACCTTCACACACGTTGGTAGCACCAAACTCAGCTATCGGGTTTTGATTAACCGTTACGCTTAAGTTAGCCACATGAGAATAGCCATAATTGCTGGTTGCAGTAAGGGTTACATTGTAGGTTCCGTGAGTAGCATAAGTATGTGCAGGGTTGATCAATACACTGGTATTTCCGTCACCGAAATTCCACAGGTACTCAATGGTACCGGAGCTTAAGGTTGTATTGTTATCAAACTGAACTGCATCACCATCGCAAGCTGTGCTTGCCGTAAATGAGGCTACAGGACGAGGTGCCACAAATACCTGACGTTCCACTACAGGAGCAACGCAACCATTGGTTAAGGAACGGATCGCATAACGGATCAGGAAGCTAGAATCACTTTGTCCGATTACCGGAGTAAAGGAGTTCACTGCCACGTTTCCACCACTTGGATTGGTTTTGGAGTATTGTGCACCGGCAGAGGTTCCGCCTGGTGTTACCATTTCCCAGAAGTCGAAGGTCCAGTCGCTACCATATTGGTTATTGGTATAGCCGGTTGGAGGCTCAAGATTATGACGAATATTGTCTCCATAGGCCACAATATCCGGATC
>DQHT01000053.1:0-250 GCA_003531115.1 Bacteroidota bacterium | reverse complement strand
GAAGGGAAATTATAAGCCGATACATTGATCGGAATATCAAATTCGATCGCTCCCGGATCGGGGTTTGTCAGACTTCTGGCATTTCCCTTTTGGTCAGTAGTTACTCCGGCAGGGATACCAAAACCGTCAATATCGATCATGGTTGGGGTCATGTCGTGATTGGCAGGATCAACATAAGTCGGGCGCAGGTCCGTACCGTTCGGGTCAGGAGCATTTGTGTTATTCTGCCAGTTGGCAAAAGTCTGCGCAG
>DQHT01000110.1 GCA_003531115.1 Bacteroidota bacterium | reverse complement strand
TCAACCAGGGCTTTACGGATCTCTTTTACCGTTTCTGCCACATTGAGCTCGGTTATCTTTCCCTGTCCTTTTAATCCTTTAAAGGCTTTTTCAAGTCGTGAACTTAAATTTTCAAACATGCTTAATGGTCTTAAATTTGAGCTGCAAAGTTAAGGAATGAACACGGATATACCAGCCCTCCCCGATCGACTCGTCTTCTTCGACGGACATTGTCATTTTTGTAATGGTTCCGTGAATTTTGTACAGAAACGCGACAAGAGAAAGCGGATCTTTTATTCTCCTCTGCAGGGAAGCACAGCCTCCCGGGTATTACCGCATTTGGACGCAAATCACCCTGAATCAGTGGTATACCTCCGCAAAGGAAAAGTTTATTATAAAAGTTCGGCAGCCTTGATGATCGCCCGCGATCTCGATGGACTTTGGCCTCTTTTTTCCATACTGTTTGTTGTTCCGGCATTTATCAGGGATATGCTTTATACTTATTTTGCCAACCACCGTTACCATTGGTTTGGGCGCAGGGAAAGCTGTAAGATCCCGGAACCCTGGGAAAAGCAGTACTACCTTCCCTGAGCACTTTGAATTCGCACAGAATGCCTTACTTTTGCGCATTACCTGACTAACATGAAACAAATCTTATACTTCGGGCTGATTGCCTCCGTCTTTATTGCCTGCTCCACTCCCGGTTCGGAAACAAAAACTGAAACCGTTAATACCCAAATGGAAGACATCATACTTCAAAAAGCGATCAGGAGAGGCGACGTGGGAACAGCTTTGAACAATGCCCATATCATCCTTGAAAAAGACAGCACCCGTACGGGCCTTTACGATACCTTGTTTCAGTTTTATCTTGAGATGGAAAATCCTCGGGGTGTGGCTGATGTAGGACAAATCATCTTACAACACAAACCGAACGATCTCAACATTTTAGAGCCAACAGCCATGGGATTGGCGGCCATGATGGAATACGACAAAGCTTTAGCACTTAACCAGCGCATGTTCGCCATTACGGGTGATCTGCGTCTGAAAATAACCATCGCCACCCTGCTATTTGAAATGAGAAAAGTGGACGAGGCTCGTGCTGAAATTCAGTGGATCGTTGATCATCGTGAAATTTCTGATACCATGAAGGTAGATCAACCGAGTCCGGCGTTCGGAACCCAAAAAATAAGCATGCTTGCCGTGGCCTATTATTCATTCGGGCAAATCGAGTTTACCCTGGGTAACAAAAAAGAAGCCTCAAAGTACTTTTACAAAGCGCTGGCTATTGAACCACGCTACGATATGGCAGCAACCGCGATTGGTGAGATCAACAAATAAATCAGGACCGGTTCCCTGGTTTCCAGATGACTTCTGCTGCCTGCGCATCCAAAACCATTTTTCGTGACAACACGAAGAGGTAGTCGCTCAGCCGATTGATATAGGGAATGATCTGTTCATCCAGCGTTTCAGTTTCTCCCACATGGGTGATCAGTCGTTCGGCCCTGCGGCATACACAGCGGGCAATATGACACATAGAGGCGTCTTTAGTACCACCCGGAAGGATGAAGTTCTTTAATTCAGGAAGTTCTTCATTCAGTGCGTCCATACGTTTTTCGAGAACCGTAATATCCTGTTCCTCCAGATCCGGCACGATCATTTTTGAACCTGGTGCGGAAGCCAATAAAGAGCCAACTGTAAACAGGCGGTCCTGAATGGACCTGATTATCGTCTTATCAGCTTCGGTGAGCGAACATGCCATCAGGTATCCCAGGTGCGNNCTATTCGTGGATGGTATTTGGCTACCCTTACTCCTCCTATCAGCGAAGTTTCTCCCTTATCGCCTGTTTTGGTGTAAATTTTCATGCGGCTCAAAAATACATCGTAGAAATGAAAAAAAGGCAGCTCCCAAATTTGGAAGACTGCCTTTCCCCACACGCTAAAAGAAGTTTCTTACTGTATCGTCAGATTACCCATCGAAGTGATTTGTCCATTGGTAACCGCAATACCTGTGAAAGTGGTGTCGCTGTACGGTGCAGATGGGATCACATCAACCTGGTAGGTTCCGGTGGTCAATCCGAGTATCTTAAAGGCACCCAGACTATCTGAGAACGTACCTGTAGTATCACCCGTTGAGCTGATGGCCTGAACTACGGCTACCATATCGGGATCAAGATTTCCTTCAATACCTCCGGAGGTCGCATCTGTGATGGCACGAATAACAGGTTTCAGGATATATTCACCCTTGCCGGTCATTACAATACTCCGTGATGCATCAAAGTCGAGGGTTACATCATACGTAATACCGGGTTGAAGATTCATGTGGATCTGAACTTTTAGGCCGCTTTGTTGTCCACTTGGCGTTTTCAGGTCATAAGCTGTACCTCCTACCACTACGGTATTGTTTGGGCCCAGGATCAGGCGTAGCTGAGAAATGTTACCGGATGGAAGGGTTACCGAACCTAAAAGGGTGTCGATACCATTCGCCAATTCCAACAGATCATACACGCCAGGGTTGGCTAATGGAATGGTATTCCAGCCGTTTACATCAGAATGCACTTCAAGACCCTGAATATCAACGTTTACCTCATCATAAGGTCCGGGAGCATCTGTCATGCTTACGCGGAGTTGAGATTCACCATTTGCGTCGGGATTCTCCTGACAGGAGCTCATCATGGTACCAAGACCAAGAAGGCAGAGTGAGCTAAAAAGGATTATATTTTTCATGGCTTTAGTATTTTGTTTGACCAATAGGTTTCCAAAGCCTTGCCATGAAGGAGCACCGGTGCACTTAAAAGTTCAAAATGCTGATAGTTAGTTATTTACCTTGAAAAATAAATGCCGTGCCAAAAAGAAATGAGGCGAAAACCCTATCATAATGAAAAGGGAACTTGCAAAATTGAAAGCATCAGGTGTCGGATTCGATCACTCCGTCGCGCATCCGAACAATTCTTCTTGCTCTTTGTGCAATATCTTCCTCGTGGGTGACCAGAATGATGGTGTTTCCGGCCTGGTGGATGGCCTCGAAGAGCTCCATAATTTCCGTGGAGGTTTTTGAATCCAGGTTACCTGTTGGTTCATCGGCCAGGATAATGGAAGGATGATTGACCAGGGCACGGGCAACAGCTACCCTTTGTCTTTGTCCGCCGCTGAGTTCATTGGGTTTATGGGTTTGCCTGTCGCTCAATCCAACCTGCATCATTACTTCTTCCGCCCGTGTTATCCGGTCATCTTTTTTAATTCCGGCATAAACCAAAGGCAATTGCACGTTTTCCAGGGCAGTTTGGCGTGGGAGGAGGTTAAAACTCTGGAAAACAAATCCGATCTCTTTATTTCTGATCGCGGCAAGTTCGCGTTCCGAACGTTCCGAAACATATTTTCCGTTTAATAAATAGGAGCCACTGCTGGGGGTATCCAGGCAGCCTAGTATATTCATCAGGGTGGATTTTCCGGAGCCGGAAGGGCCCATTAATGCCACATATTCCCCCTTGTTGATCTTCAAACTCACCCCGTTCAGAGCCGCGAGGGTTATATCCCCGATCTTATAGATTTTGGTGATGTCTTTAAGTTCGATCAGCGTCGACATGCCCGCCTATTTAGTAATCACTTTAGGAACGCGGAAATAATCTGAATCTTTTTTAGGTGCGTTTTGCAGGGCCTGTTCGTGCGTGATATCCTGTTTTATTTCATCTTCACGAAGTACATTATGCTCTTCGCTCATAAAGATCAGCGGCTCAACCCCCTCGGTATCCAGGGCATTCAGCTGTTCGCAAAAACCAAGTACTTTTTCAAGGTCTTCCCGGATCTTTGTTTTTTCCTGATCCACAAATTCAAGCCGGGCCAGATGGGCCAGGCGATCTATGGTTTCATCGTTGATGCGCATAAGAGGCTAATTTTGTTTCAATAATACGATAAACTTCCTGCTTGAGAGCGTCGGCATCTTCTACCTTTAGACCGGCAGCCGAAATGGGGCGATGAACGTACATCCTCATTTTTCCCGGGGTGGCATAGAAGCTTCCTTTGTCGGGTAAACGCAGGTGATTGTCGGGTAAGGTGATGGGAACGATCTCCACTCCTTTTTCAATAGCCAGACGAAACGGACCGTCTTTAAAACGACCTAAAACAGGTGCGTGGGCCGGAATGGTGCCTTCAGGGAACAGGCAAACAGAGATTCCCTTATCTAGTCGCTCACCGGCTTCCTGAAAGGCTTTGTGGGCCTGTATGGCGCTTTTGCGGTTGACGGCAATATCGATGGTGCCGAAAAAAATCCCGAAAAGAGGGATTTTGCTCAGTTCTGATTTGGCCATAAAAACAAAATATCCCGGAAGAAGCACAGCCAGAGAAGGGATATCGATATAAGAAGAATGATTGGGTGCGAAGATGTAGGTTTTATTGGGGTCGAGCTTTTCCTCGAATTCCACTTTCCAGCGAATTCCCGACATAGCTAAAATATAAGCCCCCCATACCCCGCGAAGTCTGTGAGCTACCGGGTACCAGGCCTTTCGGCTAAGAAGAAGGTAAAATACGGGTAGCGTGAGAATAAAAAACAGCAGGAAATGAATAGCCAGCCAGATCGCCCAGAGGTATTTCCAAAATGCTACTTTTTCGGTTTTACCCATCCCGTTTGGTGATAAATACGGTAACGATCACGGAGAAGAGCATGCCAATAATCGGCGCAAAACCTACCCAGGAAATGACATTCCCGGAAAACGAAAAATTCTTTTGAGCGATCTTATTGATCACCTCGTCAATATGTGCAATGGAATCCTGCGCTGCCTTTTGGTATTCCGCAAAACGCTCGGGAAGCAGAACCGCGGTATCCTTGCCTTTCATCAGGTGCTCATAATATTCTTCTTTGGTATTAGCGGTACTGTCGAAGCCTCTTACAATAGCCGGAGTAAGTATATTTTCGACATAATTCTGTTTGGCATCCGGGCTAACTACATTATAATAGAACCCGGATAGGATCCCAAAAATCAATCCATGGCTCACTGTTGAGAGTATTCCGGTGATCATGTAGCGCATAAAACTTACTTCCTCTATGCTTTTTTTCTTCAGCTCGGTCAGGGTGAAATAAACCGCTACCCCTGCACTGAGGTAATGGATGACCAAAAACAGCGCTTTCTGCTCATCCGTACTTCCGCTGGTAAATTCATTCAGGTAAAGAAAAAATAGCGTACCGGGAATCACGAAAATAGCCGCCCATTTGAAAAGGATCTTCATGCTGCAAAAAAACAAAAAAACCTTCGCCATTTTGGCAAAGGTTCCAAGTATCTTTTAGAAGAGGGGATTAATCCTCGTGATCACGACTAAAATCGTCGTGGTCGTGCGTGCGGCTGAACTCCTCAAAATCGTATTCCGGCATCAGTTCAGTTTTAACGTGACCCACCGTTTCATTTAAGGCATCCATAAATTTGTTAAAATCTTCTTTGTAAAGGAAGATCTTGTGTTTTACAAACATCCCGGAGTCCTGCTTCTTCTTGCTCTCGGTAATGGTAATGTAAAAGTCATTGGCTCTGGTCGATTTTACATCAAAGAAATAAGTACGTTTTCCCGCACGAATCTTTTTTGAAAAGATTTCTTCCCTGTCGTTGTTTTTATAGTCCTCCATTATTTCACGTAATTCCTGCGGAAAACTAGATTATTTTCCTGAATCCAACAAATACGTATTTCCGGATCAGGAAATTCCTTCCTCATTTTCTTCCAGGGGAGATAAAGCGATCTCCTCCTGAAGGCTTTGTTTCTCGTGCAATCCGGCATAATGTCCGCCTTTGAGAAGAAGTTCATCATGTTTTCCTTTTTCGATGATCTTTCCTTCATCCAATACCAGAATTTCATCGGCCTGCATAACCGACGATACCCGATGGGAGATTATCAACACGGTACGGTTCTCAAAAAAGGTCCCGAAATTATTCAGGATCTGGGCTTCGGTGCGCGTATCAACAGCCGATAAACAATCATCCAGGATCAACAAGGCCGGATCCTTGACCAGTGCCCGGGCAATGGCTACCCGTTGTTTTTGTCCGCCTGACAAGCTGATCCCTCTTTCCCCGAGTATGGTTTCAAAACCTTTTGGAAAATCGATGATCGTATCATAAACCGCAGCTGCCTTGGCTGCCAGTTCGATACGCTCCCGGTCATTATCTCCTGATTTTAAGCCGAATCCGATATTTTCTTCTATCGAATCACTAAAAAGGAAAACATCCTGAGGAACATAGCCTATCCTTTCCCGGTATTCATCGAGGTTGATCTCGTCGATGGGTTGTCCGTCGATGAGGATCTCCCCTTTCGTAGGATCCTGTAAGCGCAAAAACAAGGCTGCCAGCGTACTTTTTCCTGAACCGGTAGTGCCGATCACCCCTATGGTCTTCCCTTTTTCAAGGGTGAAGTGCATATCCTGCAATGCCAACTGGCGACTTGAATCATAGGAAAAATCAACATGATGGAATTCTATGGCTTTATTAAAATGGAATGGCCCTGTGCTTGGGTTAACAATTTCGGGCTCTTCTGCTAAAAACTCATTGATACGGGCCTGGGAGGCCGCTGCACGCTGAACGATGGAGGTTACCCAGCCCAAAGAAGCTACCGGCCAGGTGAGCATGTTCACATAGATGACAAACTCGGCAATAGCACCAAAACTCAGGTTTCCGGCAATAACTTCCCTGCCACCCATATAAATGACCAGCAGGTTACTCAACCCGATCAGGAGCATCATCAAAGGAAAAAAGAGGGCATCGAATTTAGCCAGCGAAAGCGCTTTTTCCCTGTATTCGTTGTTCTCCTTTTCAAAGGCATTAAATGAATCACGGCCCACCCCAAAGGCTTTTAACACACGTATCCCCGAAAAAGCCTCCTGTACGAACGTGGTCATTTCTGAAAGTTTGTTCTGGATCTCGTCGCTGCGTTTATAGATGATAGTATTGACGAGGTAGATGGAAACCGACAAAACCGGAAGTGGTAGCAATACCCACATGGTAAGCCATGGACTCACTTCCAGCATTTTATAGATAACAAAGGCAAAAGTGGCCACCAGCGATAAGGTGTACATGACAGCCGGCCCGATATACATACGCACCCGGCTTACGTCTTCGCTGATACGGTTCATCAGGTCTCCCGTATTATTGCGGCGATAGAAGGCCATGCTCAGGCGCTGGTATTGGGCAAAGATTTCATTCTTCAGGTCGTATTCGATATGGCGCGACATCACAATGATGGTCTGCCGCATCAGGAACAGAAAAATTCCCTTTAAAATGGCGGCACCAAGAATAAGCAGGCCGATTATAAAGGTTTCATGAAGAAGCTCCTCGCGCAGTGACTCGCTGAATTTGCCCGGGTTTTCGCTGATCTTACCGGCAACGGTATCGATGGCATCTTTGACGTATCTCGGCTGCAAAACACTGTAATAGGTCGAGATGACCACGAAGAGTATTCCTAATGAGAGGCGGTATCTGTACTTCCAGAAGTACTTATTGATTGCGGCGAGTGATTTCAAGGGTGTGTGTAAAAAGCAATGAACTTTTGATTTTCTTGGCTACTTTTGTGCCACTTTTTGCAAACATAGAAACTCTTATGATGGAAGTTAAAGAAATCTCCTCTACTTCGTTCGAATTGTTCAACCAAATTGCCCGCCATGATCATGAGCAGGTAATGGTATGTCAGGACAATGCAACCGGACTGAAAGCTATTATTGCCATTCACAATACGGTTCTTGGACCCGGCTTGGGCGGAACGAGGATTTGGAATTATAAAAACGAAGCCGACGCGATCAATGATGTGCTTCGTTTAAGTCGCGGAATGACCTACAAAGCTTCTATCTCCGGATTGAACCTGGGTGGCGCAAAAGCAGTGATAATCGGCGATGCCAGCCAGATCAAATCCGAAGCATTTTTTAGAAAATTCGGCCGTTTTGTTGAGAACCTGGGTGGTAAGTACATTACTGCCGAAGACGTGAATACCACGACCCAAGACATGGAATATGTGGCTATGGAAACAAGTCATGTTGTAGGATTACCCGAATCCATGGGCGGTGGTGGCGACCCCTCTCCTGTTACTGCTTACGGAACTTATATGGGAATGAAAGCATCGGCCAATATGGCCTGGGGGTCTGACAGCCTTTCCGGTAAAACTGTCGCAGTTCAGGGAATCGGGAAAGTAGGGTTCCATTTACTCGAGCACCTGCACAAAGAAGGCGCAAAACTGTATGTAACCGATATCAACGAAAAAGCCCTGAAAGCAGCAGCCGACCAGTTTGGTGCTATTGTGGTGGGTGGAGAAGATATTTTTGACCTGAATGTTGATGTATTTTCTCCCTGCGCTTTGGGTGCGGTGTTAAATACCGATGTTATCAGCCGCCTGAAATGCCAGGTTATTGCCGGTGCCGCAAACAACCAGCTTGCCGATGAAAAAGAACACGGACCGATGTTGATGGAACGCGGCATTTTTTACGCTCCTGACTTTTTGATCAATGCCGGTGGTTTGATCAACGTTTACAGTGAGTACCTGGGGTATAACCGCGAAAGAGCATACGGTGCCACAGAAAAAATTTACGATACTGCTACAGCGATCTTTAAAAAGGCCGCTTCTGAAAATATCCCTACCCAACAAGCTGCCACAGCTATGGCTGAGCAACGTGTTATGGATATGATGAAAGTTCGTTCTACTTTGTAGTCCGTACCAAAATAACGGGAAAAGCATCCTTCGGGGTGCTTTTTTTTGCGATCTTTGCCGGGTGAAAATTCTCGCTGTCATTCCTGCTCGTTATGCTTCAACCCGTTTGCCCGCCAAACCTCTGGCTGATATTGAAGGCAAGCCGATGATCCAATGGGTATATGAGGCAGTGAAGGCCTGTGCTTCGGTAAGCCGGGTTATTGTGGCTACAGACGATCTTCGTATCCTGGATGCAGTACTTGGCTTCGGCGGAATGGCGGAAATGACCAGTGAGTCGCACATGAATGGAACGGCCCGATGTGCGGAAGTTGCGGGCCGTCATACTGATCACGACTATATTATTAATGTACAGGGAGATGAACCCCTTATCAATCCCGAACATCTGGAAAAACTGATCGGACTTTTAGCATCAGATACCCAGATCGCCACCTTATACAGGAAGCTTGAGGATGAAGAATCGATTATTGATCCGGCTCAGGTGAAAGTGGTTAAAGATAACAGCGACCGGGCACTTTATTTTTCCCGTTCCGCTATCCCCTTTAACCGCGATTCAGGTCCGGTTGATTATTACGGGCATATCGGACTCTATGCCTTTAAGCGGGACATTCTTGAGCAGCTTATACTCCTGCCGGCAAGCAGTCTCGAACTGGCCGAAAACCTGGAGCAATTGCGCTGGTTGGAGCATGGCTACCGCATTCAACTGGCTGAAATAGATGAGCCGGCCCCTTCTGTTGACACGCCCGAAGGATTGGAAAAAGTCAGGGCATTGATGCGCGTTCGATTAAACAAAGCATGAAAAACAAAAAAGAAAATTGGCTGGAAGCTGCCCATCAGGTGCTTTCAGACCGGATACAGGTGGCAGAAAAAGCCATGAAAAGGGCTCAGGAGGCGGCGCAGGGCGAGGAAAAAAGTTCGGCCGGCGACAAATATGAAACCGCAAGGGCTATGAGCCAGTTAGAACGAGACATGAACGCCCGTCAACTTGACCAGGCCATCAAAGAGCGGGACCTGTTGAGCAAACTGGATATTGGTCCGAAAGATCATGTGATGCGGGGCGCGGCGATCAAAACCAGGGAGGCCTACTATTTTATTGCCATGGGTTTGGGTAAGATCGAATTTGACGGAGAAGCCTGCATTTTTCTGTCGCCCTCTTCTCCTTTAGGATTGGCATTGATGGATAAAAAGACCGGGGAGCAGATCAGCTGGAACGGACAAACGATTGATATTGTGGAGGTATTTTAAGCATGAATTTATTATCCGTTGAAAAGCTCAGCAAGTCGTTTGGGTATAAAAGTTTATTTAATGACCTGAGTTTCGGGATCGATCAGGGACAAAAAGTCGCTCTGGTAGCCCGGAATGGTGCAGGGAAATCGACCCTGCTCAAAATTTTGCAGGGCAAAGAAATTCCCGACTCAGGCGAAGTGGTTTTCCGGAAAGATATCCGTGTCGGTTTTTTAGAGCAGGAGCCTTATTTCGAGCCGGGAGAAACCGTTTACCAAACCCTGTTTAATTCTGACTCTCCCCAGCTATTGGCTGTCAGGAATTACGAACTGGCACTTGAACATTACGAACACGATGCCAATGAAAAAAACCAGGAAGCCCTTCAATTGGCTATGGAAGAGGTGGAAAACGCCGAAGCCTGGGATTATGAGGCCGGTATCCATCAGATCCTGAACCGGCTCAATATCCACGACCTGGATCAGAAGGCCGATACGCTGTCGGGCGGACAAAAAAAGCGGGTGGCTTTGGCGCGTATTCTTATAGAAAACCCACAGTTGCTGATCCTCGATGAACCTACTAACCACCTTGATCTCGAGATGATCGAATGGCTGGAAGCCTATTTCGACCGGAATGATATTACCCTTTTTATCGTAACCCACGATAGGCACTTTTTGGATGAGGTATGTACCGATATTTTGGAGCTGGACAATAACCAACTCTACCGCTACAAAGGAAATTACGAGTACTTCCTGGAAAAAAAGGCAGAAAGGGAGTTTAACGAAGGGCGTGAACTTGACAAAGCCCGGAGTCTCTTTAAAAAAGAGCTGGAATGGGTACGCCGCCAGCCTAAGGCGCGGGGAACCAAGTCCAAATCACGTTTGCAGGAATTCGACAACCTGACCGAAAAGGTCAAAGGCAAAAAGAAGTTGGACGACCTGGAGCTCAAGTTCAAAATGAACCGCCTGGGTGGTAAGATCATGGAACTGGTGAAGATCCATAAGGCTTATGGCGACAAAAAACTGATCACAGGATTTGACCACGTCTTCAAAAAAGGCGAACGAATCGGCATTATTGGTAAAAACGGGGTCGGGAAATCTACCCTGCTGAATATCCTCACCGGCAAAGAAAAGGTCGATTCAGGAAAAGTGATCATGGGCGAAACCCTCGTGGTGGGTTATTACTCCCAGGAAGGCATCAAATTGGCCGAAGACGAGCGCGTGATCGACGTGGTAAAAGAAGTTGGCAATGGAATACCCATGGCCGATGGAAGTACCTTAAATGCCGTTCAATTGCTTCAGTTGTTCCAGTTCCCGCCTGAAGTGCAGCATGGATTTGTAAGCAAACTGAGTGGTGGCGAAAAAAAGCGCCTCTTTTTGCTGACCATCCTCATGACCAACCCCAATTTTCTCATTCTGGATGAGCCCACGAATGACCTGGATCTGGTAACACTGGGGGTATTAGAAGACTTTTTATCCAATTTCCCGGGATGCTTATTGATCGTGACCCATGATCGTTATTTTATGGACAGGCTTACCGACCAGCTTTTTGTGTTTGAAGGGAATGGACATGTACGTGGTTTTATCGGGAATTATGGGGATTATCGGATTATTAAGGAGATCGAGGAAAAGACCGGTCGACAGTCGACAGACGACGGTCGACAGGTAGAGGCTCCAAGCCCCATGCTCCATGCTCCAAGCCCGGATTTGAAGGTGGAAAAAAAGAAGCTGAGTTATAAAGAATCACAAGAGTTAGAGCAACTTGACAAACGTATACCGGAGATAGAAAAACGCAGGGAAGAACTGAACCAGTTGCTTATTGAACATGCAAGTGATCATGAGAAGCTTCTTCAATTGGGTGCTGAGATGACGGCTCTGGTGGAGGAGTTGGAAACGGCGGAGCTGCGGTGGCTTGAATTGAGTGAGGGGTAAAAGGGGTTATGGGTTTCGGGTTATGGGTTCTGGAATTCATGTCGTTATGATGAACAGTAGGCAAACGGATTCAAATACCGTCATGGTGAGCTTGAGCCTGCCCTGAGCCAGTCGAAGGGAAGGGCGGCAGCAAACGGATCCATGGTTAATATCTCTTTTGTGGTAATCCGGGAAGTTCGAACAGTGAATCCTGAAGTACTTTTTCCTGGATACGTATGGCGCGGTAGTGCGTTGAAAATACCCGTCCTTCGTATGTATAGGCTAAGAATGGTGCTTTGGCCCTGGAGTAATATTCGTTGGCAAATCCCAACACGTGGTTCTTAAAATGTACCGGGTCCAAATACAAGGTTGGGGAATAGACATAGGTTCGTGAATATTTTTCGCCTTTTACCCTGACCTGATCACAAGGAAGCCCAAGAAGCGTATCCACGTTTTCTCTCTCTTCCACCTCTTTCAATTCATCGTTATTAACCGAGCAATCTCCATAGAACAAAGTATCAATGCCCCGACGTAAGGTGTATTCGATGTTTTTATCTGAAAAATAAAAAGCCTCACTTAAATCCTTACCATTAAAAGACATACGATACTTGCCAGCTTTATAATAGAAGGTTACGGTGTCCCCAAAATTATTTCTAAGTTCTTCGTTGCTAAACACCTCCAGATTATTTGAATTTGTTGAAACGGTGTACACGATTACTCCTTCGAACTCGGATTGAACATCAGCTTCTTTGGTGTCAGATTGACACCCCGGAAATAAGTAGATAGTTAAGAGTAGAAAGAAGCGACTCATGATTTTCCTCCTATCCATTAAAGGGATATAGATCCATTTTAAAACAAGCGAAAAGAAGAATGTCTTTTTCATTTTTCTTTTGGGACTCAGCTATCGAAGATATGGCAAAAACTAAAAATGTTGGTCAAGCAAGAACAATACAATGTTACGAAGAGAATCAGTCTAAATCAGCCCCCTTCAGGACTTTTCAATCTTTCGGAAGTCTGCTTAGTTGCTCCTTCGCCCATTGATTATCAGGATCCCTGTTTATAATTTCCTCGTATGCTTGCCTGGCTTCCTTATAGTTACCCAGCTGATGCAAGCGTCTGGCGTCGAGACTTAATTGATGCAATTCAAGGTTTTTCAGGTTGGATTTTGCAAACTCATTATCCTCGTCACGGTTTAATATTTCTTCATACACCGCTATCGCTTCTTCAATTTTTTGGGCATCATGCAATTCATAAGCCTTATGGCTTAAATAGGCGGTAGAAAACGGACTCCAAAAGATCATGGAACCTACCAAAGCCAGCAGGGCCAGTTTGGCAGTCCAAGCCAGGGACCAGTGAAACCTGGAGAAATAGGCCACGGCGAGGCCCCAGAGCAATCCGCCAATATGCGCGGCGTTCCCGACATTAAGGATATCCAGCTGGGTTAAAACGATACACAGCGGCAACCATAAGGCAAATAAATTTTCCGTTCTTTTATCGATGTGGTGCCGGTATTCTTCTTTTGTCCTGGCTGACAAAACAATAAACCCGAATAACGCATAGCCGATTCCTGACAAGCCGATTCCTGTGGCATCCGAAAAGGAAAGTTGTGCCGCAGAACTCACCAGCGATGCGCTCAGTATCAAAAAAATAAAGAAAAAAGGGTTTGTTTCGTACTCGACCTTTTTTCCAAAAATCCATATCCAGTAAAGGTTAAAACCAAGATGCCACAACTCGGTATGCAAAAAACTCGAAGTAAGCAGTCCCCAATAACTTCCATTAAATATATACAGGGCTGAAGGTGCACCCCATTTTTTAAAAACCTCGTGTGTAGCAACACCTTCTTCAAGATTTATCCCGATAAACAGTGCAATGCTGGCCATACATATAAACAGGGTGATCGGGGGTTTATACTTTTCAAAACCTCGTTCTTTAACTGTATTGAAGTCGATCATTTCTGCCATATCCTGAAATCCATTTTTATCTGTTTATTTATATTTCCCCTTCCACCACTTCACCAAACGCTCCCTGATAGTCCTCTCCTTTTCATTCTCTCCCGGTTCATAAAACACATCCTTTTTTACCGGCCCGGGCATAAACTCCTGATCAATAAAATTACCGGGAAAATCATGGGCGTATTTATAATCCTTTCCATAACCCATCTCTTTCATGAGGCTGGTAGGTGCGTTCCGAAGGGATAAAGGAACTTCAAGATCACCGGTTTCATTGACGCGTTTAATCGCCTGATTAATAGCCTTATAAGCGGAGTTACTTTTAGGAGCAGTTGCGAGATAAACCACGGCTTCAGAAAGGATAATGCGCGCTTCCGGGTAGCCAATAACGTTCACAGCCTGAAAACAGGCATTGGCCACCACCAGCGCATTCGTGTCTGCCAGTCCGATATCTTCTGCTGCCAGAATAAGCATCCTGCGGGCAATAAAAAGCGGATCCTCTCCTGCAACAACCATTCGGGCCAAATAATACAAAGCGGCATTGGGGTCACTGCCACGCATCGACTTAATAAAAGCGGAAACGATATCGTAATGCTGTTCTCCGTTTTTATCGTAACGCGCAACTTGTTCTTTAGCTACCTTCTTTATCGCTTCATTCGTGATAGTGACCGCCTGCCCACCATCCTGAAGTACCGCCATTTCAAACAGGTTCAATAAACGGCGGGCATCCCCCCCACTCAACAACAGCAAGGCTTCTTTGTCCTGTATAGTGATGGATTTGGTTTTCAGCACGATATCCTGCTCCATGGCCCGTTCGATCATTTTAAGCAGATCATCGGCACTGTGGTTTTCCAGGTGGTAAACCTGACAACGCGACAAAAGGGCCGCTATTACTTCAAAGGAAGGATTTTCAGTTGTAGCACCGATCAGGGTAATTTTTCCCCTTTCCACGGCACCTAAAAGGGCGTCCTGCTGCGATTTGCTGAAACGGTGGATTTCATCAATAAATAGCAAAGGGGGGAAAAGTCCCCCACCCGTTCCGATAACCTCACGCACCTCCTTAACTCCCGCAGAAACAGCACTCAAAACATGGAAAGGACGCTTAAGCTCTTTGGCGATCAGCTCTGCCAGGGTGGTTTTTCCCACGCCGGGTGGTCCCCAGAAGATCATGCTGGGCACATTGCCATGGGCGAGAAAGCGGGTAATGATCCCATCTTCACCTACCAGGTGGCTTTGTCCGATATATTCCGACAAAGCATGGGGCCGCATTCTTTCTGCCAAGGGGGCGTGTTGCATGGGGCGAAAATAGGGAAAATCGTGGGACTGTGGGAGCGTGGGAGCGTGGGAGCGTGGGATTGTGGGATCGTGGGATCGTGGGATCGTGGGATCGTGGGATCGTGTTTCTAAGTTAAACAGTCCAACAGTCCCACAGTCCTACAGTCCCACAAACAAACGCGGACTCATAAAAATACCCACTGAAAGGACATGATTATCCTGATTCACCATTTTGGGTGAATAGCGATAGTACTTACTACTCTTGTAATCATATAATTCGTATCTGAGTCGTTCTTCATTGATATCGTTAAAATTCGATAGGAAGCGGTAATCGATCCCTATTCCCAGGTCATCATTGATCTGGAAGCGGTAACCACCCCCAATATGCACAGAAAAATCCCACTCGAAATATCCTGTCATGCGAAGCGGGTGAATTTCCTGAACTTTAGAAGGTTCGGGCTTCGGGGAACCAGCGGGAGTATGCTCAATTACAGAATACCCTTCGGCTGTCGCTTTGAGCAGGTAACTTATATTTAAACCGGCACAAAGCAGCACACGATGCTTCCCGTTTTTGTCGAGATGGATCTGCCTGGAAATGGAAAGGGGAATGGACAGGTAGGTCAATATGTCCCGTGTATTGGTTTTATACTCGTAGGTTCCTGAGCCTGTTATATCAGCATAACCTGTATCAAAGCGCATGATCGAGCCTTTGTTATAAAATTCAATCCCCGTGTTAGCATGGAACTTTCCAAAAAAATTATATCCATAACTTACAGAAAAATAGAGGTTTGTGATCCGGTTAAAATGAGGAGCCTTATCCATCGGGTCGGCGGAGCCTTTGTAGTCCATCGACATCCCTGAACTGACCATTCCACCCTGCAGCCCGATGGTATGTTTTTGCGCGATGGCTGAGGGAGCGAAGAGTAGAACACCGAAAAGAAGGAAAATCAGGGATTTGAGCATCATGGTTTGGGAAGCTGGTTGTTTCAAAGAAGCACAATTGGAACGAATGGTTGCAAGGCCCTTCGACACGGCGTGGGGATTTTACGAGGTCTGATGATACGTTTGCCTGCTCAGGGTGACAGGTTATGGGTAATGGGTTTGGGGTTATGGCAATAGTGTACAACGACCAGAACCCAAAACCCATTACCCAAAACCCCGCGCCTTCGAAAATACCCTTCAAACTAAGTTCAACCAAAAAGCTTCGCTTAAACTACAACTCCCGAACACCCATGCTCCACAGCATAAATGCCCATTTGTCCGCTTGTTCGTCGAGTATCTTGGCTGTGGGTTTACCGGCACCGTGGCCTGCATTTACATCGATACGAATGAGGATAGGCGCAGGACCGGCCTGGCCTTCTTGAAGGGTGGCGGCGAATTTGAAACTATGAGCAGGTACTACCCGGTCATCGTGGTCGCCGGTGGTGATCATTGTTGCAGGATAAGCGGTTCCGGCTTTCACGTTGTGAACGGGAGAATAGCCTTTTAAGTAGCGGTACATGTCTTCTGATTCCTGGGCCGTTCCATAATCGGTAGCCCAACCCTCTCCTGCTGTAAAGGCATTGTAACGCAACATATCCAAAACCCCTACAGCCGGTAAAGCTACCCGCATCAGGTCCGGGCGTTGGGTCATAACTGCCCCTACGAGGAGTCCGCCGTTCGATCCGCCTGAAATGGCCAGGTAATCGCTGCTGCAGTATTTTTCTTTGATCAGGTATTCGGCAGCGGCAATAAAATCATCAAACACATTCTGCTTTTTCAATTTGGTACCCGCCATATGCCATTCTTCTCCATATTCCCCTCCTCCACGCAGGTTTGGCACCGCATACACGCCTCCGTTTTCGAGCAAGACCAGTACGGCTGTTGAAAAATTGGGTTGCAGACTGATGTTAAAACCGCCATATCCATACAATAAGGTTGGATTTTTACCATTCAATTCCAGACCCTTTTTATGGGTGATCATCATTGGGATCTTCGTTCCGTCTTTGGAAGTAAAAAACACCTGTTTGGATTCATACAAAGCCGGGTCAAAATCGATCTCCGGTTTTTTATAGACGGCAGAAGTTCCACTCGCCGGATCATAAGAAAAAACGGTACTTGGATAGATATAGCTGGTAAACGTGTAGTAGAGCATTTTATCGTCCACATTGCCTCCAAACCCTCCCGCACTGCCTTGTCCGGGTAGTGTTACTTCTCGCAGTTTTTCGCCTGAGAAGGAATATTGAACCACATGGCTCAATACATCTTTTTGGTATTTGGCAAAAAAGTAACCCGCTCCCTGGCTCACACTGAGAACATTTTCGCTAACGGGAATAATGTCTTTCCAGTTTTCTGGTGCCGGATTAGCCAGATCCACCTCTACAAGTCGGCGGTTTGGTGCATTCAGCGTCGTTAAAAAATAGAATTTGCCTTTATCGGCAAACACCAGGTCATGGTCGTTTTCAAAATTCTCAATGACAGGCATGGCATCATACCCTGGTTTGCTCAGGTCTACGATATACACCTGATTTCCGGTGGTGGCCATGGCAGCCTGAATGATCAGGTACTTTCCGTCTTCAGAAACAGAGGCGCCCACATATCGGCGTGGATTGGCATCATCGCCAAAAACCAGTACATCCGAATCAACAGGGGTACCGAGTTTATGGAAATACAGCTTATGGTTTTCCGTTTTCGCTGAAAGTTTGCTGCCGCTTTTGTCTTTATAGGTGGAATAGAAAAACCCTTCATTGCCTTTCCATTCGGTCCCGCTGAACTTCACGTCCATAATTTTATCGGAAAGCAAGGCTTTGCTTTTTACATCCATCACATAAATTTCCTGCCAGTCGGCTCCTCCGCGGCTGATGCTGTAAGCCATCAGGGATCCGTCTTTTGTGAACTGGAGTCCGGACAAGGAAACAGTACCATCCGTACTCAGGGCATTCGGATCAAAAAACACCTCATCCTCTCCCCCTTCGTTGATCTTATACATCACCGATTGGTTTTGGAGTCCGTCGTTTTTAAAATAATAGGAATTCTGCCCTTCTCTGAACGGAGCGCCTACCTTTTCATAATCATACAATACCTCAAGCCGTTTTCTGATGCTGTCACGATATGGGATCTGTTTCAGGTAGTTAAATGTAAATTCATTCTGCCGGGTAACCCAATCTGCAGTTTCCGGGCTGCGGTCGTCTTCCAGCCAACGATAAGGATCTGCAACGCTGTCATTAAAATAAACATCGACCTGATCTCCTTTTTGGGTAACGGGGTACTGCAGTTTTTCCATTTTTTTGTCTTCTCCTCCGCAAGCCGGCAAAAGCAGCGCCAGGGCGGATACATAGAATAAACGTGTCAAAGCTTCCTGATTTTTCATAAACGCGGTTTGTGCTGCCAAATTTGCATAAATGAATCGGATTCCCAATTTATCTGGCTCAAATGTTATTTTTGTCCGACAAACGCACCCATGATCTTCAAAAAATTTCTTTCTTACCTCTTATTTTGGAAAAAACAGCCTGATCCGTCAGGAGAAGAACAAAGCACTTACCTCAAAATGATGCACGGGATCAATAAACTATCCATCCTGCTCTTTATTTTCTGCATTTGTGTCATTATTTACCGCATTCTGTTTCGTTAGCGGCATTTGGAATGTGCTTTGCTGAGTGATTAGCACAGTTCATCTCTTATGACAACAATGCTTCTTTATATTATCGGTATCATACTGATGGTAGTGAGTCTGATCGTTCAGGCTCGTTTTCGTTCCAAATCAAAAAAATATGCCCAAAGTGCGCTGCGTAATGGAATGAGTGGCGCCGAGATCGCCCGCAAAATGCTGAGCGACAATGGTATTTATGATGTGCAGGTTTTACACAATCCCGGGCAACTAACCGACCATTATAATCCTACAGATAAAACCGTTAACCTGAGTGATGAGGTTTTCCATGGCCGTTCCACCCTGGCTGCCGCGGTTGCCGCCCATGAGTGCGGACATGCTGTTCAACATGCTGAGGCGTACAACTGGCTGGAATTTCGCTCTACCATGGTCGGGCCGGTAAGTGTTTCTTCCCGCTACCTGATTTTTCTGTTGATCGGTGGTGTTATACTGGGAGGAGCTTTGGGACAGACCCTTTTATTGATCGGGATCGGATTATTTACCCTGACCACCCTGTTTGCCTTTGTGACCCTACCCGTTGAGTTTGATGCCAGCCGACGCGCCATGGCCTGGCTAAGCACCAAAGGACTGGTAGTTGGGCAGGAAGAAACAGAAAGCCGTGATGCCCTAAACTGGGCTGCCATGACCTATGTCGTTGCCGCATTATCTTCACTGGCTACGCTTCTTTATTATATTTCCCTTTTCATGGGCCGGTCTGACGACTAGATCGACTTGCATTGACAGGCTTTTGTATTTTACCTTGGCAGGGATGAAACGCGTATTTCTTATTTTCTGTTTAACAGGTATATCACTTTCCCTGAGCGCCCAGGACCTAATAACCTTAAGCCTTAATGAGGGCGGAAAGGACCGTTATTTTGAAACGTCCAAACTCATTGCACCAATCTTTAAGCTTACAAATGATTCCATAGAAAGTTATGAAGGATTTGGGGTAAGCAACGACAAACCTTTGGAGCTTTTCAAAGTAGTGCTCCCCGAATTTGTCCAAATTTTGGATACCGGGTATACCTTCTTGTTTTCAGAGGTGACTGATAACAGCATGAATGGCTATACAGCTGTTTTGGTTGCCAATTATGGAAGAAGGCACCTGCCTGCCGTGATCTATGTAGACCACAACAATAATTTCAATTTTACGGACGACGGCGAACCTGACACCTTTCATATGAACCTGGAATACCTGGATGTAGATCTGAGTCACCCGCAAATACCCGAAAGGAAAGTCACTTTCCGCCTGAGTCGTTTTGATTTTATGAAAGATTTTGCCTTCAAGCGTATGGCCGATGAGCTTATCAAGGAGAACTGCGGTACCAAACATTATGTTGGAACGGCCTTTAGTTTTCGGGAGCAACGCTTTAATATCCGCTATGCTGATTGTGTTGTGGGCACCGATTCCTTTCAGGTAGCCCTGCAGGACATAAACTACAATGGCTTGTACAATGAACCCGGTATCGACCGGATCCTGCTAAACGATTATGGCAGTGTAATCCAGGGAACAGACCACGTCTTCCCGATCGAAAGTGGTCAAGGCAGTACCTATTTCGAAAGGGGTTTCAAAAGTTACCGTATACTCGAACTGGATGAATATGCAAGGAGTTTGCAGTTTCGTTATGACCCGAATACACAGGCCAAACGGCAGTTAAAAGAAGGAAAAAAAGTTCCCCGAATTAAATTTTATGATTCGGAGGGCAAGCAGCAAAAATTACGCTGGTACCGGAGAAAACCGGTTTATATCTATTTCTGGAACCGGGATGCAGAAGGTTTTGAAGAAGATACAGCTGCATTACGGATGATCCGGGAAAAATTTTGTCCGATGATCAAGGTCATTGCCCTGAATTACGGAGACAACCCCAAAACACTGGGCTCTTATGTTCGGGTTAATGGAGTTCATTACCTGAGTGGCACAGCAACCAAGGCGATCATTCAAAAATACCAGATCGAAGGGATCCCCTATGGGTTTCTTCTGAAAAAGCGCCTGCGCCTCTATAAAAAGGGATTGCGGCCGGCTGAAGTTTTACAGATGCTGGAGAACGGAGAAATTCAGCGTTGGTAGCGACTGGATCTCCCTGTTTTTCAAGAAATTATTAAATATTTCATAATTTTCTACGAACGATTCAAACCTTTGGCAGCTTCATGCCGTTTAAGCGGTGTCTTCTAAATATGACAAAACCCTGATTTGTGGGGGAAGAAATAGTTAACAATTGCTCAAAAACCTTTAAACTTGAACTTTGAAATGGAAATGAATTTTACGAATCGCAAGTACCTAAATATGAAGAGAACAATCTACCTCTTTGGATGCCTCCTGGGCGCTTCTTTAGCCTTCGGACAACAAACCCACGACCATGAAAAGTGTGGCGCTGACAGTTACTACCAACAGCAAATGCACGCTGATCCGAGTATTCGCGAACGCGCTGCCCAGTTTGAATCCGAATACAAACAAAATATGGCGACTTATGGCGCCATGGAAAAAAAGGCTCCGGAAAAATTTATTATCCCTATTGTCTTTCATGTTTTTCATGCCGGTGGTATAGAAAATATCAGCTATGCGCAGATAAAAAACCAGATCGACACCATGAACCGGGCTTTTAACGGACCTAAATTCGAAAAGACCCGTGAAATTTTCTGGGGAGTTGCCGCCGATTGTGAGATCGAGTTTCGTTTAGCCACCATCGACCCGAACGGAAAATGTACCGATGGGGTGGTTCGTATCTATGCACCGGAAACGGAAAACGCAACGGACTTTATCAAATTAAAAAGTGCCTGGCCAACCGACCGTTATTTTAATGTGTGGGTGGTGAAAGATATCAACCGTGCCTTTCAAAGTTTTGGAACTGTATTGGGTTATGCCCAATTCCCATGGTCTGGCGGTGCACAAACCGACGGGGTTGTGATCCGTCATGATAACGTAGGTAGTATCGGTACAGGTGCCAATCCGAGCGTGG
Source organism: Bacteroidota bacterium (assembly GCA_003531115.1). GTDB lineage: Bacteria > Bacteroidota > Bacteroidia > UBA8524 > UBA8524 > UBA8524. The sequence continues at coordinate 33,611 of DQHT01000110.1, read as the reverse complement.
GTGTTCCGCAATGGGGCAGCACGCTGGTTCACGAAGCCGGTCACTGGTTGGGATTGTACCATCCTTTCCAGGACAGTTGCTTTGGTGGCGATGGAGTTGACGATACCCCTCCTGTAATGGCACCTAATTTTGGGTGTGATCATAACATTAACAGTTGCCACAATGACAATCCCGACATGCCGGATATGGTTGAAAACTATATGGATTACGCCAATGGTTCCTGCATGGGCACCTTTACGATCGGACAAAAAGTTCGGATGCATACTACCCTAAAGAACTGGAGACCAAAATTATGGCTCCCTTCCAACCTGGTTGCAACCGGAACGGCAGACCCGTACAATCCGACCACCTGCGCCCCTAAAGCCTATTTCTACAGTACCTTTACCAGTATTTGCGAATCAGGAACTGTTTCATTCAGAGATAATTCTTATAATGCTACCGGAGCCATGACCTACCAGTGGACCTTCGAAGGGGGAACACCTTCCAACGCAACAACGGCCAATCCGAATGTTACCTATAGTGCTTCCGGATTGTATGATGTTACTCTGATCGTGACCAATGCGAAAGGAACCGACACCTTTACCAGAAAGCAGTATGTAGAGGTTTTCCCGAATTCCGGAGAATTTGGAGCGGGGTTGACCGAGGGATTTGAATTTGAAGTTTTCCCGATCAACAACTGGAAGACATACAGCACCAGTGCTGCCAATTTCACCCGGGTAGCAATGGGCGAAGGAAGCATCGGAGGCAATTACGCCTGTTATGTCAGGAATAATGCGGTTGAAGCAGGAGCACGTTTTTACCTGGAATCTCCAACCGTTAATTACAGCGGGATCGACATTCCAACCTTCTCCTTCTATTATGCCAATGCCCAAAGAAGAGTAGGAACAAATGTAAACGGCGATGCCCTGATCATTGCATCAAGCACGGATTGCGGAAAAACCTGGAACATGCGCCAACAAATTTTGGCCGGTTCTATTTCAACAACAGGAGCTGCACCTTTTGTAGCCGTAGATTTTACCCCAAATGGCCCTGACCAATGGAGAAAAGTAGATGTTAACCTCTCTGCCATTCCCGTGAGTCAGCGGAATAATGTTAAAATACGTTTTGAGTTCCGTTCCAATGGCGGACATAATTTCTACGTCGACAATATCAACCTGGGCTTTAGTACCGGTGTGGAAGAACTCGCCAACGAAAGCAATTTCACCGTATATCCTAACCCGAGTGCCGGGGAAACCCAGATCCGGGTGAACATGCCCGAGGCAAAATCGGCTAAAATCGAGGTTCTGGATATGTTTGGAAGAGTGGTAAGTGTATTGAGCGACGGACCTGCAACAGGCGGAGAGCAAAATTACACCTTCACTCCGGGAACGGACCTGAGCAGTGGATTGTATATCGTACGTTTAACCGTTGACGGACAATCCTTCACCAGAAAACTTATGTTGATCCAGGGAAATTAATTCCTGTATAACTTTATAAAAAAAGCCGCCTCCATTTGGGAGCGGCTTTTTATTTATAATGAGGTATCGCGTAAAGCACCGAAAAAGAAATAACCGAAAAGCGTAGTTTGCTTGTGCTTTCGGAAAAAACTTCCCCACTCAGGCTGCCGCCATAAACTTCTTTGGAGTGTACGGGATGTTCAGCGAAGTTCAGGTCGTAGTTAAAGGCAACACTCCAGCCCGGCTGTTTATCGATACGAACTGTCATTCCCGCCTGGTACCACAAAGCTGAACCGGAATAAGTAATGGACTGATCGTAAAACGGACTTTTTTGCCGCTCATAACGTTTCGTAAAGGCGGAGGTTTTTCCCGGCCCGGCCAAAAATCGTCCTTCCAGGTCAATATTTAAAAAGGGTTTGGATAAATAAAGCCCGGCCAGCATTTGGTTTGTAACCCAGTCTTCTTCAGTCTGTCCGACAATATATCCTTTGCGGGAAAAAGGATCGGGAGAGCCGTTTGTAAACCTGTGCTGCTGCAGCGAAAGCATAAGCCCGATATTTCTGTGGGGCAGCCAGGCTCCTTCCAATGCATAGCTTAAAAAGGCATTAACCTGGGGACTTATTACAGCATCTGAATTAAAACCTTTGCCGGCCACGTTCGTGCCAAAGCGGAAGGCGACAAAACTGCTATGGTCTTCAATTTTTTCTTCTTCAGCGTCGGGTATTTCCTGGGCCTGCAGATAAAACGAGAAGCAGCAAAGGCCGATCTTAAGAAATCTGAAGTATTGTTTTCGCATAGTTTTCCCAGCTCATCATCGAGGCTGTTTGGGCCACGTTCTCCGAAGGTATAGGATTTTCGAGAAACCTCCTCATGGCTGCGGTCATGTCTTCAATATCCCTGTCGTTTGCCAGGTAGCCGTTAAACCCGTCATGAATAGTTTCAGGGAAATGCCCCACACGGGTAGCCAATACGGGGAGTTTAAAATTATACGACAGACTTTCCACTCCTGAGGGCGTGGCGGTGAGGTAGAATAGTACAATGCAGTCGGCCACCTGGAAATAACGGTGCACCTCCTCATTCGGGATAAACTGATTAAATACCTTAATATCAGGAATTTCACGTTCTTCCATGACCTGGAACGCATTGTAATCCTGCTCGTTATCGGCATTTTTTAAGACCAGTCTTTTGGCCAGTTGAAAGAGTCCGCTTTTTAGCCGGGTACTCCATTTTTTCTTATCGAGGGTATTCCAGAAGGATTCTCCAACTACCAGAAAGGAAACATCGTCCCGCTCCCTACGCAAGGCCTCAAAGGCTTCGATGGCCTGGTGCAATCCCTTGTATTTGCGGATAAAACCGAAGTACAGGAACACATGTTTTTTTAAGCCCATTTTTGCCTTTTCCGCTTCCCGATCGAAATTCGGATCGGGTTTAAACATGTCGTAAATCGGATGATAGAGTTTGATCACTGTTTGTTTCGTCGTACCCCTGTCGCCTTTTTCGGTTACATGAAAGTCGCTGTTCGGGAAGGTTTTTTTCAACTCATCCACGGTTTTATAAGCATGGGTGATAAAGGTATCCGGAGTTTTTAGTCCGTAGCGGGAAAACACGCGGTCGATCGAACTGCTTTCTTTTTGTATGACCAGGTGGACATCAAACACCACTTCTATGCCCGAACCCCTAAGGCGGCGGGCGATCCATCCCATAGGCAATCCTTGCAAAGCAATGGCCCATTGAAAAACGGCCATTTCCGGTTTTAGTTTTTTAATGAGTCGGGCTGTTTTTGCCCAAGTAAAAGGATTATTAAAATTGGTCAGGTAATGGACCTTGATTCCCGTGCCTTCGATGAGGCTGTTTTTGCTGCTCCGGTCTATAAAATCACGGGGAATGATGGCGGGATACTGCTGGGTCCAGGAAACGATATGCACCTCAATGCCCTGGGCATCCATAGCCTTGGCCAGGGAGGTATTGTAGTTCGAGATGCCTCCTTTGAATTGGGGACCCGGACCGAATAGAACGACCCTCCTTTTAGTGTCCATCCTCCACCCTTTTCAATGAGGCTTCATAAACCCTGCGCATCCCCTCTTCCAGGGATATTTTCGGTTTCCAGTTAAAACGTTTGCTTACATAATCCATATTGGCATAACGGGAATGCACGCCTACAGGCTTATCGAGCAAAGGTTTGATCTCTGGTTTATAGCCCGCAAAACGGGTAAACAACTCAATGATCTCCAGGAAGGAAGTGAGGCGCCCTGAACCAATATTGATGGCCGTTCCATCAGTAATATTGTCCATGGCCATGATAATGCAGTCGATACAATCATCAATATGCACAAAATCGCGCCCCTGTTTGCCACTTCCCCAAACTTCGAAAGGATCCTCTTTTTTGGCCGCGCGCGCCGCAATGGCCGGGATGGGATAGGTCAGGTCCTGGTCTTCTCCATAGCCCGAAAACGGACGAATACAGGCCACCGAGATCCCATAGTACTGAGCCGCTATCTGAGCGAGGTATTCACCGGTGAGTTTCGACCAGCCATAAGTCATATCCGGTTGCCCCAGATTGGCGTCGAAACGGATCTCGTCTTCCGACAGGGCAATGGCATAATTGGTACTTTGTTTATCGATGGGATAAGCAGCCGATGAGCTGGGATAAAGTACACGCTCAGGCTTGTAGCGGCATACCCAGTAAAAAAACTCGGCATCAATACTCAAATCCAAAGCCACCATCATAGGGTCGCCATCGATCTTGGCTCTTCCGCCAACGATGGCTGCAAAATGATAGATATCAGAGAATTTAGGCAAGGTCAGTCCGAACGCCTTGTTTACGTATTCGTGGTCATCGGTGATCTGCGTTAAAAATCGACGAAAATCACCTTTCCAAAAGAGGAGTTGACCATCGCGGTAACTTCTTAGTCCGTTACCCAGGTCCTTCCCTTCTTCAAACAACCAGGTTTCGGGTAAGGTTCCGGTTGAGAGGTCGTCCACAATAAATAGGGTATCATCCTGGGTTTGGAGCAGGCGTTTTACCAGGTTTCTTCCAACAAAACCGCAGGCTCCGGAAATAAGGTGTGCTTTTTTCATCGTGGCTTATTAAAATCGCCCGCAATATCTATAAAATCAACTAAAAATGTGGAGGAAATCAACGGGGTTCAACGAGGAGTTGCCAACTTTCCTTTCCCACCACGCGGATCGGCGTACCTTTTTGGATATACCCGTCCATACTTTTCGCTTCCCATTCTTTCCCCTCTATCTCCACATACCCCGAGGGTTTAAGGTCGTTGCTACAAACCCCTTCCTTGCCGATCAAACCAGCCGGGGTTCTTACCTCGGTTTCTCCCAGAGTGGCTTCCAGTCCTATTTTTTTGAATAAGGGACTATCCGCAAAAAGTTTGGCCGATAACAAGGCGAATACAATAAATCCAAGCAGCCCAAAAACCACACGGGTCAGGGCAGATTCGACCTGTTCGGGATTGGTTATGCTAAAATCAAAAACAATATTATTGATGGCGCTTAGAACCAGAGCCCCGAACATGAGCACAAGTCCCGATATTCCGGCCACCCCGAACCCGGGTATGACAAAAACTTCAACGCCCAACAAGACCAGCCCGGCTATAAAAAGCAGTATCTCCCAATTGGCGGCTAATCCTTCGAGATAAAGTGGGGCAAAATAAAGCAGAGCAGCCAGGACGGAAACCAGCAAAGGAAATCCAATACCCGGGCTACGCAGTTCGTAATAGATCCCACCCAGGATAAGGAGGATCAGGGCACTGCTCACAGCGGGAGTGATCAAAAAACCTATAGCTTTATCGACCCAGGAAATTTCCTGTTTAACCAGGGTATAGTCGGTTATTCCCTGTTCTTTCAGCATTTCAGCAATACTAGAATATTTTCCATCGCAAAAGCCCCATAAAATGGCCTCATCGGTGGTTAAAGTTACTACATCCCCGGTATCGTTCAGTCCCGGAACAACTTTATCTCCATCAACCATGGCTTCTGCTATTTCAGCACTCCTTCCCCTGGCCGTAGCTGTGGCGCGCATTTTCGAACGCATATAACTCTGGTATTTATCCGGAGCAGCCTGTCCTGTTCCCTCAACAACCGTTGCAGCACCTATGGTGGCGCCTTCCTTCATAAATATACGGTGACAGGCAATAGATATCAAGGCACCGGCCGAAGCAGCGTTGTTTTCTATAAATACATAAACCGGTATCGGAGAATTCAATATACGGGTACGGATGGAATCGGCATCGGTTACCAGTCCTCCGTAAGTATTGAGGTGTAGAATAATAAGGTCAGCCTTCATTTCGATGGCTTCGTTTATGGCCTGGGCCGTTCTACGCGAAGCTGCCGGGGCTATTTCATCAAATATTTCAAACTGATAGACCTTTAAATTGCTGCCAAAAACGCTGTCGGGTCTGCCTTGTCCTGACAACTCGGGAATTATTAACAGGCAGGTGATGATAAATGCAGTGAGCCTCATGCCACGAAATTAACGCAAAAGCATTCAAGTGCTTACCTTTGTTTGGAATAGTTCCGCAAAAGCATGAAAAGCATTTTACTCATAATCGGCCTCCTGGTAGCTGGCATTAGTACGGCCAACACTACACAACCCCTTGATTCTGTAGGAATTAAAGAAGTCAACGGAAAGTATTTCGTTCTTCATAAAGTAGAAAAAGGAGAAGGGCTCTACGCCATAGCGCGTCGCTATAAAGCCAATGTGGAAGACATAAAAAAGGCCAACCCCGAGGCCGGAGAGGGACTCAAGGTCGGACAAATTATTCTCGTACCGATCAATTATACTCCTTCCACTAAAAAGGAAGAGCCAAAAAAAGAAGATCCCAAAAAAGGAGAAACCATCCTGCATGTGGTTAAAACCGGTGAAACCTTGTATTCGATCTCTAAACTCTATAATGTGAGTGTAGATGAGATCAAGATCAAAAACAAACTGACATCGAACAATTTAACCGTAGGACAGGAACTGGTTATAAAAGGAGAAAAAACTGCACCCAAGCCCGAAGAGCATCAGGAAAACTATGGAGGGGAAGAAAAGCCAACACCTAAACCGGAAGAAAAAACACCTCCTCAAACCATGGATAAACCGGGTTATGAATACAATGCCACAACCGGTGAGGTGAAAGAAACGGGATTTGCGATCGTGGCCATGGATGAAAACATGAACCAGGAACGCAGCTTTTGTCTGCACCCCACAGCGCCAACTGGCACCATCATCATGGTTACCAATATAGCCACCAATAAATCGGTGTTTGTGCGTGTGGTGGGAAAACCGGTGAACAGCCAGGAGCAAATCATCATAAAACTTAGCAAAGCCGCGGGAGAACGTTTGGGGATCGGTGAAAATGACCGTACCGAAGTTCGCCTGAATTATGCCCGCTAGTTCATTATGCTGCTGACCCTGAAAAATCGATTCCAGTTTTTTGGTTCAGTGCTGATCGGTATTGGATTCGTCTATCAGGAAGCAACACCTTTTTTTCTCTCCGTAGGCTGCATTCTCCTCTTTTTGAGTGCCTTCTTCCCTCCTCTTGCCTGGAAAAAAAATTATTGGGCCCTGGCCATCCTGCTACTTTGGTTCTTAAACGTCTTAAGCGGATTTCAAAGTGAGAACCTCGGCAATTGGGGAAATATCGTTGTGAGGCAACTTGCCCTGGTCTTTTTGCCTATAGCCGTTTTAGGAGGGATTGTTCTTTCATCTGACCAGAAACTAAAAATTGACAAGCTATGGATAGGCCTCAGTGCTGTTTTTGCACTGGTGAGTTTAATGCGTTATTTCATTCATAAAGAACTTATCGACCTTTCGCTGCTGGAGTCTGGGGCCATTCCGATCTGGGACGGTATATCCCTGCCCTGGAAGCTCGACCCTCTCGATAGTAGCAAATTTGTTCAGGGCGGCGTAAGCCATATCTATTTTAGTTTGATCCAGGCTCTGGCTATTCTGGTCTGCCTGAACTATTGGCAAAACACTAAAAAAATGATCTGGCTGTTTTTGGGCGCCTTTCACCTGCTCACCATTCATTGGTTCTTAGCCCGTACCGGACTTCTCGCCCTTTATTTTGCAGGCGGGGTCCTGTTTTTGTATTCCCTCTTCACCCGTCCAAATAAAAAGTGGCTGTTTTTTATTGCTGTGTTGGGATTGCTGCTGCCGGTAAGCAGTTATTTTGCCTTCGATGCCGTTCGGAACAAAGTACAAAATTCCTTTGAGGATATAGAAGCGGTTAAAGGCGAACGCAGCATCAACCACCGGAGTTTTGCCATGCGCATTGAGGCTTGGAAAACGGCCTGGATGCTTATTAAAAAACACCCGCTTGGGGTAGGAGCCGGCGATGTGGATACAGCCATGGCTACGCAGTATGAAGCCAACCATACCCTGCTATGGCCCGAAAACCGGATTCCTCCGCACAATCAATACCTGGAAACAGCACTGGCTTCTGGTATACCTGCAGCATTACTCCTGCTTGGATTGCTTTTCGGGGGCATGTGGAATTCCTGGCGCAGCCGCAATACTCTGATGCTGGGTATTTTTTCCAGCTTGTTGATGGCACTATGTTTTGAATCCATCTTGCAAACCCAATTGGGAATCGCCATTTTCCCCTTTGCCATCCTGTTCCTGAACGCCACAGGACGAACGAAAGTCGATCCCCATGCATCCGAAGAAATTCCTTACATTTCATCGGTGAAATTTTCCGTCGTTATCGTCACTTACAATGAAGCCCATCGTATCGAAGATCTGCTGAAACAGGTGCCCGAAGTGGATGAGCTCCTTGTGGTGGATTCATTCAGTACAGATGGAACAGCAGCCCTCTGTGAAAAATACGGTGCCAAGGTGATCCAACAGAAATTTTTGGGTTTTGGACCCCAAAAACAATTTGCTGTTGATGCAGCCAAAAATGACTGGATCTTTAGTCTGGATGCCGATGAGATCCCCGATGAAAAATGCTGGGCACATATTGCCGGCCTGATGCGGGAAGAGCCATCCATCAAAGGTTGGTACATGAAACGCCACCTGGTTTTTATGGGCAAAGCTTTTCGTTATGGAAAGGAATCACGCGACAAACAACTACGCTTTTTTAACCGGAAGCATATGCACTGGAACAGCGCAGCAGTGCATGAAAGTGTTGAATACACAGGCGAAAAGGGAGTTCTGCTAGGCACGGTAGCGCATAAAAGTTACGAGAGCATCGATAATTATTTTGGCAAATTCAATCGCTATACCAGCCTGGCAGCAGAAGATCTGGTTCGGAGAAAAAAGTTTAAATCTGTTTTTTCCAATGTTGTGGGAGTGCCTTTTAATTTTATAAAAATTTATTTTCTGCAGCTCAATTTTCTGAATGGATATCCGGGTTACTGTTGGGCAATTTTTTCAAGTATTTATAGCCTTGTCAAGTACAGCAAAGCCAAAGAACGAAAAAAGTCAGACAACTAAACGACACCCAAATGTATCTACTTTATAGCTGACAAAATTTTATTGGCTATCTTGCCATCAACCAAACCATGCTCAATCTGTTACGTAGGCTTTGCGGACTAATGCTCCTTGTTTTGCTCTTTGCCCTGGCGAAGGTGCATGCTCAGTGCGACGCTGCCTTTGCATTCGATCAGAAGCAATGCCTTGGCGATAGTTCTGCCCTGACCAGCCTGGCCAGCATTGACATCATTGCATCGGAATGGGATTTTGGCGATGGAAATACAGACACCGGACTCCTGGTGAACCATCTGTATACCCAGACCGGCGTATTCACCATTCGCCATATCGTTGAAGAACTCGGGGGGTGTAAAGATACTGCCTACGATACCGTTACCATCATCACGGCACCTGTCCTGTCGTTCAGTTCAGACCAGAATTGCACGGATAGCCTGGTTTATTTATACGGACTCAAAACTGGCTCAGCCTCCGATACCCTGGGCACCCTGAAATGGTTTACCGGCACAGGCGATAGTTTGACGGGAGATACGGTTTCATACAGCTACCCTTCTTCCGGCTATTATACCATCAGGCTGGAAGTACAAGGAACTTCCTGCAGCAGCACTCTGGATTCGCTGGTATTTATCCGACAGAGGCCACAGGCTGACTTCAGCAACGATGCCGCCTTATGCAAAGGCGATACTGTCTCCTTTCAATTCACGGGATCTGCCCATTCAGCCAGTTACAGATGGAATTTCGGAGACGTTTTTTCAGGGGTAAGCAATACCGATTCGGTCGCCAATCCACGGCACCGCTTTAGCAATTCGGGGAACTACAATGTCCGCCTGGTCATTACCGACACCCTTTCCTGCCGCGACACCCTGATCCAAAGCATCTCCATCAAACAAAATGCGGTAGCCAATTTCGACTACAGCAACGGTTGTTTGGGCATGAGCACCTCCTTCAGCAGTACTTCACAGCACGATGCCAGCGACAGCATCAGCAGCTATTTCTGGGATTTTGGCGATGGAGATACGTCAGGCACCGGCTCTCCGCTTCATGCCTATGCCGATACAGGAACCTATACCGTTCAACTTATCATTGAAACCGCTTCGGGATGTATCGATACCGTAATTCAAAGTCAGTCTATATTTCTCCAGCCTGCCATTTCTCTTGGTGAAGATAGTGCATGTCGCGGTTCAAGTGTTGATTTTCAGTTAGATAATCCTAGTACTGCCGTTCAGGCATATTTATGGAATTTTGGAGATGGATTTACATCGACTGCCGCTGCACCTGCACATCAATACACAAGTACCGGGAATTTTTATGTAAGCCTCCGTACCACCTTCACAAACGGAAAATCCTGTACCAGTGATGCCGACTCTATACTGGTTATGGCCCTGCCCGGAGCTTCCTTCGTTATCGATACGGACACCCAGTGTTTTAAGGGCAATGAGGTCTGTGTGCACATTACCAACCAGAGCTCAAATACCCTGCGGCGCCGGGTATTGTTCGATGATGGATTTGTTGACATCAGCAATGGACCTGTCGATACTTTCGTATGTCACACCTATTCCGATATTGCAGGTGGCTCGTATTTTATTGCCGTGCAGATGCTCGACTCCAACGGATGCTCACAGAGTATCGGCAGCGATACGGCAGTACTCATCTATCCGGAATTTGATACCGAGTTTACCCAGAATGCCAGCAATGGTTGTTTTGTTACCAACGTAAACTTTACAAATACCAGCAACCAGAATCCTCCTGAAGTGGTCGATTTTTACTGGGATTTTGGCGATGGAACCACCAATACAACAGATTGGTTTTTCCCAAGCCATACCTATTCTCTGAACGGAAGTTTTGATGTAAAACTTTGGGCTGAGAATGAAGATGGATGCCAGGACAGCAGCTTCGGGAGCTCATCCATAACCAATGTAACCTTTACAGTAGACGCACAAATTGATTCGATGAGCTCCGGATGTTCCAGCAATAACCGGATCTATGCGAGCCAAACACCGGTACCGGGAGGAACAATACAATGGATATGGCAAAGCGGCGACACCTCATCGAACTTTTCTCCCACCTTTTCCTACGAATTCCCGAATACCTACTTTCCCCGGGTGATCATCAGCCTTAATGGATGCGACAGCATAAAATACCTTGATACCATTGCCATATCAGGTCCTTATGCGCGTATCGGGTCCATCACAAACCGCTACCAATGTGAGATCAGCGATACCGTTTACGCCATCAATACCTCCACCTACTACCTGAATACCCAACATGGAGCGATCTGGGATTTTGGAGATCCCTTTGCGGCAAGTTGCACCACAAATTACCTGGCCGGTGTAAACGCAACATCGAATTGCCGCTATGCCACGGATAGCGTAAACACCAAACATTTTTACGATGTCAACCAGGAGGCCTGTTATTCCATTCGTATGATCGCCTACGACTCGGTATCAGGTTGCCGCGATACGGTTACCGAATTTCTTGCCCTCACCCCTCCTGTTGCCGGTCCGGATACAGCCCTGGGCTTGCAAGGATTATTTACCATACAAAATAAAACCTGTTTGGGACCGGAAGACGACAAACAAATTTCGATCAGCCTCACCCAGACCCAACCCCTCTGCGGAAAGGAAATTTATTGGGTAATGTGGGATTCTGCCTGCGCTGTAGCATCAGGGAATTTTAACGGACAATGGTTGGCCAATCAAACCGAGCATAACTATTCCTATGCCAATGCGCCCTGCGACCCGAATGGCTATGTCACCATCGGACTGATCGTGCAGAACGGCGACGATTCGTTGGGAAATATTTGCCGCGACACAGCCTGGTATCACAATATCCTGCGTTTTAATTTTATGGACCCGCGTTTTGGTTCCAGCTACGATCCAGCCCAATACTATTGTGCAGGCAGCAGCTTTGACTTTTATTTGCTCGAGCAGGACCAGGATTCGGTAAACAGAGTAATTTGGTATTGGGGCGACGGACAAATTACAGACACCACCACCACCGATACCGTCTCCCATCAATTTGCAGAATCAGGAACGTATACGATAGTCAGCCAGATCTATACGACAGACGGATGTACAGGTACCGACACGTTTACCATCAATGTAGGGGTTATGGCTTCGATCGGCTTTACGGCAAACACCTTATGCCTCGGCGACAGTTTTCAGATCCTGCCGAACATCAATTACCTCAACGATTTTGTAAATTACTGGAACGACAGCAGCCGTATTGCAGCCAACAAGGAAGCCCGGTTTTTTGATCTGGGCGATGGAAACGGATTCCAGGATCTGGGCACCCAGCCCTGGGTTTACAGCGACGCCATTAAAAATTACAGCATCAGCATTGCCTTTCGCGATAGCGTTTCGTGCTGGGACACGATCAATTATTCCGACTCGGTCAGGGTTTTTGGTGTTTTTGCCGAATTCAGCACCATTGAAGACACCTTTCTTTGTCCGCAGGCCATCGCTTTTACCGATCTGAGTTCCTTGTATGATTCCAGTGCCGGATACATACAGGCCGATGACAGCCTGGTGCAATGGTCATGGGATTACGGGAGCGGTCTCGCAAATAGCAGCCTGCAGCATCCTGAACGTTATCTGGGAACAGGTTCCTATACTGTGGAACTGCTTGCAACGAACACAACGGGCTGCAGCGATTCCATCAGTAAAACCATCGTCGTCGTCGGGCCGGTAGCCCATTATTCCTTTGTGGCAGATAGTTTCGGCTGCGAACCACTTCGGGTTTATTTTAAAAACGAAAGCAGCAATGCCACCAACTATGTGTGGCAGTTTAACGATTCCAGCAATGCGGTTCTAAGCACAACTTCCGATTCGGTCTTCTATTTTGATTATGCCATTTATGGAAATTTCGTAGCCAGCCTTACCGCCCAGGGTAGTTTTGACCAGGACGGCATCAGTATCAGTTGTGAGGCTGAATTCCCTGATTCGACCGCGTGGGACAGTCTGCGCCTGGTTTCCGTTTATGAAACACCCATAGCCGGATTTTCCTTCCAAACCGATTGTGCCACCAAAAGTTCTGTTTTCCAAAACGAAAGTGTAACAGAAAACAATAGTACCCTGAGCTATATCTGGGACTTCGGAGATGGTGACACCTCCAGTGAAGAACATCCCACCCATTTTTATGCTGATACCGGCCATTATACGGTTGTATTGCATGTTTTCAGTGAGTTAGGTTGCGAAGATACCCTCGCCCAGACTGTTATTATTGCCCCACAACCCGTTGCCTGGTTCACTTATAATGAGGTATGTTTGGGTAGTACCACGTTTTTCCAGGACTCAACCGAAGCGTTTAACGACCTGATCTACGACTGGCAATGGGACTTTGGAGATGGGGCAGCCAGCACGCTCGAGGATCCCTTCCATGACTTTGGGGCGGACAGCAGCTTCACGGTCGAACTGGTAGTAACCAATGTGGGAGGATGCCGGGATACTGTTAGCCGGGATATACGTATCCATTCCTTCCCCAATGCCGACTTTACGAGTAGTCCGGAATGCCGTTATGATTCGGTGGAATATACCGATGCCAGTACCAGCGTTGAGCTGCCCCTGAGCTATACCTGGACCTTTGGCGACGGGACTTTTTCGAACACGGCTTCCCCCCGGCATCTGTATAGCACTTCAGGCACAAAACTGACCCAGCTGCATATCGAAACCCAGTGGGGATGTGCTGATTCGGTGACCTATTCGCAGGATGTTTACCAGGAACCCGCCGCTGATTTTTCCATCAACGACTCCGGACAATGCCTCGCGGAACAAAATTTCCTGTTTGATGATCAAAGTACAGCAGGGACTGGTTCCTATACCGTTGCCTGGGATTTTGGAGACGGGAATACCGATGCCGGAATCGCTGTTTCACATACTTATTCTCTGGCAGGTTCGTATGATGTTGCCATTTTTCTGGAATCCGTCTTTAACTGCAGGGATACGGCCTCAAAAACGCTGCAGGTTTTCCCGCAGAGCCAGGCAGGTTTTCTGGTTAACGACCTTTTTCAATGTGAGTATGAGAATAGTTTTGTTTATACCGATACCTCATGGATCAGCTCAGGAAGTATCAGCAGAAGCTGGCTAAGTGGAGATGGAAATAGCTCCACAGATAGTATTTACACTCACCATTACAACGACACAGGTTATTATGAGGTAAGTTTGATTTTGCTCAGCGACCTTGCCTGCCGGGATACAATTACCCGGCAAATACTGGTAAATCCTTCGCCGCGTGCCGATTTTGTAATTGACGACAGTACCCAGTGTTTCCGGGATCATGTGTTTTCCTTTGCCAATACCACACAGCTCAGTAAAGGAGTGCTTTATGCCGATTGGGATTTTGGGGATGGTGTTACGGATGATCTTCTCAACCTGACCCACAGTTACCCCATCGACTCTACCTGGAGTATCCGGCTGATATCCACCTCAGATTCCGGTTGTATGGATACGGCATACCACGGGGTCATTACCTACCCCATGCCGGTAGCTTCATTTGGACTCAGTGGTACCACCTCCTGTTTGAGTGGGAATAGCTTTTCGTATTACGATTCTACCACCATCCATAGCGGAACCTGGACCCTCCGCTGGTTCTTTGGCGATGGCGACAGCAGCACTTCGGTCTCTCCTTCTCACAGCTATCCGGCTGAAGGGGTTTATTCCCCTTTGCTTATCGCCACCAGTAATTTTGGCTGTAATGATACCTTTTCCCGGGACCTTGAAGTCTATCCCATGCCGGATGCCATTATCGGAATGGAGGATACCACCCTCTGTTTCCGCGACCATTTTTTTGCGTTTGCCGACTCCAGCACCCTGGTTTACGGACAAATGACCCGGCAATGGGATTTTGGCGATGGAAACGGGGATACAGCCCTCAACGTGATCCATAGCTATGCCATTGACAGCAGCTACCTCCTTTCCCTTCGTGTTTATTCCGAACATAACTGCAGCGATTCGGCTTTCCGGACTTACATCGTTTATCCCCAGGCACATGCCGATTTTAGTATAGATGACAGCATTCAATGTTTCAGTGATCACCTCTTTACTATGACCAACCTAAGTCAGGTTAACAGTGGCAGCATGAGTTATATCTGGGATTTTGGTGACGGCAACAGCTTAGTTACACAAAATGCTTCTCACACCTATGTTACGCATGGTACATATAGCATAACACTCGAAGCACAGACCCCGAACTTATGTGCCGATACCCTGCAAAAGCTTATCCGCATCGACCCGAATCCGGAGGCACTTATCGGACTGGCCGACAGCCAGGATTGTTTCCGAGACCACCTCTTTACCTTTATTGATTCGAGCAGCATTGCCAGCGGCAGCACCAGCAGGGAATGGAGTTTCGGAGACGGAGCCACCGATACTTCCCTGCAAACAACCCACGCTTATGCCAGCGAAGGCAGCTACCTTGTGGCCTTGCGGGTACTGAGTGACCTGGGCTGTCGTGATTCGGCATTCCGCAGCTATGAGGTTTTCCCGCAGGCAGCTGCCGGATTTGATATCAATGATACCATCCAGTGTTTTAACGGGCACCTCTTCCAATTCAGCAACCAAAGTCAGGTAAGCTCCGGAACACTCAGCTATTTCTGGGATTTCGGGGATACCGAAACAGACAATACAGCGAATCCCGACCATGTTTATGCCCTCTTTGGCGATTATACCGTTACCCTGATCGCCCAAACGCCAAATTTCTGCGCAGATACCCTGCAAAGGACCTTAAGAATAGACCCGAACCCCCTGGCAAAAATCTGGCTGAATGACAGTTTCCAATGTATCAATGCCCAATCCTTTTCCCTGCGCGACAGCAGCAGCCTGGCAGAAGGGACCTACCAGCGTTTCTGGGATTTGGGAGATGGCGCCACCAGTCAGCTTGATGCTTTTGTACACCCCTATTCTACCCTGGGTATCCATACCATCAACCTGCTTTTGATCAGCGACAAAAACTGCCGTGATTCAAGTTCTTTGGATATTGAAGTTTATCCCAAACCCGATCCTGCCTTTGTGATCAATGATTCGGCCCAATGTGAAAATGACCAGCTCTTTTCCTTTACCGACCAAAGCAGCATCAGCAGTGGAACATACAGTCCCGTATGGACTTTTGGCGACGGGAACAGTTCTGTGCTGCAGGATCCTGACTACCAGTACAGTTATGCCGATACTTTCAAGGTAGTGCTCGAATTAACCAGTAATTACGGTTGTCTGGATTCGGTAAACCGGAGTCTGGTTGTTTTCCCTAAACCCCATGCCAGCTGGGTGATCAACGATACGGCGCAATGTGTCAATACCAATGATTTTCAATTTACGGCCCAGGTAATGATCAGCTCGGGAGGCTACCGGAACTATTTCTGGGACCTGGAAAACGATCTGGACAGCGGCGATCTGGATACTGCAAGAACCTATGCTACCTTGGGCAATTACCCGGTTTATTTCTATGTACAATCGCTGTTAAATTGCTGGGATACCCTGAGCACGGTGCTTACCGTGCATCCGAAACCCCATGCCCAATTCAGCATCAACGACAGCAACCAGTGTGTCAATACCCAGGATATTGTTTTCGACAACCAAAGTACCATCAGTGCTGGAACCCTCAGCTGGTTCTGGGAGTTTGGAGATGGGGATACGTCAAGCGCTTTTGAACCCGTTAAAACCTATGCCCAACACGACAGCCTGATCGTTACGCATTATGCACAGAGCGATCTGGGATGTTACGATACCACCACCCACCAAATGGTTATACTCCCGAAACCCATGGTCGAATACAGTGTAAACGACAGCGACCAGTGCGTGAACGGAAACCTGTTTTCTTTTGTGAATGGTTCAACGGTGGACTATGGCTACCTGAATTATCTGTGGGATTTTGGCGATGGACAGGTCTCAAGTTCGGCAAATTGGAATATGTCCTATGCCGCTCATGGCAGCTATCCGGTTAAATTAAAAGCGGTTTCGAATTTAGGCTGCAGCGACTCGCTTATAAAAACCATGATCGTTTATCCCAAACCGACTCCCGGATTTGCTGTGAATGATGAAGGCCAGTGTTTTAATACCCAGGATTTCCAATTCATCGACCAGAGCAGTATTGCGTATGGAAACCTCCACTATAGCTATCGTTTTGCCGGAACAGATATCGATACCAATGCAAACCCCTCCTACTTTTTCCCTGCATTCGGAAATTATACCGTACGACAGGTGCTAAGCAGCGATTACGGCTGCAAGGATTCGATCGATGCGCCGATACGCGTTTTCCCTAAACCTACGGCCCAATTTTCCGTAAACGATTCCAGCCAGTGTATCAACGACCAGTTTTTCTTCTTTGCGAGCAGCAGCAATGTAGCGCAGGGCAACCTTCAATCAGAAAACTGGGATTTTGATGATGGCGCCCAGGCCATTGGCCGGGTGGTAAATCATCAATACGGGAATTCCGACTTTTACCTGGTAGCCCTGCATGTCCAGACCGACAGCAACTGCTGGGATACCGCCTGGAAGGAGCTGCGTGTATTCCCAAAACCGGTTGCGGCGATTGGCTACAATGATTCAGCCCAATGTTTGAGCAGCAATAGGTATGAGGTGTATAGTCAGGCTACAGACAGCGCCGGCATCCAATTATGGCGCTGGATCATTGGCCAGGATAGTACGGCCGGCGATTCAAGCTTCACCTATAGCTTCAAAACCGAAGGAGCCAAACGCTTCCTCCATTGGGTTCAAAGCGTTGATGGATGTTGGGATACCACAGCCCGTTTTGCCTTTGTAAAACCCATGCCCGACCCGACATTTAGCGGACTAAATTCCTTCCATTGCAACAATGAAGCAGCTTTTGCCCTCACCCCGGTTGTTCCCGGTGGTATTTTTAGCGGACAGAATATTGTGGATCAGCTTTTTGACCCGAAGATCCTTTGGGAGGATACCGTTAAATATGTCGTTACAGTGAATGGCTGTACCGATTCTTCTCAGAAGAAAACCGAGGTATATCCGTTCCCGGTTGTGGATCTGGGTCCGGATACGGTATTGTGTAAAAATGAGTTTCTCCGTTTCGACCTGAGTTTCTGGAATTCCCAGTATTTTGTCCAGGACATTACAGCCAGGCCTGAGTATGTAATAAGTAAGCCTGGTATCCATTATGTGGCGGTAACGAATGTATGCGGAACAGACTACGATACCGTGCAGGTGAGTTATCTTGACGACCTGTGCCGGATCTATTTACCCAATGCTTTTACGCCGAACGGGGATGATTTCCATCAAAATTATAAACCCGTTGAATTCGACCTCGAAATCATGGATTATATCATTTACAACCGCTGGGGTCAGATCATGTACAAAGGAAATATTGACGACGCCGGCTGGGACGGCACCTTTAAAGGAACTCCGGTTAAACAGGATGTATATCTGATCCTGGTTAATTATTCCTATACCCTGCACGGCGAAAAAGTAAGCGGAATATTACGTGGAAACATAACCTTGCTTCGATGAGTATTGGCTTAAGATGAATCTTTATCTTTGCCCCGCATGCACTACTATTCTTCTATACTCGAAACCATCGGCAATACCCCTCTGGTTAAAATAAACAGAATTACAAAGGACATTCCTGCTCTTGTATTGGCCAAGATCGAAACGGTAAATCCCGGCAATTCGATCAAGGACCGTATGGCCCTCAAAATGATCGAAGACGCTGAAAAAAGCGGCGCGCTGAAACCCGGGGGCACCATTGTGGAAGGTACCAGCGGCAATACAGGTATGGGTTTGGCCATAGCGGCGGTGATAAAAGGGTATAAATGCATTTTTACTACTACCGACAAACAATCCAAAGAAAAAGTAGACGCCCTTAAGGCATTTGGAGCTGATGTAATAGTTTGTCCTACGGATGTAGAACCCGAAGACCCCCGCTCCTATTATTCCGTTTCCAGCCGTTTGGCGGCCGAGATCCCCAATGCCTGGAAACCTAATCAGTACGATAATCTTTCCAATTCGATGGCCCATTATGAACAAACCGGACCGGAGATCTGGGAACAGACCGAAGGAAAGATCACCCATTTAGTAGTGGGTGTGGGAACGGGCGGTACCATTAGCGGAACCGCAAAATTCCTCAAAGAAAAAAATCCGGACATTCAGGTATTGGGTATCGATACGTATGGATCTGTTTTCAAAAAGTATAAGGAAACAGGGATCTTCGATAAGGAAGAAATCTATCCTTATATCACAGAAGGCATCGGTGAAGATTTTTTACCCGAGAATGTGCGTTTTGACTTGATCGACCATTTCGAAAAGGTGACGGATAAGGATGCGGCCATCTATACACGAAAAATAGCCCGTGAAGAAGGGATATTTGTAGGGAACTCGGCCGGTGCTGCCATGGCGGGTATCGTTCAGATGAAAGACCGCTTTAAAAAGGGGGATGTTGTTGTAGTTATTTTCCACGATCACGGCACCCGGTATCTGGGTAAAATGTTTAATGACGACTGGATGCGCGACCGGGGCTTTATGGAAACGCCGCAGCCCAAAACCGCACTCGACCTTATCGAAAAGCATAAAAATCAGAAGCTGATCACCGTTCGGGCTGATGACACCATCAGTGTAGCCTGTGAAATATTGCATAAATACGGCATTTCACAAATTCCGGTAGTTGACGGGCAAGGGCAGTTTATTGGTGCCTTGGATGACAGCATGCTCTTTCAAAAGCTGCTGCAGAATCAAACCGTCAGGGAAGCTAAAGTGGCTTCAGTAATGTTGCCTCCGTTTCCTGTGGTAAAAACAGGCGAGTCGATCGAGGCTGTTGCGCGTAAGATCAATAAAGAGAACAATGCCGTGCTCATGATGGACCTCGGCGGCAACTGGCATATCATTACCAAATACGATATCATTGAGGCTTTAAGCTAGTTGATGGATTCCTTACGCCATAACGACCAGATGAAGCGGGAAGTATGGCTGCCGGCTTTTCCGGAGCGTATTGTATCGCTGGTGCCGAGCCAGACGGAATATTTGTGCGCCATTGGTATTGGCGGGCGGCTTGTTGGGCGAACCCAGTTTTGTATCCATCCCGCCGAAGAACTTAAAAAGGTAGTACGGATAGGAGGCACTAAAAAACTCCAACTCGATAAGATCCGGGCGCTGCAGCCCGACCTGATCATCGGAAACAAGGAAGAGAACGAGCAGAGCCAAATTGAGGCCCTTGCTGCCGACTTTCCCGTATGGATGAGTGATATTCACCAACCTGAGGATGCGTTATCGATGATGCACGACCTGGGCAGTATAGTGAACTGTGAAACTAAGGCAGAAGCCCTTATTGCGGAAATTCGAGGCGGACTGGCTTCCATACAGGAAAAAAAGGCCCGCTTTGAAGGAATACGGGTGCTTTATGCGATATGGAAATCGCCCTGGATGTTTGCGGGGCAACATACCTTTATCAGCTCCATGCTCGAACTGGCCGGCTTTAGCAATGTTTGTCCAGGAGAAAGGTACCCTGAACTAAATGAAGACGAATTCATAGCGCTGAAAGCTGACCTGATCCTGCTGAGCAGTGAACCCTACCCTTTTTCCTTTGGCCATATCCGGGAGTTGGAAGCAAAAGTTCGGGATAGCCGCATTCTGTTGGTCAATGGGGAAATGTTCAGTTGGTATGGAAGCAGAATGACAGAATTTCCAGCTTATCTGGATAATTTATTCGCGCAAATCCATAAAAAAACCCCATAATCATTTCAATTATAGGGTCTTAAAAAATGCATGAAGACTTACTTACGGATCAACTCAATAATCGTTTGTTTGTCTTGTATCTGAGATTCCAATGATCCAATTTGTTTTTCAAGAATTGCGATCTTTTCTTCCGCATTTCTCAAGCGCAATATTTTAAAATCATCGGCCGCATCAGAAGCCGCGCTGGCTCTTGATAACGGAGCAGAAACTGCAGAAGCACCTTCTTCCATTTCTGCTATATTTTTCGCTGAGTCGAAACGTGCAACAAATGGTTTATTTACCATTTCTGAAATTTCGAACCATGCTTCGAGGCGAAGATTTCTTTTATTAAATGAATTTAAGAAACCCTGGTAACTCATACCCAACCTTTTTGCAACTTCGTTTTTGGATATTTTGTTCTTTTTCAACAAAGTAACCAATTGAGAATAAAGTGATTCGATAGTTTTGTTAACCTCTTTTGTCTGTTTTTCAGCAGCCGGTTTAACAGCTACTGCCCCTTTTTTTCTTGCCATTTGATTATGATTAGTACTGCAATATTACAATTTATATAATAAAGTTGTTATAACATGTAAATGGAAAGTGTCTGCTCTGCATAACACTAATCTCATTTACACAGTGTAATTTTGAGCCATGAAATTGCTGAATATTCACCCAAGATTGCTTTCGTTTTTTGGCCTGATCCTGACCTTAAACCTGCTCATTAGCATTCGGACCCAGTATACCAAGGAATATGCCAGCAGCTGGGAGTGGTTGTTGAATCTTACTTTCCCCCTTTGGTTCGCCGTGGTGGCTGCATTTCCTATTGGAATAATCCTCTTTTTTATCCCTCAGGATGAAAGCGATTTTACCAGAAAAATGTTGCGTTCTCAGCTCTTCGGGGTGATGGTGGTTAGTTTTATTCTTTTTGTGATGTACCTCTATCAAATTATGGCAGCTCAGGAATTGCGCCGCTGAATGCGTATTTTCGCGCCACGATTTAAGACATGGCAATTACGATAAAAACGGCTGAGCAGATCGAGGGGATACGAAAAAGTTCCATTCTGGCGGCTGAAACATTAAAATACCTGGCCCAATTTGTAAAGCCGGGTATCACAACCGGATATATCGATCAGAAATGTGAGGAGTATATTAAAGACCACGGAGCCGCCGCTGCTACCAAAGGATACAACGGCTATCCCGCCTCCTGCTGCACCTCGGTCAACGATGTGATCTGTCATGGTATCCCCGGCAAATACGAATTGCGCAACGGCGATATCCTGAATATCGACGTGACCACCATCCTCGATGGTTATTTTGGCGATACCTGCAAGATGTATGAGGTTGGAACGGTAAGCGATTATGCGAAAAAACTCATGCAGGTTACCAAAGAATGCCTGCGCGTTGGGATCGCCCAATGTTATCCCGGTAACCATTTGGGAAATATCGGCTATGAGATCAATAAACTGGCTGTTAGTCACGGATACAGCACGGTGTATGAATTTTGCGGACATGGTGTGGGACTGCGCTTTCACGAAGAGCCGGAAGTTCCCCATGTGGCGGCCAAAAATTCCGGACCGGTATTAAAAGAAGGAATGATCTTTACCGTAGAACCCATGATCAATGCAGGAAAAGCCCGGGCCAAGGTGGATCGCAGGGATGGATGGACCGCCCGCACCATCGACGGGAAACTTTCGGCGCAATACGAGCATACCGTACTTGTTACGGCAACAAAACCCATCGCCCTCACCGATATTGACGGCGAATTCGTTTTTTAATTATGAGTTTCCATGCCCTGTATGTTTGCCGTTTGGCCAATGAGCTGAACCAGTTGCTGCAGGGCGCCACCCTCCTTCAGGTATATTCTGCAGAAAAAAACCACCTGTTTATCCATTTTAAAGGTGCCGACAAACGGAACATAAGCCTGGCCTTTCGTGTTGAAGGCGACGCGATGTACCTGTATTTTCCTGAAGAAGATCAGCCCAAGTCGCGAAATGCGCTTGACCAGTTTAAACCTGCCTGGAACACGGGGGTTAAAGGGGTACATTCTCATCCCGGAGAACGGAGCTTTCACCTGGACCTCGGGCAAAGTTCCCTGGTATTTTTATGTTATGGACGCCATGCCAACGTATTGCTGCAAAGGGGTGAAGAAACCCAGTCTTTTCGAACCAAAAGCACCAGCAAATCTGACTTTTCCGGGAATCGTTTAAAAGAACTGGCCGGGGCAAGCTGGCCTCAAAACGCAGAAACCTTTCTAAACGCTTCTTTTGTCACTCCGCATCTTAAAAAAAACTTTTCGGCTACGGCAGGATCCGAAGCCGCCTTTTCTAAACTGCTTGCTGCCTATCTCGAAGGGCCTGTATACCTCAATAAAGAGGCCGATCAATACAGCTTCGACGCGGTAAAAGGCCAGGAGCTGCTTTCTTCTTATACTACCCTTAGCGCGGCTTTAAATCCCTTTACCGAACTTCAGCTGGCTCTGCACTTTTTCACACAGCGCAAAGCGGACTTACTTCGCGAGCTGAACAATGAGGTGAATTCCTGTGAAAAAAGGTTAAAAGCCCTGGAAAAACAGCGCATTCAATTAAATTCAGAAAAGAACTACCGCCACCTGGGCGATTTGATCCTGAGCCATTTACCATCCATCAAAGAAGGCATGGCCTTTATCGACCTCACCGATTATCTGGATGGAAAAGTGATCCGCATTCCCCTGAAGGAGAAACTAACTCCGCAAGACAATGCCCAGCGTTTTTACCGGAAAGCCAAAAACCAGCATCTGCAGGAAGCCCGCCTGAATGAAGAGGTGGCTCAGTTGGAAAAACGTTATATTGAAGCTTCCGAAAAGCTGGATGCCGTTCGTTCGGCTACCGACATGCGCGCATTGCGTATCCATATAAAGGACAAAAAGAAACAGCCTGAACAGTCAGTCAGGTTGCCTTATCACCGGTTTAACTTTATGGATTTTGATATCCTGGTTGGAAAACAGGCCAAAGACAACGATGAACTTACTTTAAAAATAGCCAAAAAGGACGATCTCTGGCTGCATGCCCGGGATGTTGGCGGGTCGCATGTTGTAGTGCGAAAAAAGGGAACACTTAGCTTTCCTGAGCCCGTATTGATGGCCGCTGCCGGACTTGCCCTCTGGTTTTCAAAGCGGCGCAACGAAGCCCTTGCTCCTGTTATCTATACCGAAAAAAAGTTTGTTCGCAAAAGAAAGGGCGATGCTGCCGGGGCTGTGGTGGTAGAGAAGGAAAAAGTCGTCATGGCTGCTCCCCTGTCGCCCGATCAGTTTTGAAAGGTCAATTCCACCCGAGTGCCATTATTGGCTTCGCTGATCACCTCAATACTTCCTTTATTGGCATGTACAAAATCGCGCACCAAAGAGAGGCCGATCCCCATTCCCAGTTCCTTTTGCGTGCCGAAGGTATATACCTTTTTCATTTGGAAGATCTCTTTTAAGGCTTCCGAATTGATGCCAACGCCATCGTCTTCTACAAACAGGCGGCTGGATTTCCCCTGCATGGTGGCACCAATGCGAATTTGTCCCCCGTTTTTCGAAAACTTCACCGCATTGCTCACTAAGTTACGAATGACCAGCCGGATCATTTCTTTGTCGGCGTGGAGAATAAAATCATCAGGTACTTCAAGCTGAACCCGCAATGCTTTTTGCTGGAGCTCCGGAGAAAAAAACACAAGGGTTTCACCGATCAGCTCGCTAAGTTGAATTTCCTGAATTTCCGGGTCGATCCGGTTCAATTGATTTTTGATCCAAAAGAGCAGGTTGTCGAGCAGTTCAGAGGTCCTTTCAACCTTGACACGCAACTCCTCGATGATCATTTTTGAGTCGGCCTCATTCACTTCCCCGTTACGCATAAGCTCTAATGAACTACTTAAAGCGGCCATGGGCGACCGTAAATCGTGCGATAGTACGGAAAGCAGGCGGTCCTTGAGTTTGCTGTTTTCCGCAAGCACTGCATTTTGCGCCTCCATTTTTTCATTGGCTTCCGTAAGCTTTTTCCTTTGGGTTCTCAGATTAGCAAAAAGGATAAACATAAACACCAGGACAATGAGAAAAAGTATGGCTGCAAAGAGGATATAGTTGATGGTAAGTCTTTGTTTTTCGAGCGCCTCCGTATTTTTTTCGTCTTCGTATTTCTCAACCAGTTCGGCAAACTGTTTATCGCGCGACTCAATATTGAGGGTATCACTCAATAAATTATAACGCCTTTCGTACTTAAATGCACTGTCGAATTGGCCCAATTCTGCATGGATAGATGCAAGGCGACTGCAGGCAGAATTGATCGATGAGCGGATGCCCCTTGCTTCAGCGATTTCCAGGGCCATTTTTCCATAAACCAGGGCACTGTCCAGCTGACCCATAGCCTGGTAAAGGCCGGCAATATTGGTATAGATATACGGGAAATCTTCTACTTTATTCAATTCCCTGGCAATCAGCATGGCTTCAGTAAGTGTATGCACAGCCGCTGGGTAATCCCGTGCTTTCGAAAATTGAACTGCTCCCAGTATGGTTAAAGAATTGTATTCGATATCCCGAAAATGGTTGTCGCGACTGATCTTGAGCGAGCTCATAAGGAATTTCATATAATTGATGGAATCCCCTTTTTCAAAATAAGCTGCCGCTTTCCGGTTTTTGGTAGATGCTACACCGTAATCGTCCTGGATCTCATTAAATATATGTTCAGCCTTATCCAGGTATTTGATCGCTGCGGGACGGTTATTGGAAGCCCGGTTTACCTCACCCAGCAGCCGGTACGATTCGGCTTCCACGCGTTTATCCTTCGTTATCTGCGCATTTTTTAAGGCTTTAAAGAATAATTTACCTGCCAGGTCATATTTGCCCTGATAAAAGGCAGAATAACCTTCTTTTAAAGAACTATCGAGAAAATAATAAGGTTGTGCTCCAACAGCTATAATAAAAAGAAAAAAAATCAGAGCTAGTGCAGGCCGCATGGTTTGGATTTAAAGCAAAAATGCAAAATTCCACTTACCCATGGTGCATTTCTTTTAATTTTTCCAAAACAAAATCAATTTCCTCTATCGTATTGTACTTTCCAAAGGAAAAACGCACGTTGGCGCGCTCTTTATCTACCCCCAAAACCGTAAGTACATGCGAACCTACATCCGAACCCGAAGAACAGGCACTGCCTCCCGATGCAGATATGCCTTCGATATCGAGTTTGAACAACATCATATCCGATACTTTAGAAGGAGGAAAACTCACGTTAACCACCGTATACAGGCTTTGTCCTTTAGCATCTCCGTTAAAACGAATGCCCGGGATTTCCTTTTCGAGGCGGTCGATCATATAGGATTTTAAGCCGCTGATATGGGTCCTTTTTGCTTCCATGGTATCATGGGCCAACTGCAGCGCTTTGGCCAGTCCAACGATCCCATATACATTTTCGGTGCCTCCCCGCATGTTTCTTTCCTGGGAACCTCCGGTGATCAGAGGATGGAGCCGGTTTCTGTTGCTGATATAGATAAAACCAACCCCTTTAGGCCCGTTAAATTTATGTGCCGCTGCCGCAAGAAAATCAATTTTAATGGTTTGCAGGTCGAGTGGATAATGACCTATGGTTTGCACCGTATCGCAGTGAAAAAGGGCATTATGCTCCCGGCACAAGGCTGAAACCGCTTCCAGATCGAGCAGGTTGCCCAGCTCATTATTGGCATGCATCAGCGAAACCAGGGTCTTTTTATCGGAGGCCTTTAACAGGGTTTCCAAATGGGCCAGGTCAATATGTCCGTTCTCCAGGATATTTACCATATCCAGCTGCACCTNNTCTTCTACACTGCAGCGCAGGGACATATTATCGGCCTCCGTTCCTCCTGAGGTAAAAAAGATCTCTGAGGGCGTAACATTCAGGAGCCGGGCAACCGTTTTTCGTGCTTCTTCCACAAGGGTACGCACCTCTCTTCCGTGGGCATGGATGGATGACGGATTCCCGAATTTATGCTGCATGATCTCCAGCATACTTTCTGCAACACCCGGATCAAGGGGAGTGGTGGCAGCATTGTCAAGATAAACTCTCATTATTTTTTATTGATACTAATATATCCCAGGAGCCTGTACAGCACCCGGGCCAGGGTAAATTCAGAAAGAATACTGCCTTCCATCGGGGCACATTCCACAATATCGAAGCCAACGATATTTTTCTTTTTGGCACAAAGTTCAAGCAGGTTCATGGCCTCTTCCCAGCTTAATCCATTGGGTTCGGCCGTTCCTACTGCAGGTACGATCGAGGGATCAAATCCATCCGCGTCAATAGTTATATATACGTCATCGCTCAGGTGATCAACCAACTCTTTCATCCAGTTCGGGTCTTTTTTTACCTGATGGGCATAAGCTGTTTTGATGTTCGCACTGGCTTTGATCAGGTCCGCCTCTTCTTTGCATTGGGCCCGGATACCGGCCTGGGAGATCTTAATGCCCAGGTCCTTCACCCGCGCCATCACCGAAGCATGGCTGTACGGATTGTCATGATATGCCTCACGCAGGTCGCTATGCGCATCGATCTGGAGCACACTCAGGTTCGGGTATTTTTTAAAATACGCCTTAACGAATCCATAGGTAACGGTATGTTCCGCCCCAAGACTGATCACAAATTTATTGTCGGCCAGCAGTTTTGCCGTTTCGGCTTCGATCAGGTCAACCGCCTCTTTATTTACTTTCCCCTTAAAATCAATGGGGTCCAGAGTAGCGATACCCCCCAGCCTGAAAGTCTCCTGGTCCAGTTCTTCATCATAAAACTCCACATAATGTGAGGCGTCGATGATGGCTTGCGGACCTTTATCTGAACCACTCAAATACGAAGAAGTATGCTCGTAGGGCGCCGACTGGATCACATAACGGGATGATGCATAACTACAAAGGGCAGGATCTTCTATCCCCAGAAAATTAGATTCCGAACCGCGTGCTTTCATTAGCCTTTTGCCCTTTCGAGGTAAGCGCCTGTGGCGGTGTCGACTTTGATCGTGTCGCCGGTATTGACAAAAAGCGGAACGTTCACAACGGCTCCTGTTTCCAGGGTAGCGGGTTTTAAGGTATTGGTGGCGGTGTCACCCTTTAAGCCGGGTTCGCTATACGTAACCTCGAGTTCAACAGTACTTGGCGGGGTTGCCGTAACGGGCATATCCGATTCAAAAGCCACAATAACGATCATCTCCTCTTTCAAAAACTGAACGGTATTGCCAAACAAAGCCACGTCGATATAAATTTGATCGAAGGTGTTCTGGTCCATACAAACCAAACTATCTCCATCCTTATATAAATACTGGAGTTCACGTACCTCAACCCGTGCCACGTCGATCGATTCTCCGGAACGGAAACGGTTTTCAACATATTTACCGGTTTTTACGTTCCGCATCTTAGCCTGATAAAATGCCCGGAGATTGCCCGGGGTGCGGTGTTGCCATTCAACTACCTGTACCAGCTCGCCATTAAAACGGATAAAAGAACCTACGTTTACATCAGATGTACTTGCCATAATTAAAATTTAGGCAAATATAATCGTCCTACGGGTTCACTACCAAGCGATAAACAAAGACTTGCCCACCACTTTGTATGAAAAGTGTATAAATCCCTTGTTTGGGTATATGGATGATGGATTTGTCGCCTTCTTTTTTCCATTCAAAACTTACGGAACTTCCGAGCATGTCCACCACGTGAATGGGGATCAATTCATCCCATCCATCCATATAAAANNGATATAAAAACTACCTCTGGAAGGATTGGGATAAACAAAAACGGGTACCTTTTTTTCGCAGGGTATGCCCGACCCTTGGCTCCAATTCAAGGCTGCAAAAACAGGAAAGTGATCCGAAACTTCTGTAGGGTAGTTGGTGAAATACCATTCCATAGGCAAAATTTGCGAAGAAGCTTTCCGGTACATGGCAGCAGCACGCGTATTCGTCCAAATATGATCGATGCAGGTATTTCCGTAATACCATGACTTCTCCCCTGCCAATGCCTGCTTCTCCAATAAAAACAAACCTGCTTCCCGAAGCTGAAGAAAAGGACTGAGGGTGTCACGAAATACGCTGGTATCCATGCCATCATTCCAGTCGCCGGCAATAATGACCCGACGGTCACGAAATCCCTCCTGCCAGTTCAATAGGTGGTCTGACGATGCTTTTCTATTGTACCAGGCTTCCTCCTTTTGGGTATCCGTTCCCGTATTGGCCTTTAGATGAATACCCAGCAAAAACAAGGTATCCGGCGTATTTTTCGCCTTTAAAACCGTTAAAAGCGGCAGCCTCCCACCGGCAAAATCCGCTGAAAAATCATCCAGTACCATGCTGTCAGAAAGCAATGTCCATTGTGTAGAATCCCAAACCCAGGCTGTTTTTTGGCTTTGCCAATAGCGGGCGTATACGTGTTGAAACGGACCACTTTCCATAAGCAAATCGGAAAAATCGCCTGTATCGCAGACCTCCTGAAAAAACCAGATATCGATCCGTGCATTTCGCAGTACCTCGCCAATACTGCTGCGTTGTGCAGTCTTATTTGCAGATCCATACACGGGATGCCCGTACCACATCAGGTTCCAGGAAGCCAGGTCGATGCGGTCAGGCGCGCCAAAAGATGGAACCTGCGCCTTAGCAGACAAACAGCCCAAACAAAGCATAAAGAGTCCGATCCTTTTCATAGGCTAAAGATAGCTCCACATTGATTTTGCTACCAAATAGTACGGTCAGGGTTCTGTCAAAATATTCAAAAATATTCCATAAAATATGCTGCGAATCGCGCATATTTGTCGCCAAGACCCCCGCTATGCTGGTAACCTTACGTCAATTACAATACGTCATTGCTGTTGCCGAAACCGGAAGTTTTTCCAAAGCAGCAGATCTTTGCTCGGCCGAACAAAGCACGGTGAGTCAACAGGTAAAAGCGATGGAAGACCGCCTGGGCAAGTCCCTGTTCGACAGAAGCAAACAGCCCATTATTGCTACTGAAGAAGGGATTATCGTGGTACGGCAAGCCCGGGAAATCGTAGAAAAAGTAGAGGACATGCTTAAGCCCTTCAAGAAAAATCCGGGTGCCTGAGGTTTGGAGAGGCTGATTTTTTTAGCAATCTTCGCCGCATGTTTGGCGATTCAATTTATCTCGGGTCATTACGTTTCGATGAACTTTCTTCTTTCCTGACTGATACTCTGGTCGCCCTTATCGCTGCCTTTGCAGCCTATAAACTGGCTAAGATCCCCGGAGAAGCAGGGGGCAAAAAATTGCTCCTTATTCATTTTATCTGCCTGGCGCTGGCCACCTTTTTAGGCGGACTCCTCGGCCATTCCCTGCTCTATGCTACCGGCCTCTATGGGAAACTTCCCGGCTGGTTATTTAGTATCGCCAGTGTTTTTGCCCTGGAGATCTTTGTACTCCGCATCGGAGCCGGCGTGGTGAAACAAAGGGCCCATACCTTTTCCTATGCCTTAAGTGCCGCAATGGTTGTTTCCTGCACCATTCTTACCATCATTTCCCTCAAGTTTGTTGGGGTAATGCTGCATACCGTATATGGATTGCTCTTCCTCACGGGTATATTCGGCATCATCCTCATCCGTAAAAAAAGTTTTGCGCGCACCTTCCAATGGTTTTGGGCTGGCATTGGGGCAACCCTGCTGGCCGGACTTATCTTTGTTATGGATTTGTCGCCAACAGAATTATTGAGTTCCATGGACCTGAGTCACCTGTTTCTGGGACTTTCAACCTGGTTCTTTTATCTCGGGGGTAAAAATTTCCTCCTCGAAACAAGCCACTCCTGATCGCGCTCGTCTAATTTATTTTGTTTTTATGATGAGGTCTACCTAATTTTATGGAAACCTATGCCTATGTTTTCCAGGTCATTACTATCCTTTTTCGTCCTTTTCTTCACCCTGTTCAGCCAGGCCCAACTCAGTCCAACTACTGTACAGCTCGTTAATGACATCGCTGTTCAGAAACCGGCAAATTTTCCCTTGCAATCATACGGAAAGGCAGGAAGTTGTGGTGTAGACACCCTGTATTATCCCTATTACAAAACCTCCGCTTTTTATGCGGTTGCTTTAAATGCATCGAATAGTGGAACCGGATTTGGCCAGTGGTTCATGGCCCCTCAGCCCATCACCATTTCGGGCTTTGATTTTTTTGCCTGGCAAAGTGCGGGTACCGGTGCTGCGGTTACCATCACCTGCAACTTATACCTCTCCACTTCCGACTCCCTGCCTTTTGCCAATCCCGCACGAAGCGTGACCATTCAAATTGATTCAACCTTTGGAGGCGGCGTTTTGTCGGCCTTACGCAAACACGCCAAATTTGCCACACCGATCACCATCAGCACCCCGTATGTTGTTACCCTGGAAACCTCCAGCAGCACCAGTGTATCCGTTATCTGCAACAATTACAATGCAGGCGATGGCGACAGCGAATGGCTGAGTAGTGTAGAACTGGCCAATACCTGGCGCCGGGCATACGGGATCAATGTAGGCGGATCGACCTTTAATGCCGATTTTATCCTTATGCCTACGGTAGCCTATGATCTTAATGCCGACTTTTTCTTTTCCGGCTGCAACAATGGAAATTCTGCTTTTACCTTTACCAATACTTCCTCCGCGGTGATGCAAAACCGCTTCTATAACCGTTATGCCTTTTACAATGTCCCTCAGTTTGGTATGTTGTGGGACTACGGCGACACAACAGGAATTTATTACGCTGTTAATGGCACGCATACCTATACCAAACGATTGCCCTATCAGGTCACTTTAAAGGATACCTTTTATGGATGGACAACGGGATGTGTGGACATTCGAAGCAAAACCGTGCCCTATACGCCTCTCCCTCCGGCTATTGGGAATGACGGTCCGCATTGCAGTGGCGACAGCGCCCATCTTTTTGCCGATACCCTGTCCGGACTCAGCTATTCCTGGACGGGTCCGAATGGTTTTAGCAGCACGACCCAGAACAATTTTATTCCGGTCACAGATACCTCGATGAATGGTACTTATACGGTGAATGTCAAGTTCATGACCTGTACCTCCAAAGACACAAGCACCGAACTTATCATCCATCAAACCCCGCAAACACCCACTGTCACCAATGACGGACCTAAATGCGTTGGCGACAGTGTGAGTTTTAGCGCATTTTCACCCTCTCCGAATCTTACCTATCGCTGGAGTGGTCCGAACGGGTTTATCGACAGCATTGCCGACTTCCGGTTTTATTCGCTTGATACCACCAATGTTGGGACCTATTACGCGTATGTAGAAGACGGGAACTGTGTTTCCGGCAGTGACAGCACCGAACTGTATACCTATCCGCCACCCCAGGTTCCTGTATTGATGAGTTTGGTTGGTGATAGTGTGTGTCAGGGCGATACCGTGTATTTCGAAGGACAGTCGGTTACCGGTGCTGTATTCGACTGGACGGGGCCCAATGGCTTTCAGAGCGATACGGCTTCCCCCTATTTTGTGGCTGATGATACCCTGCAAAGCGGTTTTTACCGCAGCCGGGTGCTTATAGGAAGCTGCATTTCCGATCCCGATTCCTTCTATTTTGAGGTGTTAAGGAGTCCGTTTACCTCAGCGATAACGGGCTACGATACCAGCACAACCGGACTGATAAAAACCTATTCCTCCCCCCGCGATTACCGCGACGGACATGTTTGGACCTGTTTGGGAGGTACGATTTTAAGTATGGATAGCCTGACAGGAAGCATACAGGTACAATGGGGACCCGAAGGCAAGGGAACCCTCAATGTAGTCACCTATACCCCTGATGGCTGTTTTGGTTCCTATGAACGTATGGAAGTGGATATCCTGGCTTTACCACCACCTGTTGACAACACAAGCATTTCTACGATCGGTCAGGAACGGTTCAAGGTATACCCGAATCCGGCCGGAAGTTATCTGGTTATTGACAGAATAACGGGAGCAGGAACCTATGCGTTTATGCTTTTGACTATGGATGGAAAGATTATTCAAACTGACAATTTGGAAGGCACCGCAGTATTGAACCTCAGCGGAATCGCTGCCGGGATCTATGTATTGCGCATCCAGGGCGAACACGGTATTTCAGCGCTGAAAGTCGAGATCTTACCTTAAAGATTCGCCTTATTTCAGGGAAGTGCTGTCGATGATCTGGATCTCGTCCATGTATTTGACCCCATTCACAAAATGGAATTTTTCCTGTTTGATATAGCCAACCCCCATAGCGAAGTAGCGCGCCTGGTAGGAAGTGTCGCCTTCATAGTAGCGGTGGTCGTTACGAATACACTGAAATTCACCGATGGGAGTACTTACCCAGTGTAAGCCACCCCATTGTACCTGTTGGTGTTTATCCCAGGTTCCCATCACTTCCTCGTAGGTTGCAGCACTATCCAGCAAACGGGTATGGAATAAAACCCCGCCTCCTGCATTAATCGCTGAAGTTCTGCTCACTCCCCAGTTCATCCATCCCCATTTAACTTCTCCCGGCATGCGGTAATAATTGGTTCGGTAGGGAAAGCTATCGATGCGCCCTTCCAACGGATAATCAAAAAGCATGGACGAACCTGATTTAGAAAAAACAGAATAGTACCAAACGCTTCCAAATTTCATCGGGAAATAGTCGGCGGCAATGGCATATTTACTATCATCATAAGGACCCGGATACGGTTTCCCGGGAATATAGAACGTTTCCCTGTCTTTTTGACAAGCCCCGATCAGGACGAAAGCGCCAAGTCCTATGAGCAGGGTACTGTACGAAAGAAATGATTTTTTGGTAGAGCGTGGATTCATACACCTATAACGCTACAGATGCCATAAAGTTACGCCAATATTATACGATTGACTTTCAACCCATTGCGTTTTTTTAATCTTATTTAATTCTGAACTTTTTGCAAGTACGTTGAAAATTCTATCTTTGCACTCCCCAAGAGGAACGGATTGGTAGTTCAGCTGGTTAGAATGCCGCCCTGTCACGGCGGAGGTCGCGGGTTCGAGTCCCGTCCAGTCCGCAAGAAGCCTTCAAGAAATTGAGGGCTTTTTTTATGCCCGGGAGCGAGGGAGCGAGACCTTCGGTCAGAGCGAGGGAGCGGTGAAGCAGAACTCCTGCGT
>DQHT01000140.1 GCA_003531115.1 Bacteroidota bacterium | reverse complement strand
AACCACCCCGAAGGGGTAACCCAAAAATCACTACCATGGAGCAGGCGCCCCAAGCCAAGAAAATTCCCATCCTGCAGACGTATTCCGGAAAACCTTCTTATCCAATACCCCCTATTTCCTGATCGTATTCAATTGCAAACTTATCCCCGGAACAAAGGTAAAACCCTCCAAAAACACGGAAGACCTGTTTAACAATGGATAGGTTCCATATTGCTGGTAATAAACTGCTATAGAAGAAATAATATAGACATACTTATAGCCCGCCTTTACATTCACAAAAAAACCAATGGAACTGAATTTATTGGTATGATGCGTAGCCTGTAACACATCGCCTTTGTCGTTGATGATCCTGTCAGGAAGAAAGGAATAATCGATGCGATGAAAGCCTAAAACTGCGCCAAATCCAATTGCTCCATAGGTTTCGTTCGGACCCAGTGAATAAGAAAAAGTAAGTGGAAGTAGGAAATCCCGGCGCTTGTATTCAAATCCAAATCTGTCCTGCACCTTACCGAAAAATTTGGGGAGGTTGTATGAATTCCAGGAGTACTGAAGTCCGGCGCTTCCAAACCAGCGTTTTTTACTGTCCTCAGATACCTCTTTTTCAAAGCCCAGGAATTGACCCTGCATACTAAACATATTGGCACCCTTTGCGCGGGTATAGCCCAGCTCCAGTCTGTCCCAAACCCCTACTCTCACATAAAACTGCGGACCAAAAGCAATAGGGTCTAATGCATAGGCTACCAGTGCAGCATTCGCGTCCAAAAGGAACTGGTTGTATTTAACCGTATCTCCACTGGTAAAATTTTCGATCTGGTTTTTTAGGACATCACTCATCAGAACAGAACTTTCCTGTGATACATTCGCCATGTAAGTAAGGCCTCCGGTCACGGTTCCTTTTGGTGTCACACGACCGGATTGGTTCATAACCTTGGGTGTAGAACATGAGGCAAGGGTTGCAATAACAAGTGCTATTAAGCCTATTCGCATACGGCGCAAGATAAAAAAAAAGCGCTCCGAAGAGCGCCTTTGTAAAACCAAACCAAACCAAAACTCTATGAAGAGATTTTAAAAAGAACGAACGGAGTGGTTAACTCCGGTACAAATATGATGCACTTATTTTGCCAAATGTTGCCCGGAGTGTAAAATAATTTTAAATTTTTTACTTTATACTGTAAATCAACCTTTTAGATGACGTATTAATGACGACCGCATTCACACTTAGGTTGCATTAACAGGTTCCCGTTTTCGTGCCATGGGTATTCTTCCCCATATTTTTCATTTTCAAACCAGAAATGAGGGGCATTGTCCTTTCCAAATTCAGCCATATTCTCCGCTTCATACATCCGTCCATTCATAACTACGTAATGGATAGACTCCGTATTGTAAATATCCTCGATCGGATTTTCATTCAATATGATCATATCTGCCAATTTACCTACTTCGATCGAACCGAGCTGATCTCCCATGCCGATATATTCGGCTCCATTCATGGTTCCGCAACGAATTACTTCCAGGGGCGTCATTCCGCCCTGAGCAAGCATCCATAATTCCCAATGAGCACCCAAACCTTCTAATTGACCATGCGAACCTAAATTCACCTTTACACCGGCATCCAGCAGCTTTTTGCAGGATTGACTAACAAGGATATGTCCATTGGCGTATTCCCGTTCAGGTATCATGGTTCTATGACGCGACCTTGAGTCGACAACGCTTCGGGGGGTGAATGTCAACAAATGGCTTTTTTCCCAGACATTGCTGTGTTGGTACCAATAATTTTCGCCGCTTGCTGCACCATAACACACAATAAGGGTGGGCGTATAACCTGTATTTGAAGCGGCCCACAGCTTGATAACATCATCATACAGCGGCGCCACCGGAATATTGTGTTCGATTCCGCTATGACCGTCGAGGATCATGCTCATATTATGATAAAAGAAAGAGCCGCCTTCAGGGTATACCATAACGCCAAGGCTATCAGAAGCGGTTATAACCTGCTGCCTTTGCTCTCGTCGGGGCTGGTTATAACTTTTCACCGAAAAGGCTCCAAATGCTTTCGTGCGATATACGGCCGAGCGGGCATCATCATAATTATTGATCACTGCCTTAAAGTCACCATCGGCACCATATAGAATGGTACCGGTCGAATAAATCCGCGGACCAAGCATGCTTCCGGTTTTGACCATCTCACTTTGAGTGAACACCATCTCAGAATTAGAACTTGGATCATGGGTGGTTGTAACTCCATAGGCCAGATTCGCTACATAAGGCCAATAGTTCTGCGGGTGTATCCCCTCTCTGAAGGTCCACAAATGAGCATGCACATCCACCAGTCCCGGCATGATGGTTTTCCCCTTGCAGTCACGTACGTCTTTGACCCCCCTGATCTTTGCGGCATCAGGATCATAACTTCCTTCGCCAATTTCGGCAATTTTATTCTCCGCCACCACGATATACCCGGTTTCAATAACCCGGTTGCCTGCATCAACGGTGATGATCCTGGCTCCATCGAGCACATAGGTAGAAAGTGGCTTGTCTGTTTTTAATTTTAAACCGATCGGCTGACCACGCAGGGGAAGGTTTTCCAGGGAATCTTTAGCCTCAGGTAAAAAGAGAAAACGTTCATTCAGTGTTTTACTGAAATATTCATCTCCCAGGGTCCAATAAAGGGTCTTGCTGTCTTTGCTCCAGTGCAGATTAATTCCGGCATCCTTCGCAAATTGAGCAACAGGAATGGTTGTGGAGCCCGCGCCCAGATCGAGGGTTTTCCCGGTTCCAGGAAAAGCCGCAACATAAACCTTGTGTAGGTCGGTGAAAGCCACCCACTTATTGTCCGGACTAAGGCAATAATCCTGGGCATAGGTCGATTTGATCACCTGTTGCTTCTCATATCCGCGGGTAGTCATTTTATGGAGTCCATTCCCTTTTTCAAAATAGATCCAGGCACCATCGGGGGAGAAAAAAGGACTTGCCACTTCGTCGCCGACCTTTGTGACTTCCCCTCCATCAGAATTCATCGTATAAATTCCCGCATCCTCGGTCCATGCAAATCCCTGATGGTCATTGCCTTTTTCCTTCCAGAAAAGTAGTTTTTTCCCATCAGCTGAATAGGACGGATTTCTGTAAATGCCCTTGGTTTTGCTTAGTTTTCTGGCCGAACCGCCGTTCAATGAAAGGGTATGAATTGCACCGCTTTCCGTATCAGACCAGGAAACAAAAACCAGGGATCTTCCATCCGGGGCAAAGGAGGGTTCGAATTCAAAATATTCCGTTTGTTTGCTCAACCTTTCCGGCACTCCATTTGGCAATTCCTTTTTGTATAGATAACCTGCTGCACTAAATACCAATGTTTTCCCATCGGGCGAAGTCACTGCGTGCCGGATCATTTTTGAGGTGAATTCCTCCGGTGCAACCTCCTGAGGAAAACGCAAGGCTTTACGGATACGCTGATTAACGGTTGCATGAAACGGGATCTCATTGACCTTATGTGAATTCACATCGATACGTAAAATTTTGCCATGCGACCAGATCACGATTTCTTTGGAATCGGGTGTCCAGCTATAGCCTGTATATACGCCAAATATGGCCCAGGCCTCTTGCTGGTCCTTGCTCAGGGAATCGTAGAGGGGCCATTGTATTCCGCTTTCTATATCATGCAGGAATAACACCGATTTTTCCCGTACCCTGCGAACAAAAGAGATGTATTTTCCATCCGGAGAAGCTTGTGGACGCACAGCTCCTCCGCCACCCGAAATTATTGTTTCGACTTCGCCATTATGAAGATCATAACGTTTGACCACATAGATCTGGCTATTCGGGTCTTTATTGTACTGGAAATATCCTCCCGGGTAAACATCCTCCGAAAAATACAGATAGCGTCCACTGGGATCAAAACAGGGTTCGTTTACATCCTGCTGGTCATTTTTTCTTTTGGTAAGTTGAACGCCATCCCCTCCTGAGATATGGTACATCCACATTTCTCCTGCCCCAAGAGAACGGCCTGAGGTAAAATGCTTCCGGGCAACAATATATTCGCCACCCGGCGCCCATACCGCATTATTGAGCAGCCTGAATTTTTCCGTGGTTATCTGTTTGGCATCCGATCCATCGGCATTCATGTACCAAATATTGTCGCCTCCACCCAGGTCGCTGGTGAACAGGATTTTACTTCCATCCGGACTAAACCGTGGCTGAACTTCAAAGGCCAGTCCGCCACGAAGGAGTTTGGCATCTCCACCCTTCGAGGAGACGGAATAAATATCTCCGAGCATATCAAAGACGATGGTTGTGCCATCCGGACTCAGGTCCAGGTTCATCCAGGTTCCTTCATTCACCGTGAATGACACTTCTTTAAAATCGCCCGGGGGTTTGTTTACATCCCATTTTTGGGCGCTCAGGTTCAGCACCATGGCTGAAAGTAAAGCAGTTAACAGAAAACGCATACCGCGAATATACAGAAGTACACCTTATCGAATAATGGTAAGTGTGCCGGTATATTTATAGGCAGAATTCCGGTCTTTAAGAATGACATAATAAACCCCGGCTGTCAGCTCAGTGGGTTTCCAGGTATTTTTATACTCGAGGTCTTCGAACACCAGCTGGGCGTAGCGGTTATAGACGCGCAGCTTCCACCGGCCATTTTCTACGTTATCTACATAAAAGGTCTCATTATAGCCGTCGCCGTTGATGGTCAACACATTGTAAACGATTATTGGCGGACTGGGCGGTCCGGTTGGAACATCGTCGTCGTCGCAACTTCCAAACCAGCAAAATTGAAAATTAAGATTCAGGTTGATGCCGCCACCTTTTTTCTTTCCTCCACCACTACCGCCACCACCAACACCTACGCCGATACCGCAATCCTGAAAAACAACCTCGATGGTGTCGCGATGCACCCCACAGGGCGATTTCGACTCCAGCCAATAGGTGCCGTCTTCACTTATCACTATTTCCTTATCGCCACTTCCATCATTCCATTCATAATTAGAAAGGCTAAAGTTGGCACTAAGTTTCACCTCTTCACCGGCGCAAAAGCTTTTGTCTGCCGTGATGGAAAAATTCTCCTGCGGACATTGCGCCTGGATTATTCCTGAACTTTCATCTGTGCGGGTATGGAGGATGATCCATTCGTCGCCGGCCTGTTTAAAATCAGCTGTGAATACGATGGAATCAAAGCGCCAATTATTTCCTGCCGGGTTGAGCCGGCCTACCGGGTAGCCAAGATCTTTGCCTTCCAGGCTCGTTGACACATAAGGAGAAAAACTCCCGTCGGAAGAGTTCCCATGACTCGCATAGTTAAAATAAATAACGTATTTTTTTCCTGATACCAGACTTTGGTTCAAACGAAAAGCCACCCCTTCACCATTCAGGTTCCACAAAATTCCACTTCCCAGCCAGGCCGCTTTAACAGGTCTGTTACAAAAAGGAGGCATTTCGGGAACTAAGGCCAGGTCCGATTTCCAATTCGCCCCATCCCAGCCGGATCCCGTCCATTCCACTATATCCCCGTTTTGGGTGATCAGATCACTGCTCTCCAGGTCTTTACCCGTACCCACACTGCTAAAACAGGGATCAGCCAGCTCCAGACGGATATTCTG
The DNA here is from genome assembly GCA_003531115.1 of Bacteroidota bacterium. Taxonomy (GTDB): domain Bacteria; phylum Bacteroidota; class Bacteroidia; order UBA8524; family UBA8524; genus UBA8524. The sequence continues at coordinate 81,750 of DQHT01000140.1, read as the reverse complement.
GGAGATTCCTTTTAGCGGCAAACAAAATAAGGCAATAACAGGAAACACGTAACGCATTCCTACAAACATCGTAAATGATTTGATTATAACTATTAAGTAATTAGGAAATTTAACGCAATTCTGACCAAAGTTGTTGTATCAACTTCAATAATCAAATGTGCCGTAAGGGGAAGAAATCTTCACACCCGGAGCAGACGAAGCCTCCACATGTCCCACTATACGGGCATCAATTCCGAATGTCTCTGCCATTTGGATAAGGGATAAGGCATGTTTTTCCTGGGTATACACTTCCAATCGATGTCCCATATTAAATACCTGAAACATTTCCTTCCAATCGGTATGCGACTGTGTCTGGATCATATCATACAAAGGAGGCAATGGAAACAAGTTGTTTTTTATCACCTGTACCGGCTCATCCATAAAATGTTTCACCTTGGTTTGGGCCCCTCCGCTGCAATGGATAAACGCCCCGATCTCCGCTTTCGGGATATGTTTTAGTATTTCACGGGCCAAAGGAAGGTAGGTACGTGTTGGAGAAAGCACCAGTTTGCCTGCATCGAGCGGTGCATCTTTCCAGCGGTCAGTAAGTTTCAGAGAACCGGTATAAACTACATCAGCATCCAATGCCGGGTCGAAACTTTCGGGGTAATTGGTGGCATAATGTTTTGAAAAGACATCGTGCCGGGCGGAAGTAAGTCCGTTGCTGCCCATCCCTCCGTTGTATTCCTGCTCATAGCTCGCCTTTCCATAGGAGGCAAAACCCACAATGACCTGGCCAGGGCGGATTCTCGCTTCGATGATGGCATTTCGTTGTACCCGGGCCGTAACGGTGGAATCGACGATGATCGTGCGCACAAGATCACCAACATCAGCCGTTTCTCCTCCGGTTAGCACCATGTCGATGCCCATGTCGCGCATGGTCTGGAGGAATTCCTCCGTGCCCTCAATGATGGCGGAAATGACTTCTCCCGGAATGCGGTTTTTATTTCTTCCAATCGTAGAAGAAAGCAGCATGTTTTCAGTGATCCCAACACATAGGAGGTCATCGGTATTCATCACGATGGCGTCCTGGGCAATGCCTTTCCATACCGATAAATCGCCTGTTTCTTTCCAATAGAGATAGGCCAGAGAAGATTTTGTTCCTGCACCATCGGCGTGCATTACGTTACACCAATTTGCGTCGCCTCCCAGATAATCCGGGATCACCTTGCAAAAAGCATTAGGATACAAACCTTTATCGAGCTTGCTAATGGCTTTATGTACATCTTCTTTTTGGGAGGATACTCCTCTTTTGGCGTATTTATCCATGGAAATGCGAAGGTAATAAATAATGGGTACAGGCTACAGGGTAAAGGCTACAGGCCTTTTAAATTTCGCTTCCGCTTTCGCTTCGGTCCAACAGCTTATCATTCATCTGCTTCGAAGTCTTAGCACCTAATTCTTTGAGTTTTTCTGCACGACGTATCAGGTTACCGGATCCGTCTACCAGCTTGTTCATGGCATCAGAATAGGTCTTTTTGGAGGTATCCATTTGTACACCCAGTTTGATAAGGTCTTCTGAAAAATTGACAAACTTATCGTACATATCACCGGCTTGTCGGGCTATTTCGAGCACATTTCGGTTCTGGTATTCATAACGCCAGATGTTTGCAACGGTGCGAAGCGTAGCTAAAAGTGTGCTTGGACTCACCAATACGATCTGTTTTTCATAAGCCTGGTTAAACAGGTCGGATTCAGCCTGCAGGGCAGAACTGAAGGCCGGTTCGATCGGAATAAATAACAGCACAAAATCCAATCCCTCTACTCCATATAATTTTTGATAGTCCTTGGAAGAAAGCTGCCGGATATGATTTTTAATGGATTGAACATGCATTTTCATGTGCATGGCCCGCTCGGTATCATCCGCTGCATTCATAGCCTGTTCATAGGCGGTCAGTGAAACCTTGGAGTCGACCACGATATTTTTATTGTCGGGCAGTTTGATGACCACGTCGGGTCGCAGCCTTCCGCCTTCCATGGTCGTGCTTTCCTGAACGATAAACTCCTGTCCTTTGACCAGTCCGCTGCGTTCCAATATTTTTTCGAGGATAAATTCCCCCCAGTTTCCCTGGGTTTTGGTATCGCCTTTTAGTGCGCGGGTGAGGTTTTCGGCCTCTTTGGTTATTTGTTGATTGAGTTCTTTCAGGTTTTTGAGTTGTTCGCCGAGGGAACTGTTCATGCGCACATTTTCCTTGTTGCTTTCGTCAACCTTCTTTTCAAACTCACCGATCTTTTCCCTGAGCGGGTTCAGAAGTTCTCCGATATTGATCTTGTTCTGGTCGGTAAATTTTTTGCTCTTTTCTTCGAGGATCTCATTTGCGAGATTTTTGAATTGCAGCGACATCCGTTCATTGAGTTTTTCGAGCTCCTCTTTTTGCTCGGCCATACGCTGCTGCAAACCCAGTCCTTCCGTTTTCAGCACTGCATTTTCCCGCAGGAGGGTTTGGTTAAAGGTTTCCAGTTCCTGAAGCCGGCGTTCCAACTCAGCTCTTCTGTTTTCGGCAGCCTGCAGGTTTTGTTCTATCCTTGCCTTTTCAATTTGTATGGATTGAAGAGATTCACCATCCTTGAGTTTCCGGGCTATGGTAAAAAAATACCCGGCCATTCCCCCGGCGGCCAATCCGATCAGCAAAAACATCCATACGTCCATGCTTCAAAGTAAAGCGTTATTGGGGAATTTGCGATGTTCTGGGATTCCTTGATCGGAATTCCATGCTATTAAATCTCCTCTGCAATAAAAAGTAGCTAACTTGGAACTCCTTACAACGAAGCGTTAAGATATGACGTTTACCATGAAAAGTACCTGATCATGAAAAAAATTATTCCGCTTTTCCTTTTTGGCCTTCTCCTTATTGCGGCATGTGAAAAGGAAGAGTCTCCTGTTCAGAGAGGCGAAAAATTACCTTTTGAAGATGGGAAGATTCTGCTTGAACTGGTCAGTGCTTCGGTCCCTGAAAGAACTCTCGATATTCATTTTTTCGACGAATCAACCGGTATTGTTGTGACGAATGAAGGAGAGATTTTTCGGACAAACGATGGTGGATTAAGTTGGGACCTGAAGTATACCAATTCCAATCAGGAACAGAAGCTCGTTAATATCCTGTTTACCGACAATCTGACGGGATATGTTATTGGAGGAGCCTCATCATGTAATGGAACTGGTTGCATCCCTCCCGGAGGTATCCTGCTAAAAACAACGGATGGAGGGAATTCCTGGACAAAGTTGTTTCATGTACCGAAAGTTGAATTTGTCTCGGTAGCTCAAAACGCTACGGGCGACTTGTTTATGATCGCCAACAAGCAGGGAAGTTATTTATATATGAGTTCAAATTTGGGTAACGACTGGACCCTTGTTGACAGCTTCCCTTTTCGTCTTCAAAAAATAAGTTTTACAACAAACACAGGCTTTATTTCAGGCTCTGAAGGAAAAATGCTCAGAAGTACGGACAACGGCAGCACCTGGAACACGGGCACTTTGGTAAACGCTAACTATGTTACCGATATCGAATTCAATAATGGAATGAACTATTGCCTATCGAATAATCAAACGATCTATCAATCAAACGATAATGGCATGAGTTGGGTTGCTCATTATACCTCATCGAATCGGATGTTTACTATTACTCCCCTTTCAACTGATGCTTTCCTGGCTTTCGGTGAAGGCCATTATTCAGGGGGTTGTTTTGGCAGATCTCTTGGGGCTATTGGTCACTCCTCTGATGGAGGAAAGCGCTGGGCCGGGATTGAGCTAGCGGATACTTATCCTATCCAATTCGTCAGTTTTATTTCGCCAACGAAAGGTTTTGCCGTTGCAGGAACTAAATTGATTCGGGTGACGGTTAAGTGAGAGCCAAATTTAAGGGTGAAGGAAACTCAAGTAGTATCCTCCCCCGGACGAGTGCGGGTCGGTGGGACACCTACCCGCAAAAAGGAAACTTTGCGGCGGAACAACAAGAATCCATTAGCGGTTCGGTGTCCCACCGAATCGCTTCTGCGCTGCGGAACAGCTTCGTGGTCAGATAAACCTTTTCGTCAGAACAACAAAATCCTTTCTCTTCTTCCATGTTGACTAATTCACTTTTTCGGTATTAATGATCAACTATGCTACCCACCTGCCGATCATCCCTCCGCTACCTTCAGCCAATTGCCTCTTTTCTATTAGCCCTCCTCCTGCCAATAGACGCTTCTTGCCAAATCGATACGGTAAGAAACTACTTCCAAAACGGCAATGTGCANNTCCTAAAAAAGATGGGGTTACAGTTGGTACGGTTCGTTATTTCTATCTCGATGGAAGTGTCAAATCTGTAGGCACCGCGAATGACTCGGGTAAAATGATCCATCAACAAAATTTTGACAAGCAAGGAATAAAACGTTCAGAATATGGAACGGACATGAACGGTACTTTCTGGAGAAAAAATTTCAATGAAAAGGGGGATCTGGTTCTCGAAGTATATAAGGATTCAAACAGTGAAGCAACAAAAATGTGGTACGAAAACGGCTCCATAAAATCGTACGAATTTTATCGGGATGGTTTCCCTGTCGCTTGCCTCAGGTATGAAAAATGCGATACCATTCAGTTAGGTTCCCGGGAGATTTGTTACTGTTGGAATGTGCGGGTAAAATGGCAGGATAGTTTTTATGTAAACATGACCGGCGAACCCGTAAACCTTAGCTATTACTGGCACAAAAGCACCTATTTTGCCAATGGCATGAAGGAATCGGTGCGAACCCAGGAAGGACAGTTTTTAAAAATACAGGAGTGGGATATTCAAGGGCAATTGCAAAAAGATACCATAACATCCATACGAGTTGAAACGCTGCTAATACCCTATTATGAAGGAACAACATCCGTGGTAATGGAAAAGCTTGAAGAGGAAGGGGGTCCGATCCTGAAAACCAAATACCCTCTGCGCGACACGACTGTTCAACATTATTATTTGAAAACGATAAACGATACGACCATTCAGATCAGTCTGTGGGAATGTTATTATGACTCCCTGGCACAGGAGTATTGGCAAGGATTCGATTTTACCCTTTACAAGGTTACTAACTGCAGCGAAGCTCCTTTTCTTGAGCTGGCCAATAATGCCAACTATGTTTATTATGCCATCGGGACCCGGGCCTATGGGATCATTGTCGGCCTAAGTAAGAGCAATAAGAAGGAAATTATCTTCCATGCCATGGATAATTTCTGGATCACTTCCATTATTTATGACGTGCCTTTAACGTTGTGTGAAAAATGATTTCGCAGAACAAACTTTTAAAACGATCCCACGATCCCTCAGTCTCACAGTCCCACCTACAGTCCTACGATCCTACAGTCATACGATCGCACAGTCCCACCTAAAAACTCCACTGATACCCGCTAATATTTACAGGGAGCTCCTGATTTAATGTGCCCAAAAATTCAAGCAAAATTTTATTGAATTCCCAGGGTTCTTCGAGGTTGGATACATGACCGGCTTGTTCGATGATACGGAAGGTTGAGCCTTTTATATTTTCATGCATAAACTCCGACTCCTGCAGAGGTGTTATCTCATCTTCCCTTCCGCAAATGATGAGGGTCGGTACCTGGATATCATGCAGGGTTGAGCAGGTTTCTGAACGACCGGCAAGGGCCAGCAATCCCTGGCAAATGATATGCTGGGAATTGGCAAAAACCACGCTCCTCAATTTGCTAACCAGGCCTTTTTTGTTCGTTAAGGAATCCTTATGGAAAACCTTCGTTATAAATTCTTCGTTGAAGTCAGCGGCTCCTTTAAGGGCTATTTCATCAATGACCTTGAGGCGGTTTTCTTTCACCCCTTCTGTGTCGGCAATACATTGCGTGTCACATAATATCATCGCTGCAAAACGATCCGGAAATCTTTTCTGCGCATTGAAGGCAATGAAGCCACCCATCGATAATCCGCAAATGATCGCTTTATCAATCGCCAACTTATCCATAAAAGCGATCAGGTCTTCCGCAAAAAGATCCATGCTGAGTGCCGAATTTTCGTCTGAAGAATTACCAAATCCCCGGATATCACAGGCAATTAGACGTTGGGTAGCCCTCAAAAAATCGATCTGTATCTGCCACATGGATTTGTCGAAAGGAAACCCATGTAAAAAGATGATCGGGATATTCCCCTCCCCAACATCATTGTACGACAGGTTAAAATTATTTACATTGACCACGAGATCATAGCCTTTTTCCCTTGTTTCCATTGTTGGTGATTCCTGATTCAGAATAGTTACAAACCTAGGAGTGGAGGCAATCGGAATGCTTATATAATTCGAACAAAAAATTACATCCTTCCCACATTGCTTTAGGATGGATGCTTTTAAAACTCCGGGGAAAGAATTAATTTAGATGTTCCTCAAATTATTAACGAATAAATAAAACCATGAATTCAGCTAACCCGTTTACTAAAGTCACCATCCGTAACACCATCCATGCACCCATAGAAAAAGTATGGAAATATTGGACTTCTCCTGAACATATTACAAAGTGGAACAATGCTTCAGACGATTGGCATACTCCCCATGTTGAAAATGACTTGCGGGTAGGGGGTAAATTTCTTTCCCGTATGGAAGCCAAAGACGGAAGTTTCGGGTTCGATTTTGAAGGGGTGTACGACCAGGTGATCCTCCACGAAAAGATCGCTTATACCATGAGCGACGGCCGTACGGTTGAAACTACTTTTATTAAAGAAGGCGATCAAACCAAAGTGATCAGCATATTCGATGCAGAAACCACCAACTCTGTCGACATGCAACGCGACGGCTGGCAGGCTATTCTGGATAATTTTAAGAAATATGTTGAAGGTTGATCGCAGCAAATGAGGAAGGTTCTTTTTAGTCTGCTCTTTTTCCCGGTTTTGGCCTTTGGCGAGACCTCCGACACGGCAATTATCAGAACCCATTTAGTGGCGATCACTAAAACAGATACCCCCCGAACCTATCAGCATATCGGGCAACTCAATAAAACAGCCGAATATATAAGAACCGTTTTCCTTCACTATAGCGACAGTGTTTTTTTCCAGGAATATACAGTCAACGGACTCGTTTATAAAAATGTGATCTGTTCTTTCGGAACGGAACAGGAGAAAAGGATAATCGTTGGTGCCCATTACGATGTTTGCGGAAACCAGGAGGGTGCCGACGATAATGCCAGTGGCGTGGTTGGTTTACTGGAGCTTGCACGGCTATTAAAAGGTAAGCCATTAAATCATCGTATCGATCTCGTTGCCTATACCCTTGAAGAACCTCCTTATTTCAGGACCGAAAATATGGGCAGTTATGTCCATGCAAAATCTTTGGCTGATGCTGATATTCCTGTGTATGGAATGGTTTCTCTGGAGATGATCGCCTACTTTAAGGATGAAAAAGGTTCACAATCCTATCCGATTGGTATGCTTTCCTGGTTCTATGGTAAAAAAGGAAACTACATTACCCTGGTAAAAAAATTCGGATCCGGAAAATTTGCCCGTAAATTTTCGAGAGCGTATGTCTCCACAAAATCAGTACGGACGAAAAAGTTTACAGCCCCTAAACTGGTGCCGGGTATTGACTATTCCGACCACAGAAATTATTGGAAATTCGGGTTTAGTGCCCTCATGCTCACCGATACCTCCTTCTATCGAAACAAAAACTATCACCAAAAGACCGATACTCTGGAAACTCTCGATATATACAGAATGGGTAAAGTGATCGACGGGGTATACCACACCCTTCTTTGTCTCTAAAATCTCAACCCTCGACGTCCTCCCTACTTCCCTACTTCCAATCTTCCTTACCAAAATTCACCCTCATCCTTCCATCTCCAAACATACAGCGCCGCTTTCGTCCGATGTGGCCTCCATCCATCCGAAATCCTGACCATTTCCTTTTTAAGTTCTTTTAAAGGCAGGTGCTTCAATCCATAAATACCGGCTATACCCTGCTGCAAGCCCAGGTCGTCGAGCGGAAACAGGTCGGGGCGACCCATCCCGAACATAAGAAATATTTCGACTGTCCATTTGCCTACACCTTTGATCTGGGTGAGGTAAGCCAGCACTTCTTCATCGCTCATTCCATCGATCCTGGTGTTATTCAGATCCTCCTTCAACCAAAAATCGGCTATGTTTTTCATGTATCCGGCTTTTTGTCCGGAGAGTCCCACTCCGCGTAAAGCCTCATGTTCCAATTCAAGTAAAAATGCCGGTTCCGGATTCTGATCGGGAAAAAGGAGCAGAAAACGGCCATGAATCGTCGCCCCGGCTTTTCCTGAAAGTTGCTGAAAGGCAATGGCCCTCAGCAGGTAATGGAAATAATTGTCAGAAGGGTTGTGGTCGGATAACGTTATGTGTTTTATCGCATCATAAAATACTTTATCCTTTTTAAAATGTTCCAAACTCATGCTCAAACTTCGTATTTTCGGCCCTAATTTTTCGGTCATTAACCACTGAATAATTGAATAGCCGATGAAATTCAATAAGATCACCCGGGGTGCCAAGCGCGCAGTCAACGACGAGGCGCATGTTTACGCCATCCTTGATGCCGGCTTTTTATGTCATGTGGCCTTTGTACATGAGGGAGTACCTATGATCATCCCGACCGCATACGGCAGAAAAGGAGACATCATTTACCTCCACGGCTCGGTAAAAAATTTTATGCTGAACCAGATCATACAGCAACAAACAATAAGCATCAGCGTAACCCACCTTGACGGAATCGTTTTAGCCAGAACCCTGTTCGACACTTCTGCGAATTACCGTTCTGTGGTTTTATTCGGAAAAGCCACCTTGCTTGAAAAGGAAGAAGATCGTCTGGAGGCATTGAAGATCATCACGGATAACATTATTCCCGGTCGCTGGGAGGAGGTGCCTGTCGGCTCGGATAGCGAATTAAAAGCGACCATGGTGGTTGCCTTTAAAATCGAACATGCCTCGGCGAAGGTCCGAAGTGGCGGACCGGCTGGAGATGAAAATCAGGAAAATGAAGTTTGGTCGGGGCATATTCCCCTTGAGCTAAAAGCCCATGAGCCAATTGCCGACCCAAAATTTGGCGATACTATTCCCCTGACAAAAAGTGTAAAAGACTTTTGGAGAAATAGAAAGGACTAGGTAATTCCAAAAAAAAAACGGCAATGTGTTCATTACACATGCCGTTTAATGGTTTCTTTTAATTATGATTTATGACCAAACAAATAGAACACGCCCAATTGAAGACCCTGGTTCCAGGTGTTCGGATTGGTACTGATGGCGCTGATCTGGCTCAATCCCAGGTTCACACGGGCATCGACACCAAATCCCGTTGGTACATGCACGTAGCTGGCTCCAATGGCAACACCAAAATCAATGGGTTTAAAGTTGTTTTTAATGTCTGAATCTATACCATTCGTTTCTGATTTGGCAGTGAGCAAAACTCCCAACTGAGGTCCGGCTTGAATACGAAATCCCATATCAAACATATACTGAAATAATACCGGGACATTGACGTAATTCAGTCTGAATTGAGTGGTAGAGTTCAGCCCTGAAAAACTGGCTCCCTGGGTAGAAAAAACGACTTCGGGCTGTAATCCAAACTGATCCGCCAAATGGATATGGGCCAAAGCTCCGGCATGAAAGCCGATCCTTGCTCCGTAATTGGTTTTATTCCCGTCGCGGAACGTGTAAGCGTTCAATCCTCCCTTAACACCAAAATTTACATGCTGTGCGTTTACTGTGCCGGCAAATAGAACTGCGGCAAAAATTCCTAAAAAAAATGCTTTCATAGTTTCATCGATTCATTCAGGCATGAATTGCCAAAAATTCGTAGGGCAAAGTTGCGTGAATTGAGACAGGACAGACTTACATAATAAAGGGGAATACTTACATCCTTCACACTCTGGGTCCAAAAGAGCGATTTATTGCCCATCATAAGTACGGAATAGTTTACCTTCGATCAATTAATAAATTATCAGATGAAAATAAGTACCCTATTATTTGGAGCAGCATGTACGATTATGCTGGCTTCATGCAGTGAAACGAAAGTAGAAGACAAATCGACTACAACACCTGCGGCCACTGAAACTCCGGCAACAACTCCTGAAGCAACTCCTGAAAACTCTACAGAGATCAGAGTAGGTACTGATGGTGGAGAAGTAAAAACCAAAGACGGTGGTACTGAAACGGAGATTAAAGTCAACGAAGACGAAACCGAGGTCATTATCAAAAAATAATCTTTTAAGAAACTTTAAAAATCCCCTTGAAGAGGCAAAGCATTCTTCAGGGGGATTTTTTATTTCAGGCCCTCAGGCAACTATTCACTTCTCCCATTCTTCATAACTTAAAATTAATTGCTCACCTGTTAATCCTAAAGTTATGAAAACCACGTTTTTAATTTTATCCTTTTTCGTCGCATTAGCGATCAGCTCCTGTCAGAAAGACGAGGATAATGATCAACCAAACAGTCCTGAAAAATTCAATTCCGTACAGGAGTTTTTCGACACCCGCAATCCAAAAACCGATATCTTTTTGGTGACCGCCGAAACCGGGGGTACGTTTACCACCGACGATGGTTCGACCCTCACGATTCCCGCCAATGCCTTTGTTGACCTGTCAGGACAGGCGATTACAGGGAGCGTTACCGTTCGTCTCAAAGAAGTCTTTAGCAACAGTGACATGATATTTTCGGGAATATTCCCGGTTAGTCAGAATTTGATGCTGAATTCAGGTGGAGAGTTTTTTCTTTCCGCAAAACAAGGATCCAACCTGCTCCGCCTGGACGATGGGGTTAACCTTGATTTGGCCATTCCGGCACAAGCAATTGACCCAAATATGGAACTCTTTTGGGCTGAAAACGAGGAAGATATCAAGGCTGCAAACTGGAGACGACCTGACTCCGCTCAGGGAGGAGGCGTTGGTGGTGGCGGCAGCTTCACCTTCAATACCGTTGACAGTACCTACGACATCACCCTGGATTCGATGCGTTGGGGCAATATTGACGCCTTTATGTTTGTTAATTATTTCAATTGCTCCTTTAATCTGACCGGACTTGCCGGCCTTGATGCCACAAATACCACTGCCTTTGCTGTTTTTAAAGACCAAAATACCGTTTGGCCTATGGGAACTCAAAGTTGGGGAAATATTAGTGGCAATTTGATCACTGATTCCCATTTGGCAGATGTGCCGATGAATGTAGTTGTCATTTCGGTAGTCGATGGACAGTTATACTATGGATTGGCTGACATAACTCCCGCAGTCGGCATCACTTACCCGATAGCCATGACGGCAACCACCTCAGCCAATCTGGATGCAGTCATAAACGGACTGCCTTAATCTGAATACAAGCCTCCTCCCTATATTTGTATCGACCCCGGTGAGTTTGCACTGTATCTTGCAAATGAGCCGGGGTCGGTTTTTTTATGATATTTGAAAAAGCTTATTCCCCATGTCAGAGCATTTTTTTCCTGTAAAACTTCCCTTGCGTATCGACTGGAGCGAACTCGATTATTTCGGGCATGTCAATAATGTCTCCTTTTTTAAATACATCCAGGCCGCGCGCGTGAATTATTGGGACCAGATAGGATTAACACAATCTCACAGAGAAACCAATATCGGGCCCATGCTCGCATCCTGTCACTGCGACTTTAAAAAGCCGCTCTTTTATCCCGGCAACATCACCATTCAATCCCGGGTAGATTATATTAAAAATACGAGTTTCAGTATTTGTCACCAAATTCTCAATGAAGAGGGCGAAGTAGCTGCCGAAGCCCGGGATGTAATGGTCATGTTTGATTTTAATACGAATGCTAAAACCCCCTTTCCCGCAGACCTGCTCCGTTTGATCGAAAAACTGGAGAATAAACATTTCTAATCCCCTTGCATCATTTTTCCGGGAACTCGTCTTTTTATGCATAACAAGCTTTTCGCATTCAAGATCGAATTTTATGGAAAATACTTCATTACCCGTTGCCATCATTGGTGGCGGTCCCGTTGGACTCGCTGCAGCAGCCCAATTAACCCTGCGCAGCATCCCCTTTTTGCTTTTTGAATCCGGAGCCCAGGTGGCTTCAAATATGAAAACCTGGAGCCATGTCCGGGTCTTTTCGCCCTGGCGTTATAATATCGACAAGGCTGCGGAAGTTATTCTGAAATCCACATCATGGACCAAACCCGATGAGAATGCCCTGCCAAGCGGACAAGAGATGATCGATCATTACCTCCAACCATTATCAGAACAACTGGCTACCTATTCACCCATCTATTTTTCCAGTAAAGTGCTTGCTGTTGGAAGAAAAGGGATGGATAAGATGAAGTCGGCAAATAGAGAAAAACAGCCTTTTGTGTTGCAGGTGAACCAATATGGTGAAAATAAAATNNATTGGCTCTGGAGGTATGTTCGCTTTTGGAGAACTTGAAAACAAAGACCGAATATTTTATGGAATTCCCGATGTTTCCGGTATCCATAAACACCGTTACGCCAACAAGGATGTGCTGGTTGTTGGTGGCGGACACTCCGCTATTAACAGCATACTCGAGCTCGAAAAACTCATGACCGATTTCCCCCAAACCCGCATCCATTGGGTATTGAGAAAAAAGAGGGTGCAGGAAGCGTATGGCGGACAAGCCGACGACGCCCTGCCGGCGAGAGGGGCGCTGGGTATCAAAATTGAACGTCTGGTAAATGAGGACAAGCTAAATGTCTATACCCCCTTTCAAATACAGGAACTTATTGAAGAAAATGGCCGTCTGACTATTATCGGAGAACAGTACGGCGAACTCAAAGCGCTGGAGGGAATAGATGAGATCATCAGCAATACAGGCACCCGTCCTGATATGTCCTTTTTAAGAGAAGTTCGGGTAGAATTTGATGCAACCGTAGAAAGTGTCCCCGCCATTGCCAACCTGATCGATCCCAATATCCACAGCTGTGGTACGGTTAGGCCGCACGGTGAGCGGGAACTTCGTCAAAAAGAAAAAGACTTCTATGTAGTCGGGATGAAAAGCTACGGGCGTGCACCTACCTTTTTAATGGCTACCGGTTATGAACAAGTGCGCTCCATTGCGGCTGCCCTTGCAGGTGATTTTGAAGCTGCCCGAAAAGTAGAACTCGATTTGCCCGAAACAGGAGTCTGCGGTGTTGGAGCGAGTGAAGACGGGGCTGCTTGTTGTGCTTAAGAATCCGGGTTTGCGATCCGCTTTGTTTTCTTCATTCAGTCTGAGTTTCGCCCTGATGGGCGACACTTACCTTTATGCTGTATTGCCTACCCAGTCAGTCTCCCTGCATGTGCCGGAGCTTTGGGTGGGCTTTCTGCTTTCCATAAACCGTTTTATACGTATCGTGGCCAATCGCTGGATCCTTCCCTTTTTCAATCGTTTTGGTTTCTATAGACTTACTCTGGTAGCCAGTGGAACGGCAGTGATCTCCACGCTGTTATATGGAGTTTCGGCCCATCTTGTTTTATGGATTTTTGCCCGTTTGCTTTGGGCCTTTTCGTATGCCATCTTGAGGCTGAGCAGCTTAAGTTATTCGCTGGAAACAAGGCAAAAAGGTCTCAGTTTGGGCCTTAGCAAGGGCATTCAGGAAATAGGTCCGCTTCTCGCCCTGCTCTTGGGTCCGGTATTAGGAAGCTATGGATCGCCGCATACAACGTTCCTGTGGCTGGGGGGACTCTCAGTCTTATCCCTGATTTTTGCCAGTCGCTTAGAACAACGTACTCATAAATTTTCAACGCAGGCTCCAGTCTTTTCCTTTGTCCCGGGTTCATTTAATTTTTTAGTCTTTCTTTCTGCCTTTTTTATTGAAGGACTTCTTGTTGTTGTATTGGGCAGGCTGTTTCAGTCGGAATCAACAGCTCCTTTAGAATTGCTGGGACTTGTCGCTTTTTACCTGGCCTTTCGAAGAGTCTCTTTGTTTGCGATATCCCCAGCCGCCGGATTTTTAGCAGATCGTATCGGACTGAATACCGTGTTTTTCCTGGCCATGAGCCTGAGCATTGTTTCCCTTTTGAGCATCGGACTGGGTTTCTATACCCCTGGGATTATCGGATGCTTTCTTGCCAATAGTGTTAGCTCGGCATTGGGACCAGGCACCTTGGGTGGAGACGCCGAAACCAGGCTTCATGCATTGGCGGCAAACCTTAGCTGGCGTGATCTGGGAGCTGCTTTGGGTGCCTTGGCGGGAGGATTTTTGCTCGGATTCAATTCGATACAGCCCTTCTTTCTAATTGCTACCTTCGTTTTGGCTCTTGCTTTGCTTTTTTATTATCGGTCCATAAATCATCCAGTATACAAATATGGAAGTAACTAATATACATCAGCAGTTTCACGATTCCCTGCAGCGTTATATCCTGAGCAAGGTTGGGAAAAAGGAAGATGCGGAAGACATCCTCCAGGAGGTTTTTATAAAAATTTCCCTGAAAAAAGATTCCATCAACCAGCAGGAGAAAATTCAGAACTGGATCTTCACCATCGCCCGGAATGCCGTTATCGACTATTACCGCAAAAGCTCCGGAAAACAAAACCTGAGTTATTCCGATACCCTTTCGGAAGATATCGAACACGAAAACGACCCGGATGCCACCAAAGGACTGGAAACCTGCCTGGAAAGCTTTATCGAAAAACTCCCCGAAGAATACCGGGATATCATCATCGACAGTGAACTCAAAAACATCCGGCAAAAGGAGTTGGCATTAAAATACAATATGGCTTATCCTTCCTTGCGTTCACGGGTACAAAGAGGCCGGGAACGATTGAGGAAAATGTTTGTTTCCTGTTGTGAGATCGAATTGGACAAACGCGGCAATGTGCTCGATGCCCGGATGAAAAAGGCCGGGGACGGGGAATGTGGGGTTTGTGAATAATTTACTTTTGTTCCCTTTTCGTACAATTCATTGTTTTCTAATAAAACTTTTTCACCTTTGTTAACATTATAAGAAAACAAGGGTATGAGTCTGGTCTTGTCGCAAAAACAAATTGGTGAACGGGTTGCAGCAATTCGTAAACGGAAGGGTTTATCGCAGGAAGAATTGGCCAAATACCTCAAGATGTCACGCCCTTCTTTAGCACAAATCGAATTGGGAAACCGGGGTATTGACATTCTTGAAATCCACCTTTTATCTACTGTTTTAGGTTTTTCCCTGGATGAGTTCATGGCCAGGGATTTCACGATCAGTCAGGATCTTGAGGGCAAAGAAGAAGCAAAACCAAAAAAGCAGGAGGAACGCATTTCGGTCCCTACGCTTCAGGTCAAAAAATTCAAAAACGTGTTGCTCTATATTCTTGAGCGCTGTGCCGGTAAACCCAATGTTGGCGAAACCGTTCTGTACAAACTGCTTTATTTTTCGGATTTCAATTATTATGAACAGTACGAAGCGCATTTAACCGGGGCGAAGTACCGCAAGTTGCCTTATGGACCCGTTCCTCAAAAGCTGGATACCCTCATCAAGCAGATGATCGATAAAGGTCAACTGCAACGCGTAAAAACGGAATACCATGGGTTCCCGCAAATCCGCTATTTGCCTTTGGAAAAAGCCGATTTGACCGAACTTAAAGCAAGCGAAAAAGAAACCATTGACCGGGTCATCGAACAAATGAGCGACTGGTCTGCGGCAGCCATCAGTGACTATTCGCATAAAGACATGCCCTGGTTGGTTTCAAAGGAAGGTGAAGAGATCAACTATGAATATGCCTTTTACCGGGAAGCTCCCTTTTCTGTACAGAATTATGGGGAAGAAGATCGTTTTTATTGAGCTTGATCATTTGAACGATAAGGAGACCGAGGACAGGGAGCGGATTTTGGGGAATTTTGTGTGATACTTTATGGGCAGCCTAATAATCCAAACACTTGTGGTCTAGAATTAATCATTAAATGGCCTCAGCGTCAGGTTCGAATTATAGTATTTTTCCTGTCCCGTAACATCCTCTTTGATCCAATCTGGAATCGGGAAAGTCTCAACCTCACTCTGAAGTTCAATTTCTGCCGTTATCAGTCCAATATTATCTCCACTAAACTCGTCCACTTCCCAGATTTTTCCGCCAAATTCAATGGTATACCTTGTTTTCGACAATTCAGTTTCCGCAAATTGAGTGAGTAACTCTTCGGCATCTTTTATAGGAATTTCATATTCAAATTCCGACCTGCTTGCCCCGGTATTGGGTCCTTTGATGGTGAGATAGCTATGGTCAGGTGTTATTCTAACACGAATGGTCTTTTCCGGGTTGGTGGAAATATAGCCTTGTCTGTATAAAACACCGGCTGGTTTTTTTAACGCTTCCCACTTCTCCCTATCCACCAGGTACTTCCTTTCTATTTCAATTCCCATGTCAAGTCAAAGTTGTTGTAATTTTTTCACAAAAACCTGTGTTTTGCGTTTTTTCGCATTTCGACCAACGCCCCTCCTCTCTATCCATAAAATTCCTACCTTTTCAACGAAAAAGAACCGTCCATTATGCCCCACTTTAGCCCCGCCTTCCTGAGTTTTTTTAAAGAGCTTGCAAAAAATAACACGACCGAATGGTTCAACGCCAACCGCAAGACCTATGAAAAGGAAGTAAAAAAACCCTTTGCTGATTTTGTGATGGACATGATCATCCGCATTCAAAAACATGAGCCGGAAATTCAGATCAAACCTGCTGACGCCATCATGCGTATCAATAAGGATATCCGTTTTTCCAAGGACAAAACGCCCTACAATACCCATGTGGCAGCCATCCTATCAAAAACCGGGAAAAAGGATAAATCATACCCCGGCCTCTATTTTCAGCTTTCTCCGGAGGGATTAGCCATTTATGGAGGTGCCTACATGATCGAAAATGACAAACTTGAAAAAATACGCGAACATATTGCGACCCATTTAAAGGAGTTTAAATCACTTTATTCGGATGCCGCCTTTAAGGAAAAGTTCGGTGCTATTCAAGGCGAACAGCATAAACGTATCCCTCAGGCCTTTCAGGAAGCCCATGCAAAGGAACCCCTGATCGCCAATAAGCAATTCTATTTTTCAGCCTTTCTCAAGCCGGAAATTATTGTGTCAGAAAAACTTCCCGAAAAAATAATGGAGTACTACATCGTTGGAAAGAAAATCAACGACTTTTTAAAACAAGCCTGGTAGGAGTGGGACAGCGTCCGCCGAAGCGATTGTCGGAACGGAGTGAAGACAATCGCGAAGGTGGAGAGCGGAATTTTGGTTTTTCGGCCCCTGTGGCGGCTGGTTAGTGCGCAGAAAAACCAAAATTCGGTCCTCGTGGTGTCCTTTTTTGGTTCTTTTTTGGACAAGCAAAAAAGAACACGCAAACACGGTATGGAAACGAATTGACTGAGCGACTCAAACCTCGGTGAATAAATGCTAAACACAAAGCACCGGTACAGCCTGGGTATTCAGGATCAGGTTTTCCTTATCCGTCTTACTAAAAGCCCGGTACATTTCAGAAGCATCGGCGGGCATCACCACCATATCAAAGGGGTTTTTTTCCATATAATGGATGGTTTGGCGACTAAAACCAAGTGAAAAATCCTGGCTCTCCTCTATCACATGCTCAAACGGAACACCTACAGCTTCGAACACCCTTTTAGCATAATTGTTATTGTGGGTGAGGGCATCGGAGAGATCCTGAGAAGATTTGATGATGGTATAGATCACCACCTGACTATTCAGGTCTTTGGCCAGACTCGCCACATAGTCGATGGTTGGTTCAAAATTTTCATGTGGACCCATGCTAAAGAGCATTTTTTCAATTCCCATTTCATTCACTTTGCTTTCATCCTGAACCACAAGAAGTGGAATGGATATTTCCTGGGCGAGTTTCAGAATATGGGCTCCAAACAAAGTTTGCTTTAAGCCTTTAATACCATGGGTACCGGTTACAACTAATTGTGGAGCGAGCAGCTGAAGTGTAGGGTCTATAATGGAATTAAAATCACCGATCTCTACGTGGGTATCACATTTCAGATTTTGCTCACGCACTTTTTGGCCATACACTTCCAGTTTTGATTCAACTTCTTCCTTATTGGAACTTTCCTCTTCAATATTTATCAATACCGTAGCTGTGCCGAGTTTCTTTGCCAGCAGGCTCAAATACGAAAGGGTTACCTCACAGGTAGGCGTAAAATCAATCAGAGCAGCCAGTTTATTCATGGTATTCGCTTACAATAATGGTTCTTCACCAAATGTACGGGCAAGTCGCGAAATTCCCTAATTTAGCGTCATAAACCAAAACCAAATGAATTTACCGAATTCCCTGCACCAGATGCTGCGTGATACCGTTGCGCATACCAAAAAACTCCAGGATACATTTTTAATGCAAAAGATTGATGGTGTCTGGGTTTCCCATTCATACGGTGCCATTCTCGACCGGATCAACGGGGTAAGTGCCTATTTGGTGGAACATGGCTTTACCAAGGGCGACCGGCTCGCCATGATCCTGGAGAATTGTCCGGAATTTCTCATATTTGATCAGGCCCTCTTGCAAATTGGCTGTGTGAACGCATCCATTTACCCAACTCTTCCTGAATCAGAGATCGAGTACATTATCAAAGATTCCGGGTCAAAAGGCGTTTTGGTTGGCAACCCCTTTCTCCTGAAAAAGGTCTTAAAAGCTGCTGAAACCTGTCCGGATGTCAAAGCCATCTTCCTCAATTTTCCGAGAGCCAATGCCAAATCAGAGGATCCGCGGCTCGTTTCTTTGGTCGATCTTTTTAGTCAGGGGGATGCTCTATACCTTAAAAACAAAGACGGAATAGAGGTCCTTTTTGAATCCATCGGCCCTAAAGACCTGGCTTCCCTCATCTATACATCAGGTACCACAGGAGTTCCCAAAGGGGTAATGCTGAGCCATGAAAATTTTATGAGCAATGTATGGATGGCCAAAACCACCGTTCCATCCATCTCTAAAGATGATCGCTACCTTTCCTTTTTGCCGCTCTGCCATGTCTATGAACGCCTGGCCACCTATTATCTTGGAATCTATGTAGGCGCTGAAATTGCCTTTGCACAGAGCATTGAGGCTCTTTCGGCGAATATGGCCGAAGTGCAGCCCACAGTGATGACAACTGTTCCCCGTCTCCTGGAAAGGGTCAAAGAAAGGGTGATCAAAAGCGCCGAGACCAAAGGCGGACTGAGCAAAAAAATATTCTATTGGGCAGTCGGCATAGGTGAAGCAGTTAGGGTTAAAAAGGAGCATGGTAAATGGATAGATCCACTTCTTGCCGCTAAACATAAGTTGGCTACCATACTTGTCTTTAAAAAAGTAAAAGCCCGTTTAGGCGGAAAAATGCGGCTTCTTGTTTCCGGTGGCGCAGCGCTGCCTCAACATGTGGGCGAATTTTTTGGAAATTTGGGGATCAATGCCCTGGAAGGATATGGTTTGACCGAAACCTCTCCTTTGATCTCAATTAATTTGGAAGGGAAGCAGGTATACGGTACAGTAGGGGCTATCGTGCCTAATTTACAGGTAGGAATTTTGGATAAAGACGGAAGTTCCTTCCACACGATACAAACTTCCGGGTCATTTGATCCGGACTTTAGCTGCGAAGAGGGCGAGATCGTAGTCAAAGGTCCTTCGGTCATGCAAGGATATTGGAACAAACCGGAAGACACAGCAGCCGTGATCGACAAGGACGGATGGTTCCATACCGGCGACGTGGGCAAATTCCACCACGGTTACCTCAAAATTACCGACCGCATCAAAAACATGTTGGTGAATGCTTATGGAAAAAACATCTATCCGACTCCGGTTGAGAATGTCTATATGAAAAGTTCAAAGATCGAGCAGATCTTCCTGATCGGCGATCGCCGCGAATTTATTACGGCCATCATCGTGCCCGCCAAAGAGGAACTCAAAGAAAAATTCGGGCTGAACGATGCCTTCTTCGAAGAAACGGATCCCTTTATCCGCAATGAAGAAATGATCCTGTGGATGAATGAAGACATCCGCAAACTATCCAACGAACTGGCCAAATTTGAACGCATCAAAAACTTCGTGCTCAAAAGAAAACCCTTTAGCGTCGAAGAAGGAGAACTCACCCCAACCCTCAAATCCAAACGAAGGGTCATCGAATCCAAATACGCGATGGAAATTGAGGAGATGTATGAAGGGGTTACTGAGGATTTGTAGTAAGATCTGGAAGCGAGGGAGCGGGACTTCGTCCGGAGCGAGGGAGCGAGGGGACTTGGATACTTGGAGGATAATTATTCCAGAGCAAACAAAACTGCGCCTTTATTCCGGCGTAAGCAATACTTGTTCTCAAAAACAAAACTCTCCGCGCCGCCGCGCGAACGATTCGCGTGCGCCAGCAAGTGTGAGCAGCGAACTACAGATCCCAGACCGAACTTCTCTTCTCCTTGATATACGAGCGTATGTTCATCCAAAATGCCACAACCAGGTAAAACAAGAAGGGTGAACCCAGTGTAAGGCAGGAGGCATAAATAAAATAGAGCCGGATGCGCTCGGAAGAAACTCCGATCTTGTCGCCGATGTATGCACATACACCATACAAGCGCTTTTCCATCACATATTTTATCGAGTTCATCCCACGAAGTTAGCACAGTGCTGTTTACTTGTCAAGTGGGATAATTATGTTGATGGCTATTTTTCCCTTTTCTTCGGTTTGTGTGGCTCTAAAAAGATTTGCGGCCAATTCCGTACTGCCCATATGATCAAGTATGTTTTGGCTTTTTTTCAATCTCTTTTTTGTATGGATTTCCTTTGCGCCCAAACCATTATACAGGCCCATATAACCGTGGTTTTGAAAAACAGCATATTCCCATGGTTGAATTACACCGGCTTTTTGAGCCGCGTCGGCTAATTGCTTATTGTGTTCCGATAATTCCCTCCGAAGGAATAACCGTTTTTCTGCATCAGATGGTAGTTTTGCATAACTTTCTTCAAAAAGCTCCTGTTTACGGGTTTGAACCGCAAAATAACTTTGGCCTAAAGCAACAACCCTTTTTGACGGATCCGCATTCTGTACGATTAAATAACAGGCATATCTTGAAAGGTGTAAATCATCAATTGTGCGTTTAGCTCCGGATCCAATTTCGACCATTTTCCCCATCTGGGGAAAATGGTCGTCAGGTTCCTGTCCAGAATTTTCACAAGCTTGTTTTGCCTTCTCTATGACATTGAGAAATTTTTCCCATTTCGCATATTCCAACACCTTAGCTAATTCTCTGGCACTCCAGTATTCCTGTCCTATTTCATTGAAATACCTTATTTGTTCGAAAGTAGTTTTATTGGTCATATCTGCCTCCTGCTCCTTCTTCGTAATTTACTTTTTTCGATGGATATTCATTTGTGTCATAATGAGAATTATCTGCACTCTTTTCAGGTCTCGTCAACTGATTCCCCACTTCACAGGACAAGCAGCGCTTTTTTTCGCAATAACCCCGGGAAAGGGTGATCAAAGATTGTGAATCCGCAAAAGAATTGGCCAGAATGCCCAGGGAATTCCAACGGCGAATTAGGCTGTTGTTCTCGGGTTTTAAACGATGAAAAGCATCCAAAACCCATTCCCGTTTATCGGCCAGCGACCAGTTTTCGGCATAACAAAAAAGAAAGGGCAACACGGCATTTCCTAACAAAAGCTGTCGGGTATCCTTGCCCAATGTCAGGGAGAGGCCCTTGTTGGTTTGTCCGAAGCGGCTATGTGTTCCCCAATATTCATGGGCCTGAAGGGAAAGCAGGCTCTCCAACTCTTCCAGATAGTTACTGTGTAAGAACCGATCCAGTGGACTTTCATAACGAAAGAACAGATCAGCAAACTGCGATATGCGTATGGATGGAAAATTAGCAGGCCGCATGCGAAGAAATTTCCATTGGGATGGATCCAGAGCTTCGAGTGGATGGAGATTTCGCTGGAGCCTTTGCCTTTCGATCAGGGATTGATGAAACCCGTCGCGCACTGTCGTTTGCAACAAACCGGCTTGTCCCTGAAAGAGAGCTTCCAGATCATCCCTTTTGTTCCGGTACTTTTTAACCAGTTTCCAGGGTATGCTTCGGGCCAGCATTTCAAAAGGCAGTACATTCACTCTCAATCCGAAATAATGCGCCATCCAGAGGAAAAAAGCGGCTTCCCAATTGGTATTAACCTCCCTGAGCAGGCTTTCAATTTTTTGCGATTTGTCTTCAAGCCGTTCAACCATCAGCCTATCTAACCAAAGGGTATTGAGGGTTTCCGGGTTTTCTTTAAGCAGGGCATGACAAGGGATAGGATCCATACTTGCCCGCCAGGCTTCCATCAATCCGGCACTCAAAGGATCAATAAAATGCTGCAAGGAGAGTTCCGGGAAAGGGACATCCAGAAGTTCATCTGATTCATAAACCACATGTAGGATCACATTGGCATAGGCAGGATCATGCTGATGTCCGTGTTTATTCCAATCCGAGCTTTTGCTGTGCAGTTCTACATTGCCGACCCAAAGGGTTTCGCCGATACGAATGCGGGCATGCAAAAAGTCGGGACCTCCATCTTTGTTAAGGAGTCCGGGATAGATGACCTGTATGGGTTCTCCATCGTTGGTGCAGAGATTTTCCTTCCGAAAACGCTGCAGTTTCCAGTAGTAGCTGAGTAATTCTTCGTTCATCAACAGAAGATACTCATCTCCTGTTGCATTTTTTTGGCTTCGGAACGGGCCGCTTCGGCAAAATCGGACTCGGAAGAGGCATAAATGATGCTTCTGGAGGCATTGATAAGCAGGCTAATGTCTTTATTGGCGCCATGTCTGACCACATCAACCAAACTCCCCCCCTGGGCTCCCACACCCGGAACCAAAAGGAAGTGCTTAGGAATTATTTGACGCACACGTGACAATTCCTCTGCCCTGGTGGCACCCACTACATACATCATATTCGATTCATCTCCCCAGGATGAACTTTTTCGGAGCACTTCTTCGAATACCTGTCCGGAACCGGTAGGTAAAGTTTGGAAATCCTGAGACCCCGGATTGGAAGTCAGGGCAAGCAGTATACTCCATTTGTCTTTGAATTCCAGAAATGGACTTACTGAATCTTTTCCCATGTACGGGTTGATCGTGATCGCATCAAAAGTCAGGGCCTCAAAAAATGCCTGCGCATACATGGCGGATGTATTCCCAATATCACCCCGTTTTGCATCGGCAATGGTCAGGATATTTTTCGGAATGTACTCCAGGGTTTCTTTCATCGCCTCCCAGCCTGATGCGCCAAAACACTCATAAAAGGCGGTATTTATCTTATAGCACACTGCAAATTCGGCCGTGGCTTCAATGATCTGTTTATTAAAGGCAACAAGTCCGGCTGTATCCTGACTGATCCCCACCGGCATTTTCCGCACATCACTGTCGAGGCCAACGCAGAGGAAACTTTTTTTGCTATGAATTTGCTGAATGAGGCTTGTTCTGTTCAAAATTCCGTGATTTGTAAGGCAAAAATAGACAATGACATGGAAAGCATCAGCCTCAAAAATGCACAGGAGCAAGTTGATACCTGGATAAACACCCTTGGTGTGCGCTATTTCTCCGAATTAACAAATACGGCCATCCTGATGGAGGAGGTTGGTGAACTCGCCCGCCTCATGGCCAGAAAATACGGAGACCAGAGTTTTAAAGACAAAGAAGCCGAAGTAGAGCTGAGCGATGAAATGGCCGATGTACTATGGATACTGATCTGCCTGGCCAACCAAACCGGGGTTGACCTGGAAACCGCATTTGTTAAAAATATGGAAAAAAAGACAAACCGGGATTCGACAAGGCATCGGGATAATCCGAAATTGAAGTGATTAAATTATCTTTTTTGCACAAAAGCCTTTCACTCGTAGAGAATTATGCGGACTGTTTCATTGTTTTCACTAAATTCCTTTAGATTTGTTTTTACTAAACGCACAAGAGCCAGATGAAATCACTCTTTAAACTTGCCATCCTCGGGATGGGAATCTTCTTTACTCATCAGACGAACGCCCAGGCCTTTTTTGGGGTTTACGGGGGTATGAATACCGCCGGACTTAACCTTGACAATTGGAAAACAAATACCGATCCTGGTGATTTGAAACCTACTTTTAAAAGTATACGTCGTTTAACCTTCGGGGTGACCTGTGAATTGCCTTTGTCGAGGTATATCTTCTTCCAACCCGAACTCGCATGGACGAACAAGGGGGGGATCATGTTCATTGACTCCATTTATACTGACATTACAGGTAGTGGTTCAACAACCTATAAGACCGTCAATAACCTTGATTTGCATTATGTGCAGTTGCCTTTATTGATGAAAGTGCGCTGGAAACTAACCAATCCAAAGCCCATTTATCCGAACGAAGGATCAGGCAAACCACTTTATTTTGAATTTTACCTCGGACCGGTCATTAATTTCCTGGCTATTCCACGCTCCAATTATTCACAAACAAGCCAGCATACTCCCGCGGGTGGCACTCCTGAAGAGGAAACTAAAACCGTTTATAAAGACGCCACACAGGGTGGGTTGAAAAAACTGGATTTCAGTCTGGCACTGGGCGGTAATTTTAAGTATAATTTGAGTAAAAAGACCTTTATTTACCTGGATGCCCGCTATTCGTTGAATTTTATGAATATCAACAAGTCGGCCTTGCGTAACGAATACCAGAAAGATGGTAAAGATCTGATCAGCTACCCTACTCTTAAAAACGCAGGCAATCTGGCCATAACGCTTGGAATAAGCACCACCTTTACGAAACGTCGCTACTGGAACCACCCGCGTGTGAATAAGCGCAGGTTCTAAGGAAATCCGGGGAGCGGAGATTTTTGTTAAGTCACAGATCCACCATGGTCCATGGTCTATGGTCTATCTGCTAAGCGTTGATATCAAAATCATTCATAAACGCCGTGGTAAAGTTACCCGCGCGGAAATCGGCATTGGCCATGAGTTTTAAGTGCAATGGAATGGTGGTTTTTACCCCCTCGATCACAAATTCGCTTAAGGCCCTTTCCATCTTCACGATACATTCTTCCCGGGTTGCGGCGGCTACGATGAGCTTGGCGATCATGGAATCGTAATTTGGCGGAATGGTATAACCGGCATAAATATGAGAGTCAACCCTTACACCCAATCCGCCTGGTTTGTGGAGTACGGTAATTTTACCCGGACTTGGTGCGAAATTTTTGTAAGGATCTTCGGCATTGATCCGACATTCCATTGCATGACGCTGCGGGAAATAATTTTTTCCGGAGATCGGCACTCCTGCTGCGATCAATATTTGTTCTTTTATCAGGTCATGAAAAATGATCTCTTCGGTAACCGGGTGTTCTACCTGGATACGGGTATTCATTTCCATAAAGTAAAAGTTCCTGTGTTTATCGACCAAAAATTCGACCGTACCCACTCCTTCATAACCAATAGATTCTCCCGCTGAAACAGCAGCATTACCCATTTTTTCACGGAGTTCATCCGTTACAAAAGGAGAAGGAGCCTCTTCAAGCAATTTTTGATGACGGCGTTGAATAGAACAATCGCGTTCACTCAGGTGAACGACCTTTCCATATTGATCTCCGGCGATTTGAATTTCGATATGCCGTGGTTCTTCGATGTATTTCTCCATATAAATACCATCGTTCCCAAAGGCTGCTGCCGCTTCCTGGCGGGCAGAATCCCATGCGTTCTCAAACTCTTCGTCTTTCCAGATGATGCGCATCCCACGACCACCACCACCAGCCGTAGCCTTGATGATAACCGGATAACCGATATCTTTAGCCAGGCGTTTGCCTTCATTAGCATCCTTTAAAAGACCCTCAGAGCCGGGAATACAGGGCACTCCCGCTTTGATCATGGTATCTTTTGCATTGGATTTATCTCCCATGGAATTGATCATCTCCGGAGAAGCTCCGATAAATTTAATTCCGTGGTCGCGGCAAACTTTGGAAAACTTGGCGTTCTCCGATAAAAAGCCATATCCCGGGTGGATCGCATCAGCATTGGTAATTTCCGCCGCGGCGATAATATTGGCCATGCTCAGGTACGATAAAGGACTTGGCGGAGGGCCGATACAAACAGCCTCATCGGCAAAACGTACGTGTAAACTCTCTTTATCCGCGGTAGAGTAGACAGCTACGGTCTTAATCCCCATCTCTTTGCAGGTACGGATGATACGCAGGGCGATCTCGCCACGGTTGGCTATTAAAATTTTCTTAAACATTGTTCTCGATTAGGTCCTGAAAAAGCCCGAAGGCCCACTAGTTGGGTTCCACCAGGAACAGCGGTTGGTCATATTCCACCGGAGTAGCGTTGTCGACCAGAATTTTCACGATCCTTCCTGAAATTTCAGACTCGATCTCATTGAAAAGTTTCATGGCCTCAACAATACACACTACTGAACCCGCTTTCACTTCATCGCCAACACTGACAAACGATGGTTTGTCAGGAGATGAAGACCGGTAGAAAGTACCGATCATGGGCGAATTAATGGTTACCAGCTTATCTGCCACCACAGGTGCAGGGGCAGGGGCTTCAGGAGCTTTCGCCACCGGTTGAGCTGCCGGTGCCGGAGCAGGCAGGCTGGCATGAACAATCTGTTGAGGAGCGGCCTGTACAACAGGTGCAGCCTTGCGGATGGATATTTTAAAATCCTTTTTTTCAATATCCACTTCGTCAACACCGGATTCGGAGACGAACTTGATCAATGTTTGTATTTCCTTTAAGTCCATAATTTTTCAAGGTTTTTGAAACAGGGTTCAAATCAAAGGTAAAATTTCTTTGGGAAATTTATTCTGATTTACTTCGGGTCATAGGCCCAACGGAGCCACATGGATCCCCAGGTAAAACCGCCCCCGAAGGTAGACAAGATGAGGTTATCTCCCTTCTTAAATTTTGATTCAAAATCGGCCATCAAAAGAGGAAGGGTTCCGTTGGTTGTGTTTCCATAGCGGTTGATGTTTACCAATACTTTTTCTTCAGCCAGGTTGATACGTTGTGCAGTAGCGTCAATGATCCTCAGGTTGGCCTGGTGAGCGAGAAGCCAGTCTACATCGTTACCGGTCATATTATTCCGGCCAAGCACGTCAGCCGTTACTTCGGCCATGTTGGTAACAGCAAATTTAAATACCGTTTTACCTTCCTGGTACACATAATGTTCCCGGGCGTCAACCGTTTCGTGCGTTGGTGGTTTTGCCGATCCCCCTGCTTTTTGATGAAGGTAAAGCCGCCCTGCGCCGTCACTTTTTAAGATCGAATCCTGAACACCATAGCCTTCAGTATCCGGTTCAAGCAGCACACAGCCTGCCCCGTCGCCAAAAATAATACAGGTATTGCGGTCGGTATAGTCGATGATGGATGACATCTTATCAGCCCCTACCAGAAGAACTTTTTTGTATTTGCCCGATTCCACCATTTTCGAAGCCACTTCCATTCCGTACAAAAAGCCGGAACAAGCGGCACCCAGGTCAAAGCCCCAGGCATTTTTAGCGCCGATAAGGTCGCCGAGAATATTTGCAGTAGCCGGAAAAATCATGTCGCCGGTGATGGTAGAGCAGAGGATAAAATCGATCTCCAGCGGGTCAATATTGTTCTTTTCCAACATTGTGCTTACCGCATGGAACATCATTTCTGATACCCCTTTTCCTTCCCCTCTGAGGATATGGCGCTCCTTAATTCCCGTACGCGACATGATCCACTCGTCGCTGGTCTCAACCATTTTTTCAAGATCGGCATTGGTAAGTACATCGGGTGGTACATACCCGCCCACTGCGGTAATGGCTGCGCGGATTTTATTCATTGTGTTTTCGGCCAATTTAAAAGGATGATTTAATTTTATCAATTAAACCTGATTCGACCGTTTCTTTGGCCAGTCGGATCATGTTTTCAAAACTAACTGCTTTTGAAATCCCGTGACCAATGATCACAGGAGCATTTATACCCAGGATCGGACTTCCGCCGTGTGGTTCATAATTGAACTGGTCCAGAAATTCATCCTTGATTTCGCGTTTTTTGAGCAGGTAATACATCGACTCACAGGCTTTTAATACAATATTGCCTGTAAATCCATCGCAAACCACAACATCTACTTTGTCGATAAAAAGATCACGGCCTTCCACATTTCCGATAAAATTAAAATCGCTTGTATCAGCCATCAGATTATGGGCTGCCTGGGTTACCAGGTTCCCTTTTTCCTTTTCTTCTCCAATATTTAAAAGGCCAACCCGCGGGTTATCAATCTTGTAAACGTTCTTACAATACAAAGATCCGAGTACGGCAAATTGGTAGAGTACGTCGGGTTTACAGTCGGCATTCGCACCTACGTCGAGCAGGAGACCAATACCGCCCGTGTTTTTAGGCAAGATGGATGAAATGGCAGGACGGAAAACGCCCTCTACCACCTTTACACTGAACATGGCGCCAACCATCATGGCCCCGGTATTCCCGGCACTGATGAAGGCGTCAATTTTCTTTTCTTTGAGTTGTTGATAACCAATAGCAATACTGGACTCTCTCTTTTGGGTCAGCGCTTTGGTGGGATGTTCGCCCATAGAAATGACTTCCGGACAATGAACGAATTCAAAAGCCGATAAGTCTATCCCTTCTGCCTGTGCAATGGGTTCAACAATCGTTTTGTCACCAAACAACACCAAATCGATCCCGTCAATATGCTTTAGCGCATTCACGGAACCTTTTAATGCTTCCAGGGGGGCAAAATCCCCGCCCATGATATCTAATCCTAACCGCATCCGGTAGGTTTATTCTTCGTTGGTGCCTTTCATTACCTTGATCCCTTTGTACATGCCGGTTTCAAGATTCACCCTGTGGTATTGAGAAATATCGCCGGTATTCGGATCAACGAATAATGCTTTTTCACCCAATTTGTGGTGCGTCCGTCTCTTGTCTCTTCTCGTTTTCGAGATTTTTCGTTTAGGATGTGCCATTTTTTATTAATTAAACAAGTCTTTTAGTTTGTCCCAACGCGGGTCGTTGCCTTCCTCTGCGTCATTAATTTGTTCTTCCGTGTTCAAACGTTTGAGAACTTCCAGGTTGCACTTTGGGGTGTTTCCAGGATCTTCACAGGTTTTCCGGATAGGTAATCCAAGATAAACAAGATCATAAATATGCTGCGATACAAAGAAGCGGGGATCGCTGTCTAAGATATAGAACACTTCATTATCACTGTCATCTTCCTGGGGTACCCCCGTAAGTTTGATCACAAAATCAAGTTCACTTTTAAGCGGAACGGCAATTTCCTCCAGACAATTGTCGCAGGGTGTTACAACTGCTCCTTTTACGCCCAGATTTGCTCTGAATACTCCCTCCATCCTTTCCAGGCGCAAGGTAGCTTCAAAATTACCATCCTCTATCAAGCTGCCCTCAAAAGCCTTAAAAAAAGATGCATCCAAATGCCAGTTCAGGGTATGAACTCCATCTGTCAGCTTTCCTATTTCAATCCCATCCTCCGCAAATGCCTTCGTCATGGCTTTTTTGAACAAGGGCGCAAAGTTAGGGTAAAGAATTGAATTTGAAAACTATTATTCGAAAGGTAAGCGCTACAATAATTTAATTCCCATCATACTAAAAAAGGTCGCCAATGCGATTAGGGTAGAGGAAATAAGAATACCGATACTTATCGCTTTAAAGGCGCTGCGGGTTTCCACGTTCAGTACACGTCCTGCCACCACGCCCATATAGGCTCCGGTGAAGGGCAAAGGGATCATCACAAAGATCATCAATCCCCAAAAACCATATTTATGGATCTTTGCCCCAACCCCGTTCTTTGCATTGCGGATCATCTTTATGCTTCTCGATTTATAAGGCCTGAATTTCCATAGCCGCTTGTCGAAGGTATTGAGGAGGAAGTTAAAAAGCGGAAAAACGAGCAAATTTGCTGTTGTTCCGACTCCATAAGCCAACAAGGGATGAAGGCCTTTCACCATCCCGAACGGAATCCCTACCCGGCCTTCACCGAGCGGGGAAATACTGAATAAAAAAGTTTGAAAAATATCTGACAGCATCAACGCTACTCCCCTGAACTACAAAGGTCGCTCGTTTCTAATGCATTTAGCGTGCCCGATATCAATTGCTCAGGAAAAAAATTACATGGTCGCAGGAAGGTTCAATACCTCAGAGGGACTAAAGCCGAACTTTTCGCGGAAGCAAAGTGAAAAATAAGAAATATTATCGAAGCCACATTCCCTTGCTACCCCACTAACATTGCTTCTCCTCGCTTTTAACATGCGCATGGCGTTTTCCAGACGGTAATCCCGGATGAACAATTTGGGTGAAGTACTAAAATGTTCCTTTACCCTGCGTTCGAAGGTAGAAACGCTCATCGCCATGGCATCGGCCAAATGTTTTACTTTTAATTCTGTATTGTTGAGTTCGCGTTCAACGTGGCGGGTGAGCCGGTCACCGAAAGAAGCTTCCATATCCAGTCCGCGCTGCATCTGGTCGCCACTGTTCCTGTATATATGTGATGCTTTGTAGGCTAATAATCTGTTGCGTATAATTCCCTCAACACGCACCAAAAGCTGGTCTTTGGTAAAAGGTTTAAGCAAATAGGCGTCAATTCCAACCCGGTAACCCTCCAGCTCATTGAACTCGGTATCAACAGAAGTAAGCATGATGGCAGGAATATGGGCCACACGTTCAATCCTTCGCATGGCCTGTATCATTTCGTAGCCATCAAGCTCAGGCATCATGAGGTCGGTAATGACGAGATCCGGAATTACTTCAAGCGCCCGCGTCAATCCGGTAGCTCCGTTATCTGCTTCAAAAACTTCATAATTCTGCTCCAGAATAACACGCAATAAACTGCGTATCAATCTTGAGTCGTCAACGACCAGTACTTTAAACTGAGCGGATTGCGGGTTATTTTCCTTCTGCGTCTTCATATGCAACACAGGTACAAAATACCTTCAAAGATTGACGAATTAATACTACTCTTTTGCGAACGGGGGTATTTGAATCCTTTTTGGTACCTCAGCCCATTTAAACGGTGATTCTTCAATTTAGAAATCCATTCTGAAACGTTCTCTTCTCATGGCGCTGAAACGCAATGGCTTTTCACTGTTTTCGCTTATTTGCTTCCTTCGCCGGTGGAGATCAATAGCCAGGTAAATGGCGTTTCTAAGGCTGGCTTCAATGGCTGTTCCCTGTCCGGCTATAGCATAAGCTGTTCCGTGGTCAGGAGAGGTACGTACAAAAGAAAGTCCTGCCGTATAATTTACACCGTCTTCAAAACCCAGGAGTTTAAAAGGGACCAATCCCTGATCATGGTACATGGCTAAAACTGCGTCGAATTTTTTGAATTCGTCCGAACCGAAAAATCCATCAGCCGGATATGGCCCGAAGGCGTAAATACCTACACCTACAGCGTCTTTCACAGCCGGTAAAATATATTTCGTCTCCTCATCACCCAGCAAACCCTGGTCTCCGGCATGGGGGTTCAATCCCAAAACTGCAATGCGGGGTTTGGTAAGGCCGAAATCCGATTTCAGGGTGTCGTGCAACATGGCGATAGCATCCATGATCACTTCCTTGTTAATTTTGGATGCCACCTCTTTTAAAGGAACATGTCCGGTTACCAGTCCGACACGTAATTCATCGCAAACAAGCAGCATCATATGACGGGTGGCACCGTCGCTTTCTGCCAGGTATTCGGTATGGCCGTTAAAAGGACGATCCTTTGTGTTCACGGTTGATTTATCGAGAGGGGCGGTTACCAAAACATCCATCTCCCCGTTTTTCACGTCGCGAACCGCGGCTTCCAGAGCTTTGAAAGCGTAGGCACCAGCCGCTTCCGAAGGAGTTCCGGGAGTAATCGGTGTTTCCTCTTCCCAGCAGGCGATCAGGTTAAGTTTACGAGTTTGGATCTGAGCAGCACTCTTCACGATATTCAGGTGCATGTCGTTGAGGTTGAGCATCTTTTTATAGAAAGAGATCACCTTGGACGACCCATAAATACAAGGCGTACATATCTCCGTCATTTTGGGGTTGCTCAGGGCTTTTAAAACCACCTCAACACCAATACCATTAAAATCGCCCATACTAATGGCTACCCGTATCGATTCTTTGCTCATTTTTTCGCTCTGTTTTCCAAATAATTCAAAATAAACCGCACAGCCGAACCGGTACCGTTTTTACCACGGTAAGTATCTGGTCCCTTAATAAATGCAGGGCCGGCAATATCAAAGTGCATCCAGGGATAACTTACAAAATGCTCCAGGAATTTACCTGCCGTGATGGCACCACCAACCGGACCGCCTATATTTTTTAAGTCGGCGATATCACTTTTTAAGAGTTCTTTGTATTCATCCCAAAGCGGAAATTCTACCAATCGCTCATAAACTTCATCTCCGGCCACTTTCATTTCTTTTTTCACTTTGTCATCAGCAGTACCCATACATACGATACCATACTGCCCGATCGCAGCGGCTGCGGCTCCGGTTAATGTGGCAAAATCGAGAACCACTTCCGGGTCATATTTACCGGCATAGGCAAGGGCATCGGCTAAGATCATCCGGCCTTCAGCGTCGGTATTTAAAACCTCGACTGTCATGCCGTTGTACATGGTGATAACATCCCCGTTTGTATAGGCCATTTCACCCGGGCGATTATCTGTAGCCGGGATCAGGGCAACAACGTGAACGGGCAATTCCATGCTGGCGGCACCGTAAATGGCAGCCATAACCGCTGCGGCACCCGCCATATCGCATTTCATGGTATCCATGCCGGCTGTTGGCTTGAGGCTCAGTCCACCCGTATCATAAACCACTCCTTTTCCTACCAGCACGATCGGTTTTTTATTGACCGCCTTTTTGGGTTTGTATTCCATGATGGTAAAGGTCGGAGGCGTTTGGCTTCCCAGGTTAACGGCGAGGAGTCCGCCAAATTTTAAGGATTCCAGTTTCGATTTGTTCAATACTTCAACCTTGATTCCCGCCTGTTTCCCGCGTACTTCCGCTTCATCGGCCAAACGTATGGCGTCGAGGGTATTTACGGGTTCATTTACCAGGTCTCTGGCCCAAAATACGGAAGCAACCAGGCAATTCAGACGATGAAGTTGTTCGTCGCCTGCATGTTTCGCCTGAATGGCCAGGGTATCGAGGCTGTTTTGCTCTTTGCCTGAATCTTTCCGGTATTTTAAAAACTGGTAATTTGCCAGGGCAAGGCCTTCTGCTGCATCAAACCAGTCGTAGGCAGAATCGGTATGATCGATAATACGTGCTGCCTTTGCTCCGGCTCCGTTCACCATTCCGCAAAAGGTCGCTCCCGATTTCCGCAGGGACTCTCTTCTTTTTACGCTGTCTTTTTCGCCCAGGTCAACACAGATCACGTTAACCATACCAAGAGAACCGAGCTGGATCAGTCCTTTTTCTTTTTTGATCTGGGATTTGATATAGTCGATCTCCTCTTTTTCGAGACCCAGGTCTGTCCATTTATGGTCTTTGCTTACCAGGTGCATCCGGGCTTCGGAAGTAACAGGTTGCGCTTTATCTGTATGATGAATTTTAACTGACATGCTTTTGCTTTAGGGCTTTCAAAACTATGAAATCTGGGCGGGATAACGTGATTTTGCTCAAACAGATTTTGGCCTTGGCTTGCTTTTGCCTTATTTGCATGACGAATGGATACAACACTCATTCTTATCTGCCTGGCCGGATACTTTGGTCTGTTATTTATTATTTCGCAGCTCACCTCCCGGCAGGCCAATAACGCAGCCTATTTCACCGCCAACCGAAGTTCTTCCTGGCGGCTGGTGGCTTTTGGGATGATCGGTGCTTCTTTGTCGGGCGTGACGTTTATCTCCGTACCGGGTATGGTCGCCACCGATCAGTTTTCCTATATGCAGATGGTGTTGGGGTATATTCCCGGTTATGTGCTGATTGCTTTTGTATTGATGCCGCTCTATTACCGGCTGAACCTCACAACCATCTATACCTATCTGGCACAGCGTTTCGGACCGGTATCCCATAAAACCGGTTCCTCCTTTTTTCTGTTGTCGCGATTGATGGGTTCTGCCCTGCGCATGTACCTGGTGGTCAATGTGCTGCAGCTGATCTTATTCGACAGTTTGGGTGTTCCCTTTTGGCTTACTGTTATCCTCAGTATTCTCCTGGTTTGGTTGTACACCTTCCGGGCGGGTATGAAAACAATAGTATGGACCGACACGCTGCAAACCGCTTTTATGCTGCTGGCATTGGGCTCAACGATCTACCTGATCGGTCAGGAAATGGGTTGGGGATTTGGTGAGATGATGCGTTATGTAAGCGAATCCGATTATTCAAGAACCTTTTTCATGGACGATGCCGGAAATGCGAAGTTCTTCTATAAACAATTTTTATCGGGTGCCTTGATCGCTTTGGTAATGACAGGCCTGGACCAGGACATGATGCAAAAAAACCTGACCTGCAAAAATGTGGGTGAGGCGCAAAAGAATATGGTGAGCTTCACCGTTGTGCTCATGTTCGTTAACCTGCTTTTTTTGAGTCTGGGCGTTTTGCTTTATGCCTATGCCCACAAAATGGGACTGGCCATTCCGGTTAAAGGCGATGACCTGTATGGATTTATTGCTACGGGAGACACCCTTCCCGCCATAGTCGGGGTGTTTTTTGTGTTAGGACTGGTTGCAGCCGCTTATTCCAGCGCCGATTCGGCATTAACTGCCCTTACCACTTCTTTTTGTATTGATATTTTAGGCATCGAAAAGAAGGAGCTCAACAAACAGGAATCCATACGCAAACAAGTACACGTGGGCTTTTCGGTCCTTACCATGGTCGTGATGATCGTAGCACGGGAATTCCATGATGAAAGCCTGATCAAAACCATCTTTAAAGTGGCTTCCTATACTTATGGGCCGCTTCTTGGTTTATTCGCTTTTGGGATGTTCTCCAAACGGCAGGTTAATGACCTGTTAACGCCTTTTATCTGTATCGCTGCCCCTTTGATTTCCTTCTGGATCGCATTTAATAGTCCGGAATGGTTTGGCTATACCTTTAGCTATGAAATTTTGCTGGTGAATGGGTTGATCACCTGTCTGGGATTGTGGGTTTCGGGTATCGGGAGACAAAGTAAGGACCTCTCCGCCACAACCGTCAATACTTAATACCGCGTAATCTCTCCATCGCCCCATAGTTCTTCGAGGGCAAAAAATTCACGTTTTTCAGGGATAAAGATATGGGCAACGACGTTAAAATAATCGAGCAGGATCCACTCGCTGTTCTCAAAACCTTCGCGGTGGCTGGGGTCTTCATGCACTTCTTTGTCGACAAACTCTTCAACTGATCGGGCTATCGCCTGAACCTGTTTGTCACTCTCACCCTCACAGATCACGAAAAAATCGGTAACGGAACCTTTTACTTCCCTCAAATCCATCACCACAATGTCTTTGGCCTTCTTTTCTTCCATCCCTTTTACGATCACATCGGCCAGAAATCGTCCCGAATCTATACTGTTTTTTTTCGCCATCACTAAGAAGCCTTATTTTTGTGTGCAAATTACGGCAATTTTTTGACCAACTCCCTTACCTATATCCGAAGCTTTCGTATTCAAACGCTCCGTTATCCGCGTATTTCTTCCAGCAACGACCATTGCCGGCTCCTCTTTGAATCGGGCAAGATCGCTCATGGAACTGCCATTCGCGCCGACTTTCAGGAAAAAGGAAGAGGGCAAATGGGAAATACCTGGGCGGGGAATGAAGGTGAAAATATTTATATGAGCCTGGCGCTCGAACTTCAAATTCCGGTCGAAAAACAGTTTTTATTGAATATGGCCGTTTCTTTGGCCGTACTTCAATGTGTTCGGGCTTATTTGCCTGAAGCAAAAATTAAATGGCCGAACGATATTCTTGTCGATCGCCAAAAAATTGCCGGTATCCTGGTTGAAAATAGCATACAGG
Source organism: Bacteroidota bacterium (assembly GCA_003531115.1). Lineage (GTDB taxonomy): Bacteria > Bacteroidota > Bacteroidia > UBA8524 > UBA8524 > UBA8524. The sequence continues at coordinate 45,948 of DQHT01000140.1, read as the reverse complement.
GCCAATTCCTCACTTCAACGGTGATTGGTATCGGCCTGAATGTCAATCAAAAAGATTTTGGAAGTCTCCCAAGAGCTGCATCTTTGTCGACCCTGTCCGAACGAAACATTTATCCGGATGAAGTTTATCCAAAGCTGACCGCAGAACTTGAATGGCGCCTATCTTCCATACAGGAAGAATGGCGTATTTCAAAAGACTACCATGAAAACCTGCTCTTTTTTGGGTCGCTCACAACCTTTGAAAAAAACGGACGTTTGTTTAAAGGCAAAGTAATGGGGGTTGATGAATGGGGTAGGCTTCGGGTGGAGGAAAATGAAGAGCAGCAAATTTATGGGGCCAAGGAACTCAGGTGGGTAGAATTATGAACGGCATCATTGATATAGGAAACACAAGTGTAAAATGGGCGGTATTCGATGGAGAATTACTCATTGAAAGTGGCCGCATGCCTTATGGAGAATGGAAATCCGTACAAAAAGCGCATGCCCGTTACAAACCTGACAATTGGTTTATGTCGAGTGTACAAACATTGCCTGTAACAAATGAACTCGGTTTTGAATATGAAGTGTTTGACCTGAATACAGCCTTGCCTGTAACCATTCGGTATACTACTCCGTCTACCCTGGGTAAAGACCGTATCGCGGCTATTTGTGGCGCACGGCATGTGTTCCCTGCTTCAGCCTGTCTGGTTATCGATGCAGGTTCCTGTATCACCTTTGATATCATGGATGAGAAGGGGAACTATTTTGGAGGAAGTATTAGTCCGGGAATAGAAATGCGATTAAAAGCCATGCATACCTATACAGAAAAATTGCCTCTGCTAAGCTGGGAAGAGCCGGATGGATTTATCGGTGACACTACCCGATCAAGCATGCTCCAGGGCGTGAAGCAGGGTGTTTTGGGTGAAACCTTGTACCAGATCAGCCTTTATGAAGAAAAATTTCCCGGTCTTCAAGTGCTAATTACCGGAGGAGATGCCTCCTTCTTTGAGAAGAACCTTAAAAAGGGCATATTTGCAGCGCCAAATCTGGTTCTGATCGGTTTGAATACTATTCTTCAATATAAGCAATCGCTCAATGCGTAAAGCCTCACAACTCGTTTTCACTTCTGTTTTATTCGTTTTGGGAACGACCCTGCATGCGCAGATATTGACCCAGTCGCCTTACTCCCGTTTTGGAATGGGTCAGACATTTTTCCAGGGTTTTGCTGACCAGCAGGCGATGGGACAAACCGGTACAGCAATGCGCAGTTCGATGAACATGTACCTGCTCAACCCTGCTTCGTACAGTGCCCTGACAAGGACAAATTTTAAATTCGGAGCACGGAGTTTTGTGGGTACCATTGCTCAGGGAGATGAAAATCTGGCAACAAATGGCGCTTCTTTGGCTTACTTCGCCCTGGGCTTTCAGGTGAATAAGAAAAAAAACTGGGGCTTTGCCTTTGGTGCCACCCCTTTTAGCAGCCTGTCGTACAATATCGTATTCGAACACGACAGCACCCAGGGGAATTACCGGGATGTGTTGAGTGGAAATGGAGGGATAACCCGCTACTTTTTGGGAACCGGAAAAACCATAGGTAATCATTTTTCGGTAGGCGCACAGGTTTCCTATTTACATGGACAAACCACCTTTAGCCGGTCCGTTGAATATCCGAATACAAGTTCGCAACAAAATTACCGCGAAAGTTCAACAGACTTTGTTCGTGGCTTTATGTATGAAGCCGGAGCACAATACTACACCCGCCAACTTGTGGTGAAAAAAAGCCGCCAGTTTGATTCCACCTCAGGAAAAGAGACCATTCACAAAGATTCGGTCTATATCAAACATCATTTTGGTGTTACTTATTCGCTCTCTACACAGCTTAATAACGACCGGACCTTCTTTGCCAGAACCTATGTGCTCTCCGGCGACAGGGAATTTGTACTCGACACGGTTTTACTGGACAACTCACAAAAAGGAAAAACGACCCTTCCGAGTACCATTGGCTTTGGGTATATGCTTTCGGGCAATAATGACAAATGGCGTCTGGCCCTTGATTACAGGATGCAACGCTGGTCGGAGTTCCGGAGCCCATTTGAAAAGCAGAATTTAACGGATGCCTGGCAAGGCGGGATTGGTTTCGCCTGGAGACCATCGGTTAACTTTCATGATCCAAATATCAAGTACCTGGCAAAGGCCGAATACCGTGTAGGGGCGCGGTATGGCAAGACCAATTTGCGCTTTGATGGAACCGATATTACTGATCTTGGCATCAGTTTTGGCATAGGACTACCATTGAGGACAAGAAGCGTAAATGAAGAGTTCAGGATTGAAAACATTTTTTCGAGTCTCGACATTTCGGTTGAATACCTTCAACGAGGAACATTAACAAATAACCTGATCAAAGAAAACTACTGGCGATTTGTTGTGGGAGTTTCTCTCAACGACAAATGGTTTAACAAACGTAAAATTGAGTGAGAACATGAAAAGAACACTGCTTATCGGACTTGTATTGTTGGGAATGAATGCGCAGGCGCAAGTAAGCGACTGCAATCCAAATGGAAAAGACAGCGCGCTTACCATCCGGAATTATTCCCTTATGCATGAAGATGTAAAATTCAAACAATATGAATCAGCTTCTGAACCCTGGTTGTATATCTGGCATAATGCACCCTGTCATAAAGAACAATTTTATGTTGATGGAATTGAAATTTACAGCTGGAAATACGACCAAGCCAAAGATTCTGTGAAAAAACAGCAGGTCATGGATACTATCGTCCTGATCTATAAACGACGCATCGAATATTTCGGAAGAGAAGGTTATGTGAAAGGGAAATGGGGAACTACGCTTTTGGATATGGACAAAGAGCATCCTGAAAAAGGACTTGCCTTGATAGAAGAATCCATCCTTCTTGACAGCGTAAGGATCGAAAATTACCTGATCGTTCCCTATTTCAAAACGCTTGTTGCTTTGGAGAGAAAAAAACTGCGGAGCAAAGATGATATCCTTAAGTCGTATGAAAACCTCACCGCGATCATCGATTACAATATTAAACACCCCGGTGAAACCATAAAACTGGGATTGTACACCACACCGGTAACAATCAGCGGGTTGGTGGAAAATACCTTTACTTCTGAAAAAGCAGAATCGCTTAAAGAGGGTATGGTCTTTACCTTAAAACCGAACTATAACTCGCCACGTTATACCATCACGAATATTGATAGTTTCGACATTACCGTTGACAAGGTGATCACCGAACCGGAAGGTTCTGTGGTGTATGCTGTAAAAGAAGCCTGGTCGGTTGCTCAGGAAAACCTGAATACCCTGGCTGCTTCTTATCTCGACTGTGAGACCCTGACAAATATCTATACGCCTAAATTTAATGCAGATCCAACAAACATTGAGCTGATGGATAAGATCCTTCTCTTCCTCAATAATGCGAACTGTACAAATACCGATCTGTACTTCAAGGTTTCTGAAGCCTACCTGAAAGTCAACCCGAATGCCGTTGGCTACAGAAATCTGGCTGCTGCATACAAGGCGCGGAAAAATTACAGCAAAGCACTTGAGGTTTATCAAAATGCCATTAACAGTGAGGGAGATGACGGGCTGAAGGTGAATGACTATATCACCATGGCAAAAATCGCCCTGGCAAACCGGAACCATTTACAGGCAAAAAAATACGCAGAAAAAGCCCTGGAGATTAACCCGAACAAAGGAGAAGCCTTTATTCTGATCGGTGATGCCTACTTGCAAGCCGCCAGCGGATGTACTGAATTTGACGCCAAAGCCATTTACTGGGTGGTGGTTGATCAATACATCAAAGCGAAAAATGTGGACTCAGGAATTGCCGGTGCTGCGAACAGACGTATTGCAACGTACAGCCGCTACTTCCCAACCAAAGAGGAAGCCTTTTTCAGAAGCATTAACGAAGGGGATACTTACACCCTTGGCTGCTACCCGAATTTGAGTACCAAGGTCAGATTCTAAAATTTTAAACGGCGCATATGATCAAAACAGCCCGAAAAGTAATGCCCCTCACCGGATACAGCGCCTTACTTTTCGGGTTTTGTTTTGTCCTGTTTTCTGCATCCTGCGACCTGAGCAAAGACAAGGAAAAGGTCGAAAAGATCCTGAATGATTCCGTTTTTACCGAACACGCCGAAGACGTAGAAATGCGTTTTAGTGATTCGGGAACTTTAAAAGCCATCATTACGGCTCCTGTGTTGGATCGTCACCCGGGAAAAGAGACCTATACTACTTTCGACCAGGGTGTGGATGGGAATTTTTATGGATCAAATGGAACCATCGAAAATTCCTTAAAAGCCAATTATGGGATCTCCTACGATTTCAAAAAGATCATAGAATTGAGAAACGATGTGCGTTTGGTCAATTATAAGGATGAAAAATTGAATACCGATAAACTCATCTGGGACCAAAACACCGGAAAAATTTATACCGATGCTTTTGTTAAAATTACCACGCCCGAAAACATTATCTACGGCGAAGGTTTTGAGTCGAATCAAAACTTTACTGAATACAGAATCTTTAAAGTAAAGGGTGAAATCAGCGTCAATGAAAAAGATTAACCAGCTTGCATGGATAGCGCTTGCCGGACTCTCCTTTGTGGTAGGAACCTGGGTATTGATCGCCGAAGGTCCCTTACGTTCCAAGTTTTACGTATTCTATCTTTTCACCATGCTACTCGGGATCCTGATCTTTCTTAAAAGAAAATTCCCGATAAAAAACGCAAAGCCAAAAAAAAGGCGGTAATTTGTACTACTGCACGCTTCCATGGAGAGTCATTCGGGACTTGTTATCTTATTCATGCTCATTCTCTCTGCCTTTTTTTCAGGGATAGAGATTGCCTTCTTGTCGTCGAACAAGCTGCGTATTGAGCTCAAAAACAAACAGGGAGTATTATGGGGAAAGATTTTATCTAACTACATAAAACGACCTTCACGTTTTATCAGTACTGTCCTTGTTGGCAACAACGTGGCACTGGTTGTTTATGGTATTTTTATGGAAGGGGTTCTTTTTCATTGGTTTGAAACTGCACCCTGGGCTTCCTACGAATTTTTAAATCTGCTCATTCAAACATTATTATCTACCTTGTTGATCCTGGTAGTGGCTGAATTTCTTCCCAAAGTAATTTTTAACCTGAATGCCGACACCCTTCTTCCTCCATTAATATTCCCCTTTCAGGTAATCTATTATTTGTTATGGCCCCTTGTATGGGCTGTAAACTGGATAGCCGAGCACTTTTTGCGCCTGTTGACCGGCAACGATAAGGAACAAAAGGAACTGCTTTTTACCAAGGTCGATCTCGACCATTATATCTCCGAAAGTATCAATATGGATACGGAGGAAGAATCGGAGCTGGATACGGAAGTTTTCCGAAACGCCCTCGATTTTGACCAGGTTAAGGTACGTGAATGTATGGTGCCAAGAAATGAAGTCGTTGCTGTAGAACTAAATGACAGCATCGATGAGCTATGGGACACTTTTATCGAAAGCGGGCATTCCAAAGTGTTGGTTTACAAAGATTCGGTTGACAATATCATTGGCTACGTGCATCAGGTTGACCTGTTCCATAATCCGGAAAGTATAAAATTAAGTATGATCCCAATTGTGATCGCTACCGAATCTATGCCCGCCAATGAACTTCTTAAAAAATTTACGGCGAATCGAAAAAGCTTGGCGGTGGTGGTCGATGAATTTGGCGGTACTGCCGGCATTGTTACAATCGAAGATATTTTGGAAGAAATATTCGGTGAAATCGATGACGAACACGATATAGAAAACCTGACGGAAGAAAAAATAAGTGATACTGAATTTCGCCTTTCTGCACGACTGGAAGTTGATTATTTGAATGAAACATACGAACTTGACATTCCGGAAGGGGATTATGAAACTTTGGGTGGGTATATCATAGCCCGCTACGAAAGTTTGCCTGAAATAGGTGAAACCCTGGCTATCGACCGCTTTGAGTTTCATATTCTCAGTCTGCAGCATGCACGAATTGGCGACGTACGATTACGCATATTATCCTGATTATGGAAAAACCTTACCTCAACGTAGTTTGTGCCATAATCCTGAAAAACAGTCAGGTATTGGCAGTTAAGCGTTCAGAAAAACAGCACTTAGCCGGTCATTGGGAATTTCCCGGAGGAAAGGTAGAATTGGAAGAAACCCAAAAAAACGCGATCATCCGGGAAATTGAAGAAGAGTTACGCGTCAGCATAATTCCCATCATGACCCTCTCCCATGTGTGGTGGCAGGACGGAAAAGAGCTGATCCGCCTTATTCCGATCGTTTGCGAATTGCCGGATGGAGAGATCGAGCTCCAGGAACATGAAGAATTCCGCTGGCTCAGTTACCATGATCTTCCTCATATGAACTGGGCACCGGCTGATATTGCCATTGTGAAACAGGTTGCGGATCTTATGGAGCAGTTTTAGGTTCGTATTTGATGACCTCCAGATTCCGCGCATAAATGGGGTCTTTTCCCCGGTACCACAGGTATATTTTTACTTTATCCGCCTTGTTTCTCACTTCCGGGGTCATATAATCCATACTTATGCGTTGCCATTCTCCTCTTTTTAAGGTTGGCCCCAGGTATTCGGTGGTGGTGTATTTGTACTGCCGCTCTTTGTACATAAAATGAGTGACCAACATAGGCGGTTCTGCATTGACAGAATCGGGGATATAAATTTCAGCACTTACCCGCAACCAGGCATATTCCTTTGAAGTAATTTCTTCGTACCCCATCTCAAATGCACGGGTAAAGGAATGGCTTTCATCCAGCTGACATACCGCTTCCCTGCTTCCATCCGGCCAGTTGAGTTTCACCTGGTTTTCCTGCCCGGAGCTCGTTCCCAGCCACTCTTCAAAAAGAACCGAGCGGGATAACTCCGAGGTGTCATCAGGCATGCGCTCGTGCGCTACAGCCTGTCGTTCAACGAGCAATAACTTTTCTGCTCCTTTTGGTATGGATGTTTTTCCGAAAATTTGCCAATAATAGGCTCCTGTCATTCGCTCACCGTCAATAATTTTAGCTTTGAACTGCCAGAACTGAAAAAGGTTCAGGATGGTCATCAGCACCACTATGACCAGGGTGCTGATCCAAACCAGGCTGCCCCTTTCTTTTAGCCACATCAATACATAGCCCAGGGGAAAGGCCATGATCAAATATGCGGAAGCCATCGATCTTGAACTGTAACTTCCCCCTCCATACCACCAAACCGTCCATGATGATACAATATACAGGCTGATCAGGAAGAAGGTAAAAAAGGGGATAAATAGTTGTCGGTTAACATGATACAACCTGATAAAACCGATCGTTGCCAAAAACATTAGCGGGGTATAAACAAACCATCCTTTGCGGTAGCTAAAGAGAAATTCCCAGGTATGCGGCGCAAAAAAATCGAAGCCCACGCCATTATCCTGATAGGAATAATAGAACCATTGTCCGCTTGCGTATTTCCAATAAAGCAGCTGCGGCAGTCCTCCCAGTAACAAACCCAAAGCGGCGCTTAAAAGTGCTTTCAAATTGGCCTTCAGAAAGGCTAAATAAGGTCTTGTTGTGCTCCACGGCGCCGATTTCCATAAAAGGGGAACAAGGATAAAAAGACCCTCATTCGGCCGGCACATGGTGATCAACCCGATTAGGATCCCTACAAATAATGCGCTTCCAGCAGGGATCTTCTCCGACCAGCCGCTAATTTTATACAAAGCCACGGCATACAAGGCGAAGAGAAAATTATGGGAAAGCGGATTCGCATAGGTAGCTATCTCCAGGTAATTGGTGCCAAAAACCAGCAGGACTAAAATGCCGGCAGTCCAGGAATCTGAAAAATATTTTAAGAGCAGTTTTCGCGAAAATATAAGGCCAAGAAAAGCATACAGCATGCTTCCGAATACCCAGGCGAATTGATACGGTTTGGAAAATCCATCGCGCACATATCCCAAGGGTTCTGCGAGAATATCCGCCACAAGAAAAGCCGGGAGATTCAGGACTGCCAATCCGCCCGGATAGCGCATCACCCAATTTCCGGATTCAACCTGTACGGCCTGGTATAAGGTACCCGTTGAATGGTAAGTTTCTATGATATGATTGACCCAATCCATATTCTGGAGGGTGGGGTCATCATAAATAAAATAAGCCGGGAGATAAAGGTAGTAGCCAAATACGTCCCAGGTAAGTGAATTGGCACTATCGGCAATCACCACCCGGATAATAAAGATGACGGCCATCGAAAGCAGCAACACGCCCAAGCTATACTTTGCCTGTTTCATGGCGGAAAGATAGGAATTAGTCGCAGATTGTTATTTGACCAAAAAAACGCGAAATTGTTCGCGCATGAAAAAGCGGATACCGTATTGGCCATATGCAGCGGCTATTCTTTGTTTCCTTTATGTCTTCCTTCGCGCCTGGGCCATTCCGCTTACTTACGATGAGATCTGGACAATAGAATCTCTGGCAGACAGAAGTCTGTCGAATATCTTCAGTTACCAGGGACTCGGCTCCAATTCCCATCTTTTAAACTCGCTTTTTGTATGGATAATCCAGCAAAATAAGGAATGGATTTCCCTCTCAGAACCCTTTATATACAGGCTTCCCAACGTCCTGGCATTTTTGCTTTATGCATGGTTCAGCATCCGCCTTCTTGGTAAATTAAGCTCAATACCCTTGCAGGTCATGGCCTTTGTATTTTGTTTTTTCAATTCTTTTCTGCTCGAGTTTTTTAGTCTCTGCCGTGGTTATGGGTTGGCGCTTGCCTTCACGGCGGCAAGTATCTATTCCCTGAGCCAATACCGGTATCGTTTAACATTAACCTGGGCAGCACTGGCCGTACTGGCAAATTTCACCTGGCTCAATTTTTATCTGGCCCTGCTTCCAGTATTGGTTTTTGTGAACTGGACGAAATCTATCCCCTTTAACCGGCGTTTTTGGGCAGAGTTGGCCCTACCAACCATTCTTCTGGCTATCCTTATTGTGAAGCCAATTATTAAGCTACGTGTGGGTGATGAGCTTTGGTATGGGGGGCAGACCGGACTGGTTTATGATACCTTTACTTCTCTCTTCCTTGGAACAATGGGCTTTAAAACGCCAGACCGGGTTGCCCACCTGGTACTTCTGGCTATTGCGATACAGCTGTTCCTGAGCCTGCTTATATCCTTTCGAAAAGAAACCAGGATCAAACACCTTTTTCAATCCGACCTTTTTGTATACGGCCTGGTATTCCTGATGCTCTGCTTTTCCTCCTTATTGCAGAACCTGCTTTTTAAAACACCTTTTTTGGTCGAGCGAACATCATTGGTATTTCTCCTGCCTTTGATCTGGCTGGTGATAAAAGCATGTGAATTGGCTATGGATAAGAAATATGGAAAAATTGCCCTTTCCGGACTTGCCATTCTGGGTACAGCAGCGCTACTTAATTTTTTCAATTTAGCAAATCTTAGCTATAGCTATTCCTGGCCTTTTGATGCGAAATCAGGGGAGATTATGGACTACCTTAACGAACAGGGGAAACAAAGACAGGACACCCTTCATTTGGATCATAGCTGGATCATTAATGTCTCCATACAGCATGAAGCCAAAACAAATAAATACCCTTGGGTAAACCTGGTCAGGAATGATACAGACAGTTCGCGCCTGGCTAAAATGGACTATTATTATCTATACGATAACAACCGTGAATATGCGGGCTACAGTTCCTATCAGGCGATTCCCGACTCTTTTTTTCGCGATACTGCCCTTTATTTTCCTGAGCAGGACTTACTTTTACTAAAAATCCGAAAATGAAATTCCTGCTCACCTTCTTTAGTGTTTTGTGTTGGCTGACCGTCGCTGCACAACTTGAGGAGGCAGAAGTTTTTCTTAAGGCAGCCTGGGAGAAGGAACTTGCCCTGCAAAGCGGAGAAGTGATCATACAGAAATAAAGAATTTGACGAATGGATAAAAGAACACCTCGGAGGCGATTAGGCGGAGAGATTTCATGCCTAGTTCCTATAAAATGCTTTTCTTTGCAAAAATTTGCTCATGCACGTCTCTGTATACGATTCATTGGTTCATAAGCAGTCGGCCGGCCAAAAAATGCTGGCTGTACTGATCGACCCCGATCATATCCAGAACCTTGAGGAAAGTGTGAGGCGCTGCAATGAAAGTGGAGTCGACCTCATTTTTCTGGGAGGCAGTCTGGTTAGTTCGGGAACTATAGGTGAATCCATAGAACGGATCAAAAAAAATACGGATATTCCGGTATTGCTTTTTCCAGGCGACGAGCTTCAAATCGACAGCCGTGCAGATGCCCTTTTATTGCTGAGCCTCATTTCGGGTAGAAACCCGGAATTGTTGATCGGCAAGCAGGTGGTTGCTGCCCCCTATATCCGCAAATCAGGACTTGAAACCATAGCTACAGGTTATATGCTCATTGATGGAGGGCGTATTACCACGGCTTCCTATATCAGCGGTACGGTTCCCATTCCTGCGGATAAGCCTGAAATAGCCATGTGTACGGCTCTGGCCGGAGAGATGCTGGGTTTGAAATTGATTTATATGGATGCGGGGAGCGGGGCAAAATATGCCATGAGTGCCCAAATGATAAAAGCTGTACGCGATGCAGTGAAGATCCCCATTGTGGTTGGCGGCGGCATTCGATCCACTTCCGAGGCCGTTAATGCCTGGCGAGCAGGTGCTGATGTGGTGGTAGTAGGTAATGCCATCGAAGAAGACAATACCCTCATTACCGAATTAATGAATGCGTTGCAGGACCTGCAACAAATTTGAAAAAGAAGAACGATTAAGCAAAACGAATGGCAACACAAAGCAAGGAGTTGACTCTGGAAGAATTCAAATCAGAAGTTTTAAGCGACTATAAAATTGCTTTTCAGAGCCGACAGGCCAGCTTGATCGGTAGAAAGGAAGTACTTACCGGAAAAGCCAAATTCGGCATTTTTGGTGATGGCAAGGAAGTGGCTCAGCTGGCCATGGCCAAAGCGTATAAAAAAGGAGATTTTCGTTCCGGCTATTACCGCGACCAAACTTTCATGTTTGCCACGGGAATGAGCACCATCAGCGCTTTTTTTGCCCAACTTTATGCCCACCCGAGTGTGGAGGCAGAACCCTGCTCAGCCGGACGTTCCATGAACGGCCATTTTGGTTCCCGCCTTCTGGATGATGCCGGAAACTGGTTGCCCCAAACAGATCGCTACAATTCCAGTGCAGATATTTCACCAACAGCCGGACAAATGCCCCGCCTCCTTGGACTCGCCCTGGCCTCAAAACTATATCGCGAAAACAAAGACCTCCATGGCTTTACCGATTTTTCTCATCTAGGAAATGAGGTCGCCTTTGGAACCATTGGAAACGCCTCGACTTCAGAGGGCGGCTTTTGGGAAACCATCAACGCTGCCGGTGTTTTGCAGGTTCCTTTATTGATGTCGGTTTGGGATGATGGATACGGTATTTCCGTTCCTTCACGCTACCAAACCACCAAAGAAAATATTTCCGAGATCCTGAGCGGATTTCAGAGCAATGACAAGGGCAAGGGTTTCGAAATTTTCCGGGTGAACGGATGGGATTATTCCGCCCTGTGCAAAACGTACCAGGAAGCCGCTGACCTGTGCCGGGAAAAACATACTCCTGTACTCATCCATGTACAGGAACTTACCCAACCCCAGGGGCATTCTACCTCGGGTTCGCACGAACGGTATAAATCCCCTGAACGTCTGCAATGGGAACAGGAGTACGACTGTATCATTCAGATGCGGAGCTGGATGGAATCCTCCGGGATCGCAACAAGTGAAGAACTCGACAAGCTCGAAAAAGAGTGGAAAAAAGAGGTAAATACCATGAAGAAGGAAGCATTCGAGTCCTTCTTAAGTGGTATTAAATCGGATATCTCTTCCGTTTGTGCCTTGTTGGAAACGCTCGGACAAGAATCAGGGATCGCTCCGATCGCCGAACTGTCGCAACAATTGGCAGGGATCACCGAACCACTGAGAAAAGATATCGGAGTAACGGTTGATAAGGCATTGCGCCTGAGTATCCACGCTGATGGCGCCGCACGGCAGGCACTTGTGAATTGGAGAAAATCATTTTATGCGGATAATTTTGAGCGCTACAGTTCCCATTTGCATAGTCAATCTGAACAAAGCGCCTTAAAAGTACCTGTAATCGCACCGGTCTTCACTGATTCAAGTGAGGTAGTCGATGGACGCGAAGTGGTTCAAGCCTGTTTTGATAAAGCCCTGGAAAGAGATCCCCGTGTGTTTGCATTTGGTGAGGATGTCGGGAAAATTGGTGACGTTAACCAGGGTTTTGCCGGACTCCAGGAAAAATATGGAGAGCTGCGTGTTAGCGATAAAGGTATTCGCGAATTGACCATCATTGGCGAAGGGATAGGAACTGCCATGCGCGGATTACGTCCCATTGCCGAAATTCAATACCTCGATTATCTGCTTTATGCCCTGCAGATCATGAGCGACGATATTGCCACCTTGCAATACCGTACCAAAGGCGGACAAAAAGCCCCTGTGATCATTCGTACCCGCGGCCACCGTTTAGAAGGCATCTGGCATTCAGGTTCCCCTATGGGCATGATCATCCATGCTGTTCGCGGCATGCATGTGCTGGTACCCCGTAACATGACCCAGGCTGCAGGATTTTACAATACCCTCTTGCAAAGCGATGAGCCGGCTCTGGTAATTGAATGCCTGAACGGATACCGTTTAAAGGAAACCATGCCCGATAATATTGGCAGCTTCACAGTGCCATTAGGAATTCCCGAAGTGCTGGAAGAAGGAAATGATATTACCCTTGTTACCTATGGATCCTGTGTACGAATTGCCCAGGAAGCCATCGAACAACTCAAAGAAGTGGGTATCAGCGTGGAGCTTATCGATGTGCAGAGTTTGTTGCCTTTTGATATCCATCACTCCATCGTTGACTCTTTAAAGAAAACGAACCGTATTGTCTTTTTGGATGAAGACGTGCCAGGTGGTTCTACCAGCTTTATGATGCAGAAGGTTTTGGAAGAGCAAAAAGGCTATTTCCATCTTGATTCCGAACCAAGAACCATCACCGCCAAAGCCCATAGACCGGCATATGGTACCGATGGGGATTTTTTCAGCAAACCAAGTGCTGAGGAGGTCTTTGAATCCATCTATGCCTTAATGCGTGAAAGCGATCCCGGAAGATTTCCGGCGTTTGTTTAATTCTGCCTGCACCCTGTCTCCTGTAGCCCGCATCCTTCCGTCGTGATTCGGCTCCGCGCACCATGACGGAAGGCCCATAACCCGAAACCCAAAACCCATAACCCGAAACCCTTAACCCCGCCTTCGCTTTCCGAAGTTTTCGAAAGCTCCATATTTTCTCAAAAAGCTTCGGCGGGGAAACTACGACTCCAAATACTTCTCGATCTTATACGCCAGCCTGTCCATATTCACCTGATCCAGAGGATGCGGCGTTGTTGGCATAACCAAAAAGCTGCCCTGCTGAAGGCTTCGGAAAGCCTTCATGGTTTCTTCCACGGTAACCATCTTATCTCCATCGCCAATACCCACCCTCACAGGAATTTGCACTGCCCCTAAAGTAATATCTGTGATCAGCGGCATTGCACCCAGGTAACGCATCATTTCTGCGGTTTTTTCGCAAAGTTGCAGCCATTTGTCGCCATGGAGTTTTTCCAAAGTCTCTACATATTTTGGCGCTTTTTCCCGCATGGTATCCGGGATCAGGAAAGCCGCCTCCCTTTCGCTCGATTCGGGAGTCCAGTTAAATTTCGTGCCCAGGGTCATGATCTTTCCGAAGGTTCCGGGATGTCCGTATTCTGTGAACAGCGCCACATAACCTCCCATGCTATATCCAAAAACATCGCATCCTTTAAGCTGGAACTGGTCGACATATTTTAGTACCTGGGCAGCGAAAGCCTCGATACCAAAAGAGTCGGAAAAAGAGCTACTTCCATGTCCGTAAAAATCAAGACTATGGCATTCGTATACCGTTCCCAGCTTTTTTTTGAGCACGTCGAATTGCGATTGAGCCCCGAGGGCGCCATGGAGTAAGAGCAGTTGTTTCATACCTGAATAACCCGTTTGCGGAAAAGATCAAAAGTAAAGATTAAGGCGAATAAAAGAATGAAGGAAGCACCCAGATAAGGAATACGAAAATCGATCGCATACAGCACCCCGCCCATCACCGGTCCGGCTACCCTTCCCAAGGAGCCTAATGATTGGTTTAATCCCAGAATATTCCCCTGCTCTTTCGGACCAGCCTGTGCGGAAAGCAAGGAAAGCAAACTTGGATTAACACAGCCTGTTGCCAATGCGAGTCCGGCTAAGGTTACCAGCTCCCAATAAATAGTTGGGACCAAAGGCATGGAACCCAGCGCGATCAGCATGATCACCAGTCCGACTACCAGCAGCCTTTTTTCGCCCAGCCAGCGGTTGAGTGCGCCGACCAATAAAAATTGCACGAGTACGGCACAGAGGCCTATAAACGAAAACATCAATCCGATCTCCTTTTTTGAGAGCAGGAAATGTTCTTCCCATAACAGGGCCGCCGTAACCTGCATCAGTGAAAAGGCAGCAATATTCAAAAAATTGAGTAAAAAGATACCCCGTATCCCCCGGTGAACCATGGCCTTGACCAGGGGTATGACGGGATTGACCACACGCACCGCTTCCGGATTTTTTTCCCTTATCGATTCCGGCAATAATAAATAAGCCATGATCAAATTGACCACGCTTAACATTCCGCTTGCGATACCCACGCCCATCATCCCTTCTGCTTCATACAAATACCCCCCCACAACCGGACCAATGATAAAGCCCATTCCGAAGGCAGCTCCGATCAATCCCATGTTTCGGGTGCGTGTTTCCTTGGTGGATACATCGGCCATATAGGCGTTGGCCGCTGAAATATTGGCCGATCCAATCCCGGCCAGACTACGCTGCAGCATGAGCATCCAAAAGGTGGTAATAAAGCCGAAAAAAAACTGGGCCAGGGCGGTGATAAAGATGCTGATCAGGATGACAGGTCTTCGTCCGATTCGGTCGCTCATACTGCCCCAAAGCGGGGCAAAAAGGAAGTTCATCAATGCATACAGGGCTGCAACGGCAAGGGCGACTTTACCTCCTCCCAGGGTTACTGCCAGGTCGGGCAATATTGGGATGATGATGCTAAACCCCAACAGATCAATAAAGACCGTGAGCCAGATGACGAGGATAGAAGCACCGCCCTGTTTCATTCCGAAGCTATTCCGTAATTTTTAATCCCAATTCCTTCAACTGGGCAGGATTCACAGCTCCGGGTGCGTCGATCATGACGTCGCGTCCGGCATTGTTTTTCGGGAAAGCGATGAAGTCGCGGATGCTCTCTACACCGCCGAACATGGCACAAAGCCGGTCAAAACCGAATGCGATACCACCATGGGGAGGTGCACCGTATTCGAAGGCATTCATCAAAAATCCGAATTGCTCCTGAGCCTCTTCCCGGGTAAAACCAAGGAGGTCGAACATTTTTTGCTGCACGCCCCGGTCATGGATACGGATGGAGCCTCCCCCAATTTCCACTCCATTGATAACCAGGTCATAGGCATTTGCGCGTATCGCTGCCGGGTCCGTGTCCATCAAAGGCAGATCCTCCGGATTCGGGGAGGTAAAGGGGTGGTGCATGGCATAGTAGCGGCCTTCTTCCGCATTGTACTCCACCAAAGGAAAATCGATGACCCAGAGCGGGTTGTAACCCGGTGTATCGCGTAATCCAAGTTGTTTGGCCAACTCCAAACGAAGTTCACCCAGGGCTTTTTGTGTTTTTTCAAGCGGACCGGCTAAAACCAAAAGCAGGTCGCCTTCTTTGCCTCCCGCAGCTTCGATCCAGGATTTGAGTTGCTCCGGACTAAAAAACTTATCTACCGAAGATTTGATGCCTTCTTTATTCCACTTCACATAAACCAGCCCTTTCATGCCACGTTTCGAATCTTTTACCCATTCGGTCAGTTCATCGAGTTGTTTGCGGGAATATTCCGCACAGCCTGCAGCACATATCCCTCCGATAAGTCCGTTTTCGTCTATAACTGATTTAAAAACGGCAAAATCGGTACCTGCGATCAGGTTGTTAAGCTGACAAATTTCCATGGCAAAGCGGGTATCCGGTTTATCAATGCCGTATCGGGCCATGGCCTCGTCGTAGCTCATTCTCGGAAAATCAGGCAGGTCGATGCCTTTTATCTTTTTAAAGAGGTATTTGGTGAGCCCTTCAAAGGTGTTTAATACATCATCCCTTTCAACAAAACTCATTTCGCAATCGATCTGGGTGAATTCAGGTTGCCGGTCGGCACGTAAATCTTCATCGCGGAAACATTTTACGATCTGGTAGTAGCGGTCGAAACCTGAAACCATCAATAACTGCTTGAAAGTTTGGGGAGATTGAGGCAGGGCATAAAACTCACCCTGATTTAAACGTGAAGGAACGATAAAATCGCGCGCTCCTTCCGGGGTAGATTTGATAAGTACCGGAGTTTCTACTTCTATAAAGGCCTGTTCATCCAGGTATTGACGGGTATAGCGGGCAAGAGTATGGCGGAGTTCCAGTTTTTTACGAACCGTTTCACGGCGCAGGTCCAGATACCGGAATTTCATACGCAACTCCTCTCCTCCATCCGTATTTTCTTCAATGGTAAAGGGAGGTGTTTGGGAGGCATTGAGAATTTTGAGGGCCGTTACCTCAATTTCAATATCTCCGGTCGGCATTTTCGCGTTTTTACTGGAACGTTCTTTTACCAGACCCGTAGCCTGAATGACGAATTCCCGCCCCAACTTGCGTGCTTCCATACACAACTTTTCATTTACAGAGAGGTTAAATGAAAGTTGGGTTAAACCGTAACGGTCGCGAAGATCCAGGAAGGTTAGTCCGCCCATATCGCGTGATCGTTGCACCCATCCGCTGAGGGTAACGGTTTGCCCGACATGTTCCATTCTCAATTCTCCGCAATGATGTGACCGATACATAAACTTCTTTTTAAACTTTCGCGAAAATAGCGCATTTGAACTCCAATAGAAATGAATTGGCATATGAATCGCTCTGTTTCTTACACAAATTCAATTTTCTCTTACACAAATCCGGCTGTTCGACGAACAAATGGACTTAACCCTTAAACTAAAGCTATCTTTACCCTTTATGAAAAAAATCAACTACACTATGCTCATTGTGCTCACAGTAGCCATGGCATTCGTTTCATCCTGCAAAAAGGATGATACTACCGATCCAGTTATTACCTGTCAACTTACCAAAATGGATCTCACCTTTTTCGGTACGACAGTTTCTTCCATTATTACCTACAATTCTTCCGGTCAGCCTATTGACATGCAAACCAATGACGACGGAACGATTTCAGGTACTATGTACACCTATACCTCCGCAGGCAAGGTTGCAACCATGTCGGAATATGATGGCGCCGCAAAAACAGTGACCTCAAAAACTGAATACACTTACGGAACAAATGGTGTGACCGAAGAAAAAATGTACGTTGACAACGCAGGTACCCTTGAACTAGATGCGGTAAGTCGCTTCGACTACAACGGAACACAAATGGTTCAGAAAAATATCTTTTCGATCGTTGGAGGAAATGAAGTAAAAACCGACTATGTAGAATATAGTTATGCAGTGAATGGCGACGTAAGCGGCACCGTTACATTTACGGATGATGGCCTTGGTAACTTCGAACAATCCTCACGCAGAACCTTTACTTATAACGACAAAACTCCAACCCGCTTTTTAGCCGGACTTATTGCTGAAGATCCAAATTTCCCTTCTACTCATTATATCACCCGTGATAAGGAAGAAGATTATAATTCAATCACTCAATCATGGGAAGTTTCCAGTGATCTGGATTATGCCTATTCCTTTGACTCCGATAACAAACCTACCAAGATCAATGTAGGACAAGGTCTATTTGTGTTTGACCTTTTTTATACCTGTAAATAAATCGTTTTACGACTTTAACCCCGGGAGGCTTGTCTTTCCGGGGTTTTTTAATTTCCAAAATCCTCAGAGTTCAAGGGTATGAACGATCTCCAGGATCTCCCGATCTACAAATTTGGCCTCAAAGCCAAGAGATGCCGCCACGTCAACATTGGTTAGGTTGTCGTCAAAAAAGAGCGTTTCTTCTTTAAGGATGCCCGTACGGTCAAGGATTTTCAACCAGGCTTCCGGTTCCGGTTTTCGGGAACCGATCTCATGGGAATAGAAGACCAGGTCAAAAATTTCATGAAAGCTGAAGATATCATGATCGCGCTGAAGGATAGTATGGCAGGCGTGGGCATGCATGGCGTTGATATTGCTTAACGCGTATACCCGGTAATTATCACGGAGTTCTTTAAGCATTTGGATCCGTTCGCTTTTCACCCTTCCCAGCATGGTGGTCCAGGCGCGGTAAAACTGCTCATCGCTGATATCCAGTCCGGATTCTTTATTGATCCCCGCGATAAATTCTTCCGTGCTGAGTTTCCCCGTTTCATAGTCGTTAAGCAGGGAAGCCTGTTGGTTGGCCACAAACCAGTTGGCTGTATCGGGCATACCCAGATCCTGGAACGCTTCCCGGGTTTTATGGACATGCAGATCGATGATGACACCGCCCAGGTCGAAGATCAGGTTTTTTATAGGCATCTGGCAAAGATAGGTGGAGAGGGTGGTTTTATAAAAAAGCTGTTTCAATGACTATGGACCATGGACCATGGACCATAGACCATGGAACAAGGTTCTGGGTTCTGGGTTCTGGGTTCTGGGTTCTGGGGAAAATTTCAAAAATCATAAATCATAAATCAAAAATCATAAATCATAAATTCATAAATCGTATTTTCGCAGCCTTGATGAAGTATTTCATCGGGGCCTATAGCTCAGTTGGTTAGAGCACCTGACTCATAATCAGGTGGTCCNNGTCCTTGGTTCAAGCCCAAGTGGGCCCACTAAGGGGGAAGCATTCGCTTCCCCCTTTTTTTGTTTATGGGTTAGTGTCATGCTTTGGAATGGATATCCGACCTCATTAATCTCTTTCACTTAAATCATTTTTTCGGTACATTTACAGAACCTATGCGCATTTATCTTCTGTTTACTTTCATTCTCGCAGGCCTGAATGGTAGTGGGCAACAGTACCAGTTTTGGCAGGGAACCGGTGGCTATATTGATTTTAGAACCGAACCCCCAACGATTGGATTGAACAACGAAGGGGATATACGTTTTACCGGCTCAATATGCGATGATTCAAGTCAGGTTTTGTTCTATTTTACACACCCGGAGCCAACAGGGACTCATCATTTCCGTTTAAAGAATTCAGCAAATGATGATATAATTCCCAGCAATGAAGGCTGGTATATTGGGTTTGGTTCCTACTATAGAAACGTGCTGTTAAAAGCAAATGATTCGATTTATTACTTGTTTTATCCAGCACATGGGTCTTCGAATTCGGGGAGGAAACCTGGCTTTCATTATACTAAACTCAATCGAAATCTTAGGAACGGACAGGGTGATATTGTCCATGGTTTCGTAGACGTTTCTATCCTTTCAGGCCCTTGTATAGATGTTTTTGCAACACAAACCAGTTCCGGTTCCTGGTGGGTCTATACAAATCGTGGTGATTCCATCTATCGGGTAGAGGTAAACCAAATGGGAGTGAGCAATCCCAAAGTGCAGTATTTCCCTTCTATACTCAGTAAATTCAATGATCCAGGAGCCTCACATGGAATTACACGAATTTCACATACTAACAAAAAAGTAATCCGAAAGGAATATGATTACAGCGTTTCTAACGGAATACTGGAAACTCAGACTTCGGTGTTTTTGTTCGATTATGATGAAAACTCAGGTGAATTTTCCAATCCAACCCTTCTTTTTCAATCCGACGAAAACTCAGGTGACCCAAACAAAAAAAATCTGCCTTCCCTGAGCGAAATGGAATTTTCACCAAATGATTCTTTTGTTTACCTGCTTTTTAACAATTGGAATCACATTGATACCACCAGATCAGAAATTTGGCTAAGCCAATACGAAACATTCGCTTCCAATCCCGGAAATACAGAAACAGCTATTTGTCGTACGAATGACTCTTATTACAACTATGTTTCACATTGTCTTAATCTTCGTATGGGTCAAAACCAGAAGATGTATCTGGGTTCCAATTCTCGCTCGGATGACATTGGACTCATAGAATATCCAAACAAAAAGGGTCAGGACTGTCGTCTGCAAATCAAGCGCTCCCTTAAAAATCTGAATTGCTCTTCTTCAGGCGGGTATGGGTGCGCTTTAGACAATTTTCCATTTTCTCGTTTTCATGGATTGAGAATGGATTTTAAAAATGCCGTTCAATGCAGTGATTCTTCCATCCATTTGGAAAATTTATGCGACACCTCCCAATTCAATTTCTATCAATGGTACCTTTACAGCGTCAATGAGTCCGGTAAACTTCTTGATAGCAGTACAGCATTCGAACCCATATTTAGCCATTACGACACCGGTCGGTATTACGTTAGTTTGCGTGCCAGGACCAAAAAAGGATTTCAACCCTGGTTTAGTGATACCATTTTACACTATCCTGTATTCCCAAAAGTATCCTTTTCAACAACAGATTCTTCGGCTTGCAGGTATACCCGGGTTTTTCTCAAAGACCAAAGTAGGCTCATCCTTTCAAATCCACAACACAAACCAAGCTGGACCTACCATTTTAGTGACGGACGTACTATTACCCTTTCTGATTCGGGTAGTGTTGACTATGTCTTTATAGATACAGGCTACTATCATGTGTCATTGCAGGTTTTCAATGGCTATTGTACAAGTAACATAGTTAAAGACTCCTTTATTTATGTATGGAATGCGCCGAGACCCGGAATCGTAACTGACCGTACCCTGGGGTGTCAGCCATTAGATATACGTGCTAACAGAAAGTACTTCGATCCCATATCGGCTGCCTACTATAGAATTGACAGGAACAAGGATTCTTTACCGGCTGACAGTATTTTAAACAATGACGCCCCTTTTCATTATTCTTATCCTGTTCCTGGAACATACTGCCTCGGACAAACACTGGTTGGTCCGAGCGGTTGCATAACACATGATTCCATTTATATACATGTTCAACGGGGTTTCTATCCGGAAGAGCACTCGGATATTCAACTCGCCGGAGTGATCAATAATGGTTCTGTTCAACTAATTTATTCCCTGCATCCTGTCGGAGTTTATCACCTTTTGGAAATAAGTTCCGAGAAAACCGAATGGATGAGTATCGACTCGCTCGAACAAAACTC
This sequence comes from Bacteroidota bacterium, assembly GCA_003531115.1. Classification (GTDB taxonomy): domain Bacteria; phylum Bacteroidota; class Bacteroidia; order UBA8524; family UBA8524; genus UBA8524. Next base: position 24,669 of record DQHT01000140.1, on the reverse strand, counting down.
AGTAATAGATTTAACTGTTGAAGTACAAAAGCAGCCTTATTATTACCGCATAAAATCAGTGGATTCTTGTGGCATAGAGCATACGGGTCAACTTGGAACTTCCATATTGCTCCAAGGAACTAATTCGAATAATGAAGTAATCCTAATGACCTGGACAGCCTATGAAAATTGGAATAATGGGGTTTTAAAATACGACCTGGAATATCAGAATGAATTCAACCAATGGGAAAGTCTGGCTACTATTGTTGATACGAATATTCAACTTAGTGAATTTCTGGAGTCCGGGGTCAATTCAATTTGCTACCGGATAAGTGCCTGGAAAGATGCTGGTGGGGATAGTATTTCCTATAGCAACACGGCATGTGTTCCGATTCTGCCAATAATTTGGGTCCCGAATGCTTTCAGTCCCAATGGCGACTCGATCAATGATTCGTTTTACGTGACTACTTACGGAATTGTCGACCTGAAAGTTGAAATATTTAATAGGTATGGTGCTCGAGTGTATCAGGGAAATGGCTTGAATCAACGTTGGAATGGAACCTTCATGCAGAAAGATGTGCCGGAAGGAGTCTATTTAATTCGAATCGAAGGTAAAAATCAACAAGGTACGTCCTTTAACCAAAATGCAAACCTGACCTTGTTTCGATGAGAGGCAGGAAAAACCCCGGGGAATTGCCGTGTGTGTTCCCTTTTTAATACCTTTGTATTCAAGGTGATGGGGTTCGCCTGGAACCGCAATCCGTTTATGGAGCGCTGATAACTCCTGTTTAACAGCTATTTACGTAGTATGGACAGGAGTATATTATTGGTCGGTTTAGGTGGTTTTATTGGTAGTATCCTCAGGCATTTAATTGGATCCTTCATTTCCAGAATTATCCCGCTTTCGTTTCCCTTCGCCACGCTATCTATTAACGTTATCGGTTGCCTTGTTATCGGCGCTTTATATGGGGCCTACCAAAAACATGGGGCATTTACGGAAGCTTGGTGGTTATTTTTAGCTGTTGGTGTATGTGGCGGGTTTACCACTTTTTCAGCCTTTTCTCTGGAAGGATTGACCCTGCTTCAGAACACGAAATTTCTTCCCTTTTTTGCGTACCTTTCGTTGAGCATTATTCTTTGTTTTGCTGCGATATGGGCGGGAATGAGTCTGTTTAATAACCTCTTTCAGCATTTTCATATGGAAGGATAAATCTTTATACAAGCTCTGTGGAAGAAGAAACATGTTCAAATTTTTAAAATGCAATTCAGAATTTGTACTTTTAAATTACCGGTTAAACAACCCCTATGAACCATAAAAACACATTTGTTGCATGTATTCTTGCCCTGACTTTTTTCTCTTCTCTTCAGGCACAATCGATTAAGGTTTCAGAATCCCATACATTCACTAAATCTTACTTTTCTCAAATTATTGGGATGGATTCCAACCAACGGATCTATTCAATTTTTCATGGTGCAGAACTGGAACTTGGTATAAGTGATCCTGGGATGAGGACTTTAATTAAAAGAATTCCTGTCGACTTAAATTACAAGGACCAAAAGGAGCGGGTGCAATATGTTACATCTTATTTTCATAAAGGCACAATTCGCTTAATTGGAATGATCCTGACAGAAAATTCATTACGCTTTATGAAGCAGATTCTTGACCAAAATGGTGCCTTACTACAAGATTGGACTGAAATTACGGGGTTTACGGCTTCTGCTAAAACCATGGAAGTATCCTGGAATACAGCTTTATCTGAAAATTATCGATTTGGTGCAATCTGGATCAGTTATACCCGTCCACATGATAAGAAGTGCTATTTTAAATTGATACAACTCAACGAAGATCTGGAAGTAATATGGGAAAATTTTTACGAGCATCCCTTTGACAGATACTCCACACGGCAAGAGAATCTAAAAATTGATCGGTATGGTAACATTTATATTGTGCTGTCTCAATATACAGAACACTATGACTTAAGAAGTGCCTTAATGGCCACAACACGGGCAATTTATCTAAAATCACTTCTGGTATTTAATTCGCTTGATGGCCGAATGCATGTTCGTCAATTAGAAAAAGAAAATCATCTCCTCGATCATTTGAATCTGTTCTTCGATGAACAGAATGTTTATCTATCTGGATTTAGCTCAAGAATTGAAGATACCTGGGACAGATTTACAGGATTTGCTTTGGCAAGTTTTCCAATTAAAGACACCGGAACAGTACATTTTAAATTCATTCCATTTGGAGAGGAAATAAAAGGCTCTCAAGTGTACCTTAAAGAAGATAGCGGAACAAAGACTTCATTTTATACCCGGCATCGGATAGTTCTTCAGGGCATGGGAACAATTTATGTATCCGAATACGAATATGGGAGTACTTCAGGGACCGGCTCGAGAACAATTGTTCTCCTTTGCGTTGACAATCTGGGAAACGTGATTTGGCAAAAAACGATTGAACGGAATATGCTCGTCCCGGGCAACTACGGTGGCTACGCTTTGCTTTTTGACGGAAAGCATTTCGGTATCGTATTCGCAGATCATGTTAAAAACTTCGTAGATGGAAATCGCGTTGCCAATGAAAATATCAAGCTGATACATAACTTGAAATTTGGATGTGCTACAATTGCCATCATTGACATTTCCGGAAACATTAGTTATCGTCAACTATGGAAGTATAAAGAATCTGGAAAAACCTCCTTAATAAGTCAACACTATCGGGTGAATGACTTAAAACAACTCGCTTTTGAAACCGAATTAAAAGGGAAGGATAAGTGTTTCATTTTCCTCCAGTTCGAGGAAAAATGAAAATCTCGAAACTCAAAGTCAAACCACCTTCGCCGAATACCTTGGCCCCTTTGATTCCTTCGGTTTTTGTTTTGGTTTCTCCTTCGGCTCATCCTTCACGCCTTCCCTCGAAAACTCGAGGTAGAAGGTAGTACCTTTTCCTTCTTCACTTTCCATCCATATCTTCCCTCCGTGGGCTTCCATGATCTGCTTGGAGATGGCCATACCCAATCCATGTGCCTTTTCGCCGGCTGTTCCGTTTCTTTTGGCCTCAGTGAGCATGTCGAAGACCCTGTCTTTCAGGTCATCGGGAATGCCGATACCATGGTCGGTAACACTTACCAGGGCCCGTTTGGAATCGCCCTCCAGATACACTTCGATGCTTTTGTTATTCGGACTGAATTTGATGGCGTTGGAGAGGAGATTGGCGAGCACCTGGGTNNGAAACCATCACCGAAACCGACTCCCCGCTGAGTGTGATCGTTTGTCCCTTCTCCTGGGCCTTAAATTCCATAAAACTGATGCAGTAGCTCAACAGCTCAAAAAGGTCTTCTTTGCTTTTATCGACCACTTCCAGACTGGTCTTTAGGTTGAGTACTTCTTCCATAAAACCCAAAACATCTTTACTAAGGGAATGGATCATATTGCTGTATTCTTTGGCGCTGTCGTCCAAACTCTCATTCGCCTTTAATAATAGTGCAAGGGAAACAATGCTGCCCACGGGGTTGCGGAGATCGTGCGATACAATGCGCATTACCCGTTCGTTCTCTTCAAAACTGTTCTCCAACGCCTTCATGGCATCGTGCAATTGTTCGTTCTGTTCTTTGATCTCGCTGTTGAGCTGATTCAGGTCGCTTACATGTTCTCTGGACTCGATGAGGTTTCTGCGTATGAGGTAAATAACCACCAGCAAAACAAAAAGCAAAACGAGACTCCCCTTTAAATAGATATTTTCTTCTTCATCCTGAAGAGTCGGACTGCCGGATTCGTCTCCGCTTAATTCCAACCCAAGTCTCACTTCGCTTACCCCGTGCGGAGATAAGCCGTTCATCAACTGCAGGGAGTCACGTATTTTGACGTGTTGCTTATAAGCCAGATAGGCCAATTCGGGTCTGGATATGGCATCGTAATACCCGCTTTCAAGGAGTAAAAGTTCCTTTTCTAATTCCGGGAACGGCGTTTGTGCCAGCTGAACCCGTATTCTGCTGAATTCTTCTGCAGCACGGGAAAATTCTTTCTGCATCACAAACATCCTGGCGAGTTTTAATTGAACGCCTAAATTAGTTACCTCGTTTATTCCTGTTTTTTTATGGATGGAAATAGCGGAAAGAAAATGGGCCTTTGCTTTTTCCAGGTTGCCGGCTTCCAATTCTACGTTTCCCAAATTTGCCAGGACTTCTGACCGGGCGGCAAGCAGCGTCAAACTGTCACCGGGAAAAAACCGCTGTCTGTCATCCAGAAGATTTAATGCCTGGTAATAAAAATGCCGCGCACTGTCGGGCAAATTCAGGCTTTCGTAACAGAGCCCCTGTGCATTGCTGCTGCTTTGAAGTAGCGTAAATGCCGTAGCATTCCCGGCCGCACCACAGCCTTGTGCAACCGTATGAGCCTTCCTGTAATAGGTCAGCGCTTCACGGTAATCGCCCTGTTTATAACGAAGCGTTCCTAATTGGGCAGTGATCTCTGCGGCTGTGCAGGAATCCAGATGTTCAGCGCCTATCGCTTCAGCAGCATGGAGTTCTTTCTGTGCCTCAGAGTACCGATACATGCGGGTCAGGATATCTCCACGTATTTTGCTGGCATATGCCAGTTGTTGCTGCCCGTTTTCCAGATCGGCACTGGCTGTTTTCATGCTGTCGGCATAATTCAGTGCACGATTTAGGTCGTTTTCTTGCAGACTGTACCAGCATAAAAAATCATAATAATAAAAACGGTCGAAAGCATTGGGAGAAGGTATTTTTTGGTAGCCGCGCTCAAGATCCTTTTTCGCTTGTGTTTTATTCTCCGGAGTTTTATTTGTATTGACAAATTCCAGCAGGATTTGCATGGGGAGGCTTGGCTCCAATGCCTTTTGCTCGCATTGATATAACAAAAATGCGATCCCTGCAATACCCAAAATCCCAAGCCTCTTCATTGATCATGACCAACTTAGTTATGCAAAAACAGCATTGGTTTACAATAATCAAAGAACAACTTATACGCCAATGTTGATTACTCCGTCCATAAATCAGAACTGAGCGGTCACACTACGCGTATTCCGGTAGATTCAGGGGAATCGCCTAATAAATTTTCGTGTTAAAAAATTTTCGGTTGACCCCGCCAAAAATTCCAATTCCTCCCTGAACATTGGTGTACATGATAACCGGTTCGGCAAAGGGATTATCATCCGTGTAATAGGCTGCATCAAAGGTGCGCATGTACTTATAGGCATGCTCATCCAATACCATAAGTTCAAAGAGAATTTTTAAGTCGGTAGGGGGATTGCCCATATTTTCCATCCAAAAAGTCCCGAGGCCCGTATAAATATCCTTTCCGTCTTTGGATTCATCCGACAAATTTTGATCGACAAACTCAACATTCGCTTGTGAAAATCCGTTGTAAATGGCCTGAGAAGTAAATCGATAAAAGTCGCGACTACCAGGCCTGTCAGCCCAGGTAAAACCTATTCGCCGAATTGAATCGCTAAATTCCTGCGGGTCAGGTACAGCAGCATAATTGTGTGAAACACTAAGGGGTACGAAATCAGGCACCCGACAATTTGCTTTTAAATCAGGAAAACCATCTCTTTTTACTTCAAGATGATAGGTCTTTCCTGCTTCTCCAATAAAGCCCTGAAGCAAATAGGTTCCATCTAAACCCGGCCATTCCGGTAAAACATACGTATTTGTGCCTTCCTTCACAATGACCAATGCTCCGCTCACCGGAACCGGGTCCTTTTTCGTTTTGCCGAAAACCGGAACGACTTCTTCAAGTCGGATCACCACCGAAATTCCCTCCTCAATGAAGCCAAAAACGGCCATCATAGGTGGGTTTGGTGGAACATCAATATCGGATGTCTTTTCACAAGCCGCGAAAAAGAAAACCAGGAATAATAAAAATAGCGTCTTTTTCATGATCAGAATTTTATCGAATAAGAAATGGATGGAATGATCGGGAAGAGGGTAACTTGTTTGAGGATGTTCCGCTGGGCCGTCTCTCTTACATAATAAAAGAAAGGGTTTTTCCGGTTATACGCATTGTAAACGCTCACTTCCCAGGTTCTTTCATAACGTTTTAACTGTTTATGGAATTGAACCGAAAGATCCATGCGATGATAATCAGCCATCCGGAACGTGTTTTTATCGCCATAATAATTTCCATTACTTACTGCGCTACCCGAATTTGATTGATCATGTATCCCATATTTCCGGTAAGTTCCCATAGGCAATGAAATGGCATTCCCCGTTCCATACACCCAGGTTCCGGAAAGGGTAATATTTTCGCTCAGCTCATAAATACCCACCACCGAAATATCATGCCTTCTGTCGTAGCGGGGATTAAAACGTTTTCCATTATTCAGGTCATCGAATTCCATCCATACCCAGGCAAGCGTATACCCGATCCAGCCGGTGAATTTTCCCTTTTTCTTTTCGAGAAGAAACTCAAATCCATAACTTTCTGCATTGCCGGTGGTTACATTATCCTCCCAGGAAACCTCCTGGCCGGAAAAGGGATCGGCGGCTGCCAAAAAGCTGGCTCCTTCTTTATAAGCGATAACATCATAACTGCGTTTATAATACGCCTCCATGGAAACAGTCAATTCGGGTTTTTTGATATCATGGCTAAACCCCGCCGCTACCTGACGGGAACGTTGGGGTTTGATACGGCTGGTTGCCGGAACCCAGAGATCGGTGGGCAATCCTATTCCTGTACTGCTGAGCAGATGGATATACTGGTTCATCTCCGCATAGGAAGCTTTGACCGAGCTACGTTTGCCGATCATATAGCTGGTCGACAAGCGGGGCTCGGGACGCAAAATATGTTTGCCCTCAGCCAAAAAATGACTGAAACGGATGCCGGCCAGCGCCCGCCAGGCTGAGCTGATACGGATATCATCCTGAACATAGAGGCCCGACTCAAGGGTTTGGTATTGTTCCTTTTTACTGTAGTCGAGATTGCCACTGCTTTCCTTTAGTACAACCGCATTTGGAGTGAAGGTATGAAATGTGGAAATAAAGCCGGTTTTGATCGTATGGCGAATAGATGGCATATAGTCCACATCGAATTTTAGGCCGTAATCGCGTATGCCGGACGAAAAATTCATGGTAAAATTTTCATCCACAAACTCTTCTTCAAATCCCATATTTAAGGCGTACTGGCTATAAATAAAGGAGGTGTTGGAAAAGGTTTTTTTATTAAAAAGGTGATTCCAGCGTAAGGTGGAAGTAAAATTCCCCCAGTTCATGGTCGCCCGGGATTCAAAATCCATTAGATCCTGGCGGAAATAAAATTTATCGCGGCCGGTATAGGCACTCAGGAAAATCCGGTTGTTTTTATTGATGTCGTAATTCACCTTGCCCGTAAAATCGTAGAAAAAATAGCCTGCTTTGTAGTCGGCGTTGATCATAAATGGCCGCATCAGCACATCAACATAGGTTCTTCGGGCCGATACCAGAAACGACGATTTCCCTTTCATGATCGGCCCTTCCAGAGTTAAACGCGAAGAAATGATCCCCACACCTGCTTCGCCCTTGAATTTCTCTTTATTGCCTTCCTTCATATTGATGTCGATAACCGATGAAAGCCGTCCTCCATAACGCGCCGGAAAGCCGCCTTTGGTCAACTCGATGGATCGGATTGCATCGCCATTGAACAAACTGAAAAAACCGAACAGGTGATAGGCATTGTATACCGTGGCATCGTCAAGAATGATGAGGTTTTGATCCGGACCGCCACCCCGAACGTAAAGCCCGCTCTGCCCTTCACTGCCCGATTGCACACCGGGCATCAGCTGTATGGTTTTCAGCGCATCCTTTTCTCCAAAAAGGGCTGGAAGGGTTTTAATGGCATAAACCGGAATATCGATCCGACTCATCTGGGCCTGCTCCGTTACAGTAACTTCCTTTTTTCCCGAAACCACCACTTCGCCCAATTCCGAATCCGGGTTGAGCTCGATCATCAATTCGTGGTCTTTATTTAAAGGAACTTTAGCTTCTTTGGCTTCATAACCCACATAAGAATAGACGAGGGTGACCGTATCCATAACCGGGATGGTTAGCGAATAAAAACCGTAAATATTCGTCACTGTTCCGCTTTTGAGCTCGCTAACATAGATATTAACACCAAGCAGGGGTTCCAAACTCCCTGTTTCGCGCACAAAGCCGCTTATGGTATAGGACTTTTCCTGGGCCCGGGCATTTAGGGAAATCATGCTCAAGAGCACGAGCAAAAGGATAATTCCTGGTGTTCTTTTCATTTTCTTTCAGAATAGATTCGGGATTATGACAGTCTCAACTCTCAAATCCCCTATTTCGTATTTTCAGGATTCGGTTTTTTCGACAAAGGGTATGACTTCCAACAAAAGGGGATAAGGCGGGAAGTTGAAGGGCTTCTTCTGGTGCCGGTTTAGTCTGAGATCATCGTATGCGAATTCCGCTCGATCTCCTTCAACTCGTCAAGCTCGATTAATATCTCCTCGCATGGATTGCAATTGCTTTCAAAAACCCGATAGTAAAACCGATAAGGAGGGAAACTCGTTCTGCTGATTTCCGCCTTGCCCCATTCTTTATCCGGATTTTGTTGCTTAACAAACTGATACACACTATCTGCATGAATAAGTTTGCCTTCTTGGATTCGTTTCAGATAGTCGCTATGTGCCTGGTAAAAAAGCGCCTGAAGATTCACTTTCTCGATATAATCAATATGCTCGTACACCTTAAAGTTGCCTCGTATCACTATTGTTAATGTAGTCGAATAGAAAGCTGTTTCAAATGCATAAGTTACATGATATCCTTCGACCCAATGCATGGGTACACTGTCTAATTTCCGTTTTTTATATTCGGGCAGAAGGAATAATTGTGTTTTTTGCTTTTGAAGCTTAACATGATGCGTAAAATCATTTTCGCTAAAGAAGCGCGACATATATTCCTGCGCGCTGTCTATAGCTTGCTCCTTTAAAATCGCAACGGAAAAATATGCGGTGTCTTGAGAGAAAGCAGCCCCGGAGGTGAGGATCATCAACAGAAGTAATATATTTTTCATACTCAGACGGATATGTTTAAAGCAATAGCGCTCCGATGGAAAAATAAATGCCCAGTCCCAGCAAGTCATTGGTCGTGGTGATAAAAGGACCGGTAGCTATGGCCGGGTCGATCTGGAATTTATTCAGGAGCAGGGGAATGATCATGCCCAATAAAGAGGCGAACACAATGGCCGACAATAAAGCAATGCTCACGGTTAATGCCAGTGCCTGGCTGTTTCCCACGATAAGGTTGTAACCCAGGATCAACGCCGCACAAATAAGCCCGTTTAGTAAAGCCACAGTAAATTCTTTACCGAGTTTGGGTAAAATATTCGTTGAACCCAGGGTATTGTTCGCCAATCCCTGAACGATAATGGCCGACGACTGTACCCCGGCATTTCCGCCCATGGCCGCTACCAGCGGCATAAAAAAGGCCATTTGAGGAAACGCTCCCAGTTCGCCCTCATAAAGTCCAATAACCCTTGAACTCGCGATGCCACCCAAAAGTCCGATCAACAGCCAGGGCAGCCGGGCACGGGATAATATCCATACCCGGTCTGTAATTTCTACATCCTCGGCCAATCCCGACATCAACTGGTAATCTTTATCCGCCTCTTCTTTGATAAAATCCACCACGTCGTCGATCGTAATGCGGCCAATTAAACGCCCGAGGGTATCCACCACCGGAAGCACAACCATATCGTATTTACGCATCATTTGCGCAACTTCCTCAGCCGGGGTATAGGTGTTTACCGAAATGACCTCGTCAGAATAGATCTTCTCTACTTTGGTACGGGCATTGGCAAGAATGATGTCTTTAAGCGAAACGATTCCCACCAATTTTTCCTGATCATCAACTACATAGGTGCTGTAAACCTTGGTGACATTTTCAGCCTGGGAACGTATTTCATCGGTACATTGGGAAACCGTCCAGTTGATATTCACTTTGATGAGTTCTTTGGCCATCAGTCCGCCTGCCACATCTTCGCGGTATTGGAGCAGCGATACAATATTGCGTGAGGCCTCCAGATCGGTCATGTGGGCGATGACCTTATCGCGGAGCTCAATATTCATCTGGTTAAGAATATCCACCGCATCATCCGAATCCATCCAGTCGATAAAGCGCCGGGCAATGGTTTCCGGATCATAGGCGGCCAGGATCTTTTCCTGAAGTCCCGTTTCCATGTCCTTCAACATATCGACTGCCATCAGCTCATCCAACAGGTTTAACAGGCTGATATTCTCTTCCAGGCTCAGGTCATAAGCAAATTCAGCCAAATCTGCCGCATACAATTCATCGTTGATGAATTTCAGCAATTCCTCATTCTCCCCGCTTTCCAGTAAGGTGCGGATGGTAATGAGTGCTTCCTTTTTTGTGTTTTCCTGTTCGTTGCTCACGACTTGCGGTGTTGTTCGATTAAGTCCGTCAATTCAAAAAACGCACTCACCGAAAGTTGTTCCGGACGCAATTTAGCGAAATCTGCCCAGCCCGCCGTCCCGTCATCCAGTCCAAAGCTTTTAAGAGAATTTCGCATTTGTTTTCTCCGCTGATTGAAGGCGGTTTTAACCACCTGCTTAAACAAGACCGGATTTTTTAAGCCTTCCGGTTCCGGTAAACGCAACATCCTTACAACACCACTTTTCACTTTGGGAGGAGGGGTAAAAACATGTTCGTGCACCGTAAACAGGTATTCGCAGGAATAAAAAGCCTGAAGCAGTACACTTAGGATACCGTATGCCTTGGTGCTGGGTTTGGCCGTAAAGCGCTCAGCCACTTCCTTTTGGAACATGCCCGCCATCTCGGGGATCTGCTCTTTAAAATCGAGCATGCGGAAAATGATCTGGGAAGAAATATTATAAGGAAAGTTGCCAATGAGGGCAAAAGTTCCAAAGCGGCTCAGGTCCATTTCCAAAAAATCCTCCTCATAAATGCGGTTTTCCAATTGCGGAAAATGGGTTTTCAGATAGGCCACCGAATCGCGGTCGATCTCAACTACATGGGTTTCAAATTCCTTTCTGTCGAGCAAATATTGGGTGAGCACGCCCATACCCGGACCAATTTCCAACACGGTATCATAGCCCTCTCCGCTGATGGCATAGGCTATTCGCTCTGCCACGGAGAGGTCATTCAGGAAGTGCTGGCCCAGAAATTTTTTAGGACGTACTTTATTCATGCCGCAAGATAGCAGTTACCTGAAAAATCCACGACTTTTGTGATAATGGCCTACACACTTTCCACGCTTTGCGCCCGCCTGGGTTTAGCAGAACCTGCTTTGGGTCCGGGAACCCTTATCCGTCACCTGAGCTTTGACAGCCGCCGTATTGTGGATGCACCTGCCACCCTGTTTTTTGCGCTGAGCGGACAACGCGACGGACATGACTACCTCGATGAAGCGCATCTGGCGGGCATCCGGAATTTTGTGGTTAAAAAAGGCCATCCGCGTCCCGAACTGGCAGAGAGCACTATTCTGGAACATGAAGATCCGCTTGGCGCCTTACAATCCATCGCTGCCTACCATCGGGATCATTTGACTTTTCCTGTACTTGGCATTACGGGAAGCAATGGAAAAACGGTAGTTAAAGAATGGCTTTTTCATCTTTTAAGTGAAAAATACACGGTGGGAAGGAGTCCGAAAAGTTACAATTCGCAAATCGGACTGCCTTTAAGTGTATGGCAACTTAATCCCGATCTTGATCTTGCCCTGATAGAAGCCGGGATTTCAACCAAAAATGAAATGTCCCGGCTGGCGGTAATTGCACGCCCACAGCTCGGACTTTTTACAGGAATAGGTGCCGCCCACGATGAAGGCTTTGCCGACCTCCGGGAAAAAATTCGCGAAAAACTGAAACTGTTTGAAGGCGCGGAAATGCTGGTATATCCTTTTGACCAGGAAGTGCTACGGGATGAAATTCTTCAATGGGCTCAGGGTCAGTCTGTTCATTTGTTGGGATGGAGCAAGCGGGGAGAAGGCGATTTGAACATCCATACCGAAGAAAGTACTAATGGAACCTATATTGATGTTGGTGACCTCCGTTTGGAGATCCCTTTTAAAGATGCGGCATCCATCGACAACGCCTGCAGCTGTTTATCCTTTTTGATAGCCCGAAATGAGGACCTGAATCCCTTTATGGAAGCATTCAAAACGCTTCCCGAGATCGAGATGCGCCTTCAATTGATGAATGGACACAATAACAGCCGTATCCTCAACGATGCGTATTCGGCCGACCTCAGTTCGTTGGAAATCGCCCTGCAATTCCTGAAAAAGCAGGCAGGAAACCGGAATAGATCCGTTATTCTCAGTAGTCTCCAGGAAGAAGGAAGGGATTCTGAAACAACCTGGAATACGCTTCGGCAACTGCTAAATGCCTACGCAGTCAATAAAATTTACCTTGTAGGTAAGGCCTATTTTGAAAAAAGACCCGATTTCGGAATCCCTGCCGTTTATTATGAAAGCACCCGGCAGATGCTGGCCCAGATCGATCCTCATACTTTCCGCGACGAGATGGTATTGGTCAAAGGAAGAAGGGATTTTGCCTTTGAAAAAATTGTACGGGTCTTAGAAGCTCAGGTGCATGAAACCGTTCTTGAAATCGACCTGAATGCCCTGGAAAGGAATTTTTTATACTTTAAAAATCAGGTAAAAGCCGGGACCAAAATAATGCCGATGGTTAAGGCTCAGGGTTACGGAAGCGGGAGCTTGGAAATTGCCCGTCAACTCCAGACTGCCGGAGCGGATTACCTCGGAGTGGCCTATACGGATGAAGGAATTGAACTGCGCCGTAATGGAATTTCCCTGCCCATCATGGTGATGAATGCACGCCGCGACTCGCTGGCAGAATGTGTGGATTATGCCCTTGAACCGGTCGTTTATGATTTTGATTTTTTGCATTTTTTGAAGGACACACTGGACCGCAACGGCCTTCCCTCCGCATCCATCCATCTTGAATTTGATACGGGTATGCATCGGCTCGGGTTTCAGCAAAATGAGCTGGAACCCCTGTTGGCGGAACTCGCCGCCGATGGTCGATTTAAGGTCGCCTCGGTATTCAGTCACCTCGCTGCTGCCGATGAAAAGGAACATGATGCTTATACGCTCAAACAGATAGAAACCTTTGGCGTGATTCGGGAATCATTCCTGAAGCAAAGTGTACAGACTCCATTATTTCATATCCTGAATACAGCCGGTATCCTGCGCTTTTCTTCTTTTGCCTTTGATATGGTACGTTTGGGAATCGGATTGTATGGAATAGAAGCATCGGCTGACATGCCCGGAATCCTCCATCCCGTCGCCAGCTTAAAGGCAAAAATATCCCAGATCAGAGCATTGGATGCCGGAGAAACGGTGGGCTATTCGCGCAAAGGACAGGTACAGGAAAAAAGCCGGGTGGCCGTCATTTCGATTGGTTATGCAGATGGATTTCGAAGAAGTTTGAGCAATGGCCGGGGGGCAGTATGGATCAACGGGAAACTGGCGCCGACTTTAGGGAATGTATGTATGGATATGGTCATGGTAGATGTGAGTGCGATTTCATGCAAAGAAGGAGATGCCGTAGAAATTTTCGGCTTGAATCTTCCTATCGAAGAATTAGCCAGAAGAGCCGAAACCATTCCCTATGAGATCATTACCGGGATCTCCTCAAGGGTAAACCGTGTTTATTTTCGCGAATGAAAACTCTCCTTTCCATCATTTTGCTCCTTTTTACCGGAGACTTCACCGCCGCGCAAAACACCCTGCTCTGGGAAATAAGTGGCAAAGGGCTCACACAGCCTTCTTACCTCTTCGGAACCATGCATCTTTTGTGCGCCGATGACCTGCCCCAACACGACAGCCTTCTGCCTTCAATGGCAAAATGCAGGCGTTTGGTTATTGAGATGGATGAAAAGAAGCTGGGTATCCTTAAACAACTCCGGCTTGTTCGTATGCGTGGCGACAGCACATTGGACGATTTTCTGGATGAGGAAGAGTTAAAAGAAGTTGCCCGGTTTTTTGCCGACAGCCTGGGTTTGCGGCTCAGTTTATTGATGAACATGAAACCAGCCCTGCTTAGTTCCCTGGTAATGTTGCATGCCTTACCCTGTGAGCAAAAGCAAATAACAGGAATGGAAAAGGAGTTGAAAATTTGGGCCGATTCTCTCAAATTAAAGCTGGATGAATTGGAAACATTTCGGTACCAGGCAGCTCTTTTTGACAGTATTCCGTACTCCATTCAGGCACGTGAACTTATGTACGGGATACGGAATTATACCGAACTACGCGAAGAATTCCTTCAACTTGTGCATCTTTATTCGGATCAAAAACTTGACTCCATCCTCGATATCGGCAAATTGGAGGAGATGGTAGCTTATGATATGGAAGGTCTTTTTATCACCACGCGCAACCAGAATTGGGTCGAAAAAATGCCAGGAATGATGAACAAAAATCCCTGCTTTTTTGCCGTGGGTGCCGCCCACCTTCCTGGCAAAAACGGGGTCATTGCTTTGCTCCGTGCAGCGGGGTATCAGGTCAGGCCGATCATCGACAATTCAAACTGAATTCTCAATAATTCTTCATTACGTTTTGATTTTCAGTCATTTAATGTTAAAACAATTAATGTTTAATTTATTGTTGTATATACATTTAATTCGTCTATCTTTGCACAACTAATCGAAAACAAGAAGATGAAAAAATTAATTCTAGTACTCGCGGCCGGTATATTTTTCGCCGCATGTGGTGAATCCAAAAAAACCGCAGAAGAAACCCAGGAAGTTGCCACTGCCAGTTCAGAGGCGGTAACTTATGCCATTGACCCTGCCCAAAGTTCTGTTAAATGGTTCGGAGAAAAGAAAATCACCGGAAGTCATAATGGAACGGTTCAGCTAACAAACGGTAGCTTGTCATTTGAAGGAGAAAACCTGACTGCAGGAAATTTCACTATCGACATGACCACGATCAAAGATCTTGACTTACCTGAAGGAGAAGACAAAACCAACCTCGAAACGCATTTGAAAAGTGGCGATTTTTTTGAAGTTGAAACTTATGCCACCTCTACCTTCAACATTACGGCCGTTGAAAAACTTGAAGGAAGCACAGAAGGCACCCATAAAATTACCGGTAACCTGACCATTAAAGGACAAACCCACGGCGTGAGTTTTCCAGCCACCATTACCACCACCGAAACAGGTGTGAATGCTGCTGCAAAAATCGTTATCAACCGGAACGAATGGGGCATTGTTTGGGGCGGAACAAAAGAAACCAACCAAAAAACACTCGACTACCTGAAAGATAATCTCCTGAAAGACGAGATCACTTTTGAAGTGGCTCTTGTCGGAACAAAATAATTTTTCTCGCGATTGAACAGAGCAAAGGCCATCCCTCGGGGTGGCTTTTTTTGTTTTCTTTGTATCGGTGCATTGGACAAAATCTCCCCTTATCCTGTTTCTGCTGCTTATGCTGGGCCTCAACGTCCAGCGCTTTTTAACTTATTCAGCCAAACCCAATGAACCCCTGGACCTTCGTCAGCTGTACGCCGGAGCACAGGTACTTGACTCAGGGGCAAATCCATACAACGACAGCCTGCTTAAAGAACATTGGAAACATCATTTCAGTGAGAAAGAATTGAAAGGATCACCCCTGCCTGGCGGACCGGAAAACTACCTCGTCTATCCACCGCCCGTCCTTGTTTCATTTATTCCTTTAAGCCATTGGGCTTGGTACGATGCACGAGCCCTATTCTGGACGCTTTGTGCAGCTGCAGTTGTTTTGATTGGCCTGTTTGCCTCTGGCAGTTTTCATCTCAATAAATTATTACCGGGCCTTCTAATCCTACTTGCTTTTAAAGGCACCTATACCGCGCTCATCCTGGGTCAACCCCTTTTGTTCAGCCTCCTCTTTATACTCATTCACTTCTATGCAGAAAGCAAAAACCGCCCTGCGCTTTCGGGTTTGTTCCTTGCCCTTGCATTCCTGAAGCCGAGTCTGGCCCTGCCTATAGTCTTTTTTCTCATCGCCGAACGCAAGTATAAAAGTCTTCTATATAGCCTTGGATTTTCCTCGCTTGCACTCATCCTTTTGCTTCTTTCCTCTGGTCCAACTTCATTTGGCGACCAGTTTTCGGGCTGGTTCCACAACATGAATGCCCAACTGGCGGTGGCTTATTCCCCGGAACACGATTTTCTCCGGCACAACCTCACCTCCTTAAGCTCCTGGATCTATTCCCTAAGCGGCTATGATTTTTCCCCGGCAGACACCTTTTTAGTCCTTTTTACTTCTCTAATTACTGTCTACTTAAGGCTGAAAAAAAGAATTCAGGCATTAACCTCTCTCGTCCTTCTGATCACCCTGTCCTTTTTATTTAGCTATCACCTTTATTACGACCTGCTCCTTTTCATCTGCCTGCTTTATTATGTTGACCTTTCCCGTTTACCGGCTAAATTTCTCCTGCCTTTTTTGGTTTTTTACCTGCCTTTGGGATATCTGCTTCCATCCTTTAACTTTCACCCTCCTTTACTGCTTGTTCTGCTATTCCTTGTCATCTATCGCCTAAATTTGAAGCGTGAAGCGGCGTGAATTTCCGGTGGTATCCACTTTTTCCTGGCAAGGCAAACTATTGGTTGGACTTATCCGGCTCATCGGCTTGATAATCAAACCCTTTATCAACCTGAAACGTCCATTGCCTGATTTTGAAGAAAACCCGGCTTTTTACACGGCAAAAGACCTCCTCTATTTCGCCTACAAATATTACCTCAATCCCCCGGAAAAAGCCGAAACCGACGCGCTTTCCGATTATTTCCGGCAAATGGATTTTTCTTTTCCGCAAGCTCCTGAAGGTGCCACCACTATTACCCTGAGCAGCGGGGGCGATCTGATGCCTTATCAATGGATGAACCCGACCAATGCCCCCCATTTATGGGATGAGATCGGCCCCTGGTTTTTTGATGCCGACATCGTTTACGCCAACCTCGAAACGCCATTGGATATTACCCAACCGCTTTCAGCCGTGCCTGAAGTGATGCTCAACCACATGCACTTTAATGGGAATGCCGAACTTTTTAGTCTGTTTAATGGTTCAGGCATGGGCCGGGGATTTGACATCCTCAGCACAGCAAACAATCACAGTATGGATATGGGCATACACGGCATCCATCAAACCCTCGACTTCCTCGACGAATTGGAGATCCTTCATACCGGAACAGCACGAACCTTAAAAGAACAGCAAAGTATTCCGCTCATCGAAAAAAACGGCATCCGCGTTGCCATTGTGGCGGCCACTTATTGTTTGAATCATCTGGACATCCCTGATGACCATGCCTTTCTCGTCAACCAAAGCCGCCTTAACCTGCCCGACGCCGACCTGAGCCTCATCAAAGAGCTGGTTCAAAAAGCACGGGCAAGTTCTGACTTTGTGATCCTTGCCCTGCACAACGGCAATGCCTACCAGGCTTACCCATCTGCCCATACCGTTGCCAATGTGCATCGTATTTTCGAAACCTGCGGCCCCGACCTGATCCTGGGCAGCCACCCGCATAATCCACAACCCCTGGAAAACTACCCTTTTACCTGTCCCTATACAGGCACGCAAAAAAAGGGAATCGCCGTATATAGCCAGGGGGATTTTGTTGCGTATGACATTTTCACCTGGTGCCACCTGCATCTGGGCTTAAAATTCACCCTGTCACGACTGGCCGATCATTCGGTGGCTATTACCAAACTCGAAGTCATGCCGCAATACCTCTGGACAGGCGACCCGGTAAAAGGATTTAATTTCCGCTTCCTGCCTCTCAACAAAATGGAAAAATTCGAAGGAAAACTCTCCAAACGCAGCAAAATGGAAGTTCGTGAACTACGCCGTTTTTGGAATACCCACCTGGCTCCCCAGCTTTCGTCAATGGAAGTCTGAGCATTTGCGGAATTTCATTTTCTTTGCAGTGATTCTATTAAACGCATTATGACCGAAGAGATCAAAAGTATTTTAGACTTTACCCGCGGGGCCATGGATAAAGCCATCCAACACCTGAATGTGGAGTTCAGTAAAATCAGAGCCGGAAAAGCGAGTCCTTCGATGCTTGACGGCCTGCTCGTCGACTATTATGGTGCAATGACCCCGCTAAATCAGGCGGCCAATGTCAATACCCCCGATCCCCGAACTTTGGTTATTCAACCCTGGGATAAAAAACTTATCGGCGGGATCGAAAAGGCGATCATGGAAAGTAACCTCGGACTGAATCCCCAGAACGATGGTGAGGTTATCCGTCTGAATGTTCCGCCACTTACCGAAGAGCGCCGGAAACAATTGGTTAAAACCTGCAAAACAGAGGCTGAAAACAGCAAGATCTCCATCCGGAACATTCGTAAAGATTCGAATGAAAAGGTTAAAAAACTTCAAAGAGAAGGATTGGCAGAAGATCTGGCAAAGGATGCAGAAGCCAGCGTTCAGCAGATTACCGATCAATTCATCAGCAAAGTAGATGAGGTGGCTGCGGTAAAAGAAAAAGAAATTATGACCGTTTAACTTGACAAACAGGCTTAAAAATCTCAGTAAGCTGCAGCGTGTTTTTCTTTACGTTGCGGCTTTTTTTCTTGGTGCAATTATTCTGCTCCTGCTCTTTAAAGGTCTGTTGTTTCAATGGGTATTGAACAAGCAGATCGCTAAGATCAATGCCCGGTCTTCCTATCATATCAGCATTCAGGATTCAGAACTAAAAGGTATCAGCAAGGCCGGCATGTTCGGGCTATTGATCCAAAACCAAAATGGGGACAGTCTTGTTTTTATAGAAGATCTTCATGCCGGCATTCGTCCCTTTCGTTTGATCAGCGGAAAACACCTGATCAAATCCATCGAACTCCACCAGGGTTTTGCCCGTTATGAACGCAGAAAGTCCGTATCAGTCCCCTCCGATAGTACGACAAAAGAAGAAGCTGCACCTGACCAGGAAGAAGAGCTGCCATATAAGATCTACCGCATGTTCCAGCGTTATTTCCCCTCGGAAATGAGCATCACGGAATTCCAACTCAGCTATTCCGACTCATTGGGACCCGTTCATGTTTTGCTGGATAGCATCGTGAGCAATAAGGATGCCCTGAACGCTACAGTAGTTCTGAGCGATAAATTCAATAAACAAACCTGGCATTTTCAGGGATCGATGTTTGATGGCATAAATCTCCTCGCCACGGCCGATGAAAAAGCGCCGCTACCTGCCCTATACCAACGCTTCGGACTGGATTTTCGCAGCGACACCATCCGTTTCGCCCTGGAAAACAAGGGGCTCGGCGCCGATGGTTTTGGACTGCATCTTTCCGGGAGCATCAACGGATTAGAGCTCTTCCACCCCAAATTATCTGCTGACACCATTGGTTTTCACTACCTGGCGACTGAGATGGATCTTTCCTTCTCGAATTCCCGGCTCACGGTCGATACCAATTCCAGCTTTGTGATCAACGCGATCCGGGGCAGCTTCGGGCTTCAGGTTCCGCTAAGTCGTGCCGGAAATCAATATGCCCTGCTTATAAAAACCGAAGATCTGCCGGCCACGGAATTTTTCGCTTCCCTGCCCAAAGGTGTTTTTGATGATACAAGAGGGATAGAAGCCAAAGGAAGCCTGGCCTATACCCTGCGTTTTGTATTGGATGGCGATCATCCGGAAAATGTCTTTTTCGACTCCCACTTCGATAAAACGAATTTTGCGATTAAAAAATACGGAGCCACCAACCTCGCTCTGATGAATGGTTCCTTTACCCATACCGTTTATGAAAATGAACGGCCTTACCGCAGTTTTGTGGTCGGACCTGAAAATCCCTCTTTTGTGCCTTTAGAAGCCGTTCCACAAAACCTGATCAATGCCATTCTGGTTTCTGAAGATCCTTCCTTTTTTCATCACCGGGGCTTTATTCCTGAGGCTTTCCGCGAATCCATCGCCGAAAATTACCGGGTTAAAAGTTTCAAACGCGGAGGCAGCACCATCTCCATGCAACTGGTTAAAAATGTGTTCCTCAGCCGCAAAAAAACGGTCTTCCGGAAGATCGAAGAAGCGCTGATCGTATGGCTCATCGAAGGGCAAGGCCTCACCTCCAAACAGCGCATGATGGAAGTTTACGTGAACATCATTGAATGGGGTCCGGGGGTCTATGGAATTGGAGAGGCTTCTCAATTCTACTTTTCGAAACGCCCCGAGCAACTCACGCTGCAGGAATGTATCTACCTGGCCAATATCATTCCCCGTCCTAAAAAGTTTAAATATGGATTTGAGGCTGACGGCCATTTAAGAAGTTATATGGTTGACCTCCAGCATTTTATTTTGCGCCGCATGGTGATGAAAGAAATGGTGTTGCCGGACGATACTGTCAACTACAATCCGGATATCCTCTTATCAGGCCCTGCGCGCGATCTGGTTGTACCCCTTGATACGCTCGGGGTGGATTCGTTGATGATGGATGAGGATGAATTGATCGATCTGATCCCATAAATTCCTATTTTCGACCCGTGTTACGGCCATTGCTTTTTATTGGTTTATGGATGCTGACATTGAGCACTCAGGCTCAGGTAGACAGCCTCTATATCCAGGAATTCCCAAACAAACTGGTGCTTAGTCCGTATATCAGTTCGGTAGTACATAACCTTAACCTCACCCCAAGACCTATTTCCGGAGATACCATGCAACAAGCGCTCAATTACCAACCTAACCTGCGGGGTGGATTTGGTATTGGGATCTCCTACCGGGTCATCGACTTTTCCCTTGGTTTCCGGCAAAAGATCAGTGAAGAAAGCGAACGCCTGTATGGCAAAACGAAGGCTACCAGCCTGAGTTTCCGCCTTTGGGCTACGCGGCATATTCTTGGCGAATTCACCTTTCAAAAGGTTCAGGGCTATTCCAATCGCAGTACCCCTGCTTACGATACCCTGAATTTTGATCGGAATTATCCCTATGAACTTCGTGAAGACATGCGGGTTACCTATGTGAAGGTTCGCGGGGTCTACCAGTTTAACCCCCATAAATTTTCCTACCGTTCCTCTTTCTCCTTCAGCGAAAGGCAGAAAAGGAGTGCGGGAGGTTTGCTCTTAAATGGCAGCCTGTATTCCCATCGGGCCCGGGCCGACTCGTCATTTATTCCCAGCGCCGTGCGATCAGATTATGGGGATTATGGCGACATCAAAACCATGCAGATCATCGGTATGGGCTTCGGTCCGGGTATTGGCGGCACCTGGACCAAAGGCCGTTGGTATCTAACAGGTGTCCTCTTTTTGGGTATGGATATTCAATATTTCCTGTATGATATCCCGGGAGTTGATACAGAAAAAAGAGAGTTTAAACTCTCCAATATGCTCGACAGTCGTTTTTCATTCGGCTACAACGGCCCCCGTTTTTTTATCGGTTTTCAGAACTGCAACGACTACACCATATTGCGCCCCACCGCCTTCCACATTAACTCCTTGTTCGGTAGGGGACTATTTACCTTTGGCTGGCGCCTCGAATCCCCGAAACTTCTTGATAAAACCTATGATACTGGCGTGAACCTGATCATTCCCACGCGCTACCACAAGTTTTTTTATTGATCTCTTTCGATACTGTTGACTGTCGTCCGTTGACCGTTGACTTCCTTAACCTTAATTCCCTATTTTTGGAACATGTCACTTCCCCAAAACACCGTATTCCTCGAAGAACTTGAAAAACTCAACGCCGCACAAACAGAGGCCGTAAATGCCATTGAAGGACCGGTGTTGGTTATCGCAGGACCGGGTACAGGGAAAACGCAGATCCTTGCCGCACGGATCGGAAACATCCTCCTTAAAACGGATACCCCGGCGCATAGTATTTTATGCCTTACCTATACCGACGCCGGCACCATTGCCATGCGCAAAAGGTTGTTGCAGTTTATCGGTCCGGATGCCTACCGCGTCCATATCCATACCTTCCACAGCTTCTGCAATATGGTTTNNCAGCTCATGAAAAAGGAAGACTGGACCCCTGAATTCCTTATCCATAACGCGGAACTCTACCTGGCCGATCTGCCCTTTCGCGATGATTTTATTTACAAACGCGCCAATGCCAAAACGGGTATCAAAGTAGGCGATGTCAAACAAAAAGACCTCGATGTGCAGATCGAACGTATGGAAAAACTGAAGGCAGCTGCCCTGGCTTTCCATACCTACCAGCAAAAATTAAAAGTCCGTGCCCGCTACGATTATGCCGATATGATCCTGTGGGTACTGGAGGCATTTCGGAAAAATGAAGACCTGCTTCGTAATTACCAGGAACGCTATCTCTACTATCTGGTCGATGAGTTTCAGGACACCANNGGCGATGATGACCAGTCGATCTACGCCTTCCAGGATGCCAATGTCAAAAACATCCTCAACTTCGCCAAAAAACACCAGCCCGAACTCCGGCAGGTGATGATGACAGAAAATTACCGCTCCATCCAGAGCATTTTGGATCTGGCCGGGGCGGTTATACAGCACAACCAGGACAGGCTGGTAAACCAGATCCCCGGGCTGGAAAAGAAGCTGCTGGCTTCCCACCCCGAAATGATCGACCATGAGGCCAAGCCCCTCGTCCGCTGTTATTTTAATACCTTCCATGAGACCGTGCATGTGGCCCATCAGATCCGCGATCTGCACGCTACGGGAGTACCGCTTTCGGAGATCGCGGTTATTTACCGCAAACACGCCCAGGCGGCCGATATCAGCAAGTACCTGCAGGTGTTGGGCATCCCGCTCAATATCAAAAAGGAGATGAACGTGCTCGACCAGCCTCTGGTGGAGCAGATGTTGACCATCTTGCAATATATCCATGCCGAAAGCGAAAAGGCCCATTCCGGAGAACCCCTATTATTTCCGATTTTGCATTATCGCTTCTTCGGACTAAAACCCCTGGACATCGCCAAACTCAGTCTGGAGGTATCGAAAAAAAATTACCGCGACCGGCAGACCTCCTTCCGGGATGAAATGGCCAGGGAGGTGCGGAAAAACCTGACCCTCTTTGAACAGGGACAAGAATCCAACCCCTTTAAACGGGTATCGCTGGATATCGAATACTGGATCTCCCAGGCGCATGAACTCACCCTGCAGCAGTTGTTGGAGAAGATCATCAACCGCGGAGGCATTTTGCGCATGGCCCTTTCTTCTCCTGAAAAAGTATGGATGATGCAATTGATCCATAGCTTTTTTGAATTTGTAAAAGACGAATGCGCAAGGGATACCCGAATGGGTATTAAGACCTTTCTGGAAAAGGTGGAGTTGATGCGCCAAAATCGCCTGGAGGTTCCGATACAGCGGGTGAGTTATGCGATGGATGGGGTGAATTTCCTTACCGCCCATTCGAGCAAAGGACTGGAGTTTGACCATGTGTTTTTTATCGGCTGTGACGCCAAATCCTGGAAAGGAAAAAGAGGGAATTCAGGCTTCGCTTTGCCCGACACTCTCGCCCCAAAAACCGAGGTGAATGAGGACGAAGAAAACCGCCGCCTCTTTTATGTGGCCTTAACCCGCGCCAAACGGCACTTGTACGTGTCGTATGCCGAGCGCAACACAGCCGACAAGGAACAGGAGAAAGCCGCTTATGTGGNNAGCGGAGGCTGAAGCCGCAGGAATTGCCAAATCGGAATATATAGCCCTGCCCGATGAAGAACTGCTCGATTTCCAACTCCATGTGATGCAGGAAGCACGTTTGCCTGATGTGGACCTGATCGACAAGGACTACCTCAACGAACTTTTGAAAAAGTACTCGATGAGCGTGACGCATTTGAACAATTATTTGAAATGTCCCCTGAGTTTTTATTTCGACAACCTCATTCGTGTACCCCGGGCCAAATCATCGGCCATGACCTTTGGTAGCGCCGTGCATTTTGCTTTGGAGAGGCTGTTTAAAAAGATGCTCGAAAACCCGACCCATACCTTCCCGATCATTTCGGATCTGCTCAACGATTTCGACTGGTACATGCGCCGGAACGAGGACAGCTTTACCCGCAAGGATTTTGACCTGAAGCTCGAATATGGAAAGAAGATCCTGCCCGATTATTATAACCAATATGTAGGGTCCTGGAACAAGGTGGTATCAGCAGAAAAAGCATTTAAAAACATCGAGGTCAAAGGCATTCCGATCAACGGAAAAATTGACAAGATCGAGTTCACCGGCACCGATGCCAACCTTATCGACTACAAAACCGGGAAATACGAAAACGCCAAACCCAAGTTCAAAAGGCCTTTGCCCGCCGTAGCTGACGCAGGAAGCGAAGGCGGGCCGGAAAAACGATCATTTGAAGACGAATACGGCGGCGACTACTGGCGGCAGGCGGTGTTTTATAAAATATTAATGGACAATGACCGCAGCCACAACTGGAAAATGGCCTCCTCCGAATTCGACTTTGTAGAACCCGACACCAAAACAGGCGAGTTCAGAAAAGAGAAGGTATTTATCACCGCCGAAGACCAGCAGATCGTGACCCAACAAATTGTACAATCCTATACCCGCATTATGAACCATGAATTTGGCGGCTGCGGCAAAGACGATTGCGATTGGTGCGCTTTTGTAAAAAACCACTATGCCCTCGAGACGGAACTTGGCGTTCCTCAAGAGCGAGAGAGCGAGCCTTCGGCATGAGCGAGGGAGCGGAGGGAACGGGCCTTCGGCTTGAGCGGGGGGAGCGGGGGGAGCGGGCTACGGAACAACTATCCCCCTCTTTGAGTAATGGCGCTAACTTAGAGTGTTT
>DQHT01000125.1 GCA_003531115.1 Bacteroidota bacterium | reverse complement strand
ATCCGCGAAAATTTCGAAGAGGAACTTTATCGGGACAATAACATGGACCATTTCCAGAACCGCATGTTCATGGGCATGGAATTCGATCCGACCATGATCCGCATTGGTGCCATGAACATGATATTACACGGGGTGGAAAATCCGCAATTGCAGGATGTGGATGCGCTCAGCGAGGCCAATACGGCTTTTGAAGAAAAGGCCACGCTCGTATTGGCCAATCCTCCTTTTAAAGGCAGTCTCGACCGGGAAGCCGTCGATGGAAAAATCCTTTCTGTGGTGGATAGTAAAAAAACGGAATTGCTTTTCCTGGCTCTGATCCTTAAGGGACTGCGAATGGGCGGAAGAGCAGCCGTGATCGTGCCTGACGGGGTTTTGTTTGGCAGTAGCAAGGCTCACCTGCAAATCCGAAAAGAATTGGTGGACCGGCAGCGTTTGCAGGCAGTAATTTCTATGCCTTCGGGCGTGTTTAAACCGTATGCCGGAGTGAGCACTGCGGTTTTACTTTTTACCAAAACCAATAGTGGTGGCACCGACAAGGTTTGGTTTTATGATATGGCAGCCGATGGTTTAAGCCTCGACGACAAACGTGCACCCATCGAAGCCAACGATATTCCGGATATCATTGCCCGTTTTCACCAAACGGAGTCGGAGCAAAAGCGAAAACGTACAGACAAAAGTTTTTTCGTTCCGGTGGAGGAAATCCGGAGCAACAAATACGACCTGAGCATAAACCGCTACAAAGAGATGGTCTATGAAGAGATGGTCTATGAAAAGCCCCAGGTGATCATTGAACAGATCGAAGGATTGGACAAGGAAAGAGCGGCATTATTGAAGCAATTAAAGGAGATGTTGATATGAAGATTACTCACCTTACCATATTCCTGATCGTTTTTATCGCTTGCGACAACATTGAAACGGAGCGACAGGATGAAAAACCCAGCTTATTCAAAGTACTCGCGGAAGCATCGAGTTATGAGATCGATACCTTCGCTGCTAAAACGGATGAAGACTATGCAATTGTCAACGATAAATTAAGACAATTGTCCGCAATTAGTGAATTCCAGCCGTTTCTGTTTAATAACAATACGATGGAGATGCACAACCAGTCTTTGAATTTATTCAAAGACTGGAAGGCCGAAGGGTTTAAGATTGTGGATGTTGAGCAGTGGGGCAAAAGAATCCGGTATTTTAACTTCAAATTAACCGGAAATCGCTTTTCCTACTTGGTTAAGGATGAATTTGGCCATATCAAGGATGCAACTATTGAGTTTGATGAAACAGGAAACGTGGTGTATTTTGAATGTTTTGGAACCAATCCTCCTTCCATAAATCACTCTGACCATTCAACTGATTACAAGTTGGGCGGAGAACGAATACGTTATTCCTATAAATTCGTTCGCAACTCAGCGTTGATGTACGATACCCTTTATTACAATAACCAAATTGAACCCTTCATTATCAATCCACGACAGGAAAAACTCTTTAACTACCAGAGTATTGAAAGTGGATTTGATCCCAAAGTGGCTGCATGGGAAAGAATTAGACGAGAGTCAAAATACAGGGATGAGAGTGTTGCTGTTTCTCTTGAGGTCCGTAGAGCTAAGGGCGGGAAGATTATTGTTTTTCAAAATGTCGGACAGTCATATCCAGATAACGCAATAAGAGGATATCAGGGCGAGAAACAGGACGGGAAAAAGAATGAACAATTAACTTTTAAAAATAAAGCAGTCATGGTCATTGATAAGTCGGGTACCACCTATATATCTGATGGAGTTTTTATAGCTAAATTGACTTTATTAGGTGAGAATATGACCCTCGATGTATACCGTTTTGAACCAGAGGAAAATTTTGCAGAACACAGAACACAACTGAAATTCAAAGTGAATCCGATTACCCTTTATATTTTAACGGCGGAGGAAATACGGGTTCAGGCGGATAGCGGAACAACAACAGAATTTGTTCGGGTTAAAAAAGAAACACTTGACGGAAAGCTTGTTAGAAGAATCTCCTATCAGGAATATGATACAAAAAACGGTAAAAAGCTTTCCAGTCCAGTAATTATTAAAGATGAATATTTTTACTATTAGAAGATGAGTAGGGTAGCGGTCAATCGGTCAATAACAAAACAACTTGGGGAATTAGTTCATGTTTCCAAAGGAAAAAAGCATAAACCCAGCGAAGAGGGAAAATACAGATACCTAAACATAGAAGACCTCCATAATCCGACAAATTCAGTTTTCACAGAGGAAAAAGGAAATTATGTTTCTAAGAGCGACGTTTTAATTGCATGGGATGGTGCCAATGCTGGTAAAGTTGGTGTTGGCTTTGAAGGAATGATAGGGAGTACGCTTGCTAAATTGGAACCGATTTCGGAGGAGATTCATTCACCGTATCTGTTTTGGTTTTTGGAATCAAAAAATGCCTGGATCAAATCCCAAAGAACAGGGGCGACTATTCCCCACGTTAACGGTGCATCCTTGAAATCCCTCCAAATCCCCCTCCCGCCCCTCGAAACCCAAAAACGTATTGCCGCCATGCTCGATGCCGCCGATGCCCTGCGCCGCAAAGACCGGGAACTTTTGGACAAATACGACGAACTGGCTCAGGCTATCTTTATCGATATGTTTGGAACTAGTAAAATGAAAGCTAAATTGGCTGATATAGCAACTAAAATTACGGACGGAGTACATGCGAAGCCTAATTATATAGATTCTGGGGTTCCTTTTCTATCAGTTAAAAATGCAACAAAGAGATTTTTGGATTTTAATGATACAAAGTTCATCACACAGTCTGACCACGAAAAATTTTCTAAGAGGTGCAACCCCGAATACGAAGATATTCTTTATACTAAAGTTGGGGCAACTTATGGTCGTGCGGCTATTGTAGATACGAAAATGGAATTTAGCATTTATGTTAGTCTCGCTCTAATTAAGCCTGATAGGAAAAAAGTATATCCATATTTTTTGAATTTTGTTCTGAATACTGATTATGTGAAAATGCAAGCTGACAGAAGAGTAAAAGGGGCAGGTGTACCTGATTTACACTTGGTTGAAATTAAAGATTTTGACATTCCTTTACCATCCTATGCTGAACAACTCAAATTTTCTAACATTGTAGAGAAACTTAATCAAATCAAATTAACGGTCAACAATCAGAGGATGCAAAGTAATGACTTGTTTAATCGTTTGATTTATAATGTGTTTAACAATCGAATTTCCAAATAAATGAAGGCTAATTTTCAATTCTTACTAAACGTGATCGTAATATTTGGTAAAATATGTCTGTATCTCTAAAAAAGCTTGATGCCCAGTTCGATTTTGTAGCGGTCATTGATTGCTTACCTCAAACACAGAGGGTTGGGTATAAAATTTCTTCGGAACTTTCGGGAATTTTTCAAAGAAATGGTTATGGCATAGAAGTTTTCAATTGCAATAATAGATCAGATTTTTATAGTGCTTTCGATCAATTAAGAATTATAAGTGAAACTGGTGAAAATTTTATGATTCATTTTGTGTCGCACGGAAATTCTGATGGTCTTTATATAGAAGCTTCAGATGAATTTATCATTTGGGATGAATTGAGGGATTTAATTTTTCCAATTAATAGTCAGGTTAGAGAAAGCCTTGTTTTAAACATGACAAGTTGTTTTGGTTTGAATGTCATAAAGGCTAATGATCCTTCAAATGTCGACAGGCCGTTTTTTGGTATTATTGGATGTCACAGAGATTTGGTAATTCGTGAAGCATTAGTAATTAATACCTTATTTTACGAAAGTCTAATGTCGGGGTGTGAAATAGGTTACATAATTGGCGAAATCCAGGACTATTTTTTGAAGAACGGTTGTTCTGATGAAGTAATATATTGTATTTCCTCTGAAGGATTTAGTCTAATAAGTAACAACAAGAGTAAATATCTTAAATAAAGGATGACCAACTTCTCCTCCATACCCTCCCAATGGTCATCGCTCGCAGACACCCTGTTGGAGGCGGAGCGGCATGTGAACAGGGCCCCGCTTTATGCGGCCATGCTCTGCCGCAAAAGTCTGGAGGAATGGATACGTTGGCTTTACGAACACGATGCCGACCTGGAGTTTCCTTATGAGGATAACCTGAGTGCCTTGCTTCATGCGCCTTCATTTAAAAACCTGGTTGCGCCCATACAGCTTCAGCATCTCAATTTAATTCGTAAGCTGGGAAATGCCGCCGTTCATAGCAATGCGCGTATCAAGGCTTCAGAGGCTCTGTATTCTTTAAAATTATTGCACGGTTTTATCCGCTGGGTCTGTGAGGTATATAGTGAGGAGAAGCCTTCATTTGCCCAATTTGACGAAACGCTCGTACCCAAAATAGGCGGAGAGGAGAAATCAAAAAAAGAACTTTTGGCTCTGGAAGAAGCCTATCAGGCCCAGCAAGAAAAACTGGAAAAATTGGAAGCCGAATTGGAGGCGATACAGGCCATCAAGGAACAAAACCTGGAGCATATTCCTCCACCCACCGATCCGGACGAATACCTCACCCGCACCCTGTATATTGATATTCTTTTACGCGAAGCAGGCTGGGATCCATTTGGCGAAAAGGTGGCCGAGTACCCGGTAAAAAACTGCATGCCCCGGAATGCCAACAATTACGACGGACATGGTTATGTGGATTATGTCCTCTGGGGACAGGATGGTAGTCCGCTTGCCGTGGTCGAAGCCAAACGTACCCGCAGAGATCCCAGGGTGGGGCAACAACAGGCCAAATGTTATGCCGACTGCCTGGAGAAGGAATTTGGGCAAAGACCGGTAATTTTTTATTCCAATGGCTTTAAATCCTGGATTTGGGACGATACCGGCTATCCTCCCAGAGAAGTGCAGGGATTTTATACCCACGACGAACTAGCGTGGTTAATCCAACGCCGCAGCACGCGCAAGGATTTGAAGAGCCAGGAAATCAATTCTGCCATTACAGATCGCTATTACCAGCATGAGGCCATCCGCAAGGTAGGAGAGGCCTTTTCCATGCAGGAAAGAGGAGCACTGTTGGTCATGGCTACAGGAAGCGGGAAAACCAGAGTGGCAGCTTCCATCATTGATTTTTTAAGCAAAGCAGGCTGGGTAAAACGTGTATTGTTTCTGGCCGACCGCAATGCCCTGGTGCACCAGGCAAAAAACAACCTCAACGACTATTTGCCGCAAATGCCGGCAGTGGACCTCACCCGCGAAAAGGAAGACGAAAGCAGCCGTTTGGTTTTTTGCACCTACCAAACCATGATCAACCTCATTGATGGCGAGTCGGACGACAAGCAACGTTTTTATGGAGTAGGGCATTTTGATCTGGTTATTTTTGATGAAATACACCGTTCGGTATACAACCGCTACAGGGCCATTTTCGATTATTTTGACGGGCTACGTTTGGGGCTCACTGCCACACCGAAAACAGAAACCAATAAAGATACATACGAGCTCTTTCACCTGGAGCCGAATATTCCAACCTATGCGTATGAGTTGGATCAGGCCGTGGAAGATAAATTCCTGGTGCCGCCCAAGGGCATTACTGTGCCCACCAAATTTCACCGCAGCGGGATCAAATATGCCGACTTGAGTGAAGATGAAAAAGAAAAATACGAAGCCCAGTTTGCGGATCCAATGACCGGGTATTTTCCTGACGAGATCGATGCTACGGCTCTAAATGAGTGGTTGTTTAATAAGGATACGGTAGACAAAGCTATAGGGTATCTGATGGAAAATGGGATCAAGGTTGAAGGCGGGGACAAGTTGGCCAAGACCATCATTTTTGCCCGTTCGCACAAACATTCCACCTTTATTCAGGAGCGTTTTAACCTGCAATATCCTCATTATAAAGGGGAGTTTCTGCGTGTGATCGATTACCAGGAAGAATACCGTTACGATTTGCTGAATCGATTTAAGGCCAAGGATAAATTTCCTCAAATTGCCACTTCCGTAGACATGCTGGATACCGGAATCGACATCCCCGAGGTGTGTAACCTGGTATTTTTTAAACCCATACGCAGCAAGTCGAAATACTGGCAAATGATAGGAAGAGGCACACGGTTATGTACCGACCTTTTCGGTCCGGGTATGGATAAGCAAGAGTTTGTGATATTCGATTTCTGCGAGAATTTTGAGTTTTTCAGTGTACGACCACAAGGCTTTGAAACCAGTACTGCCAAATCACTTAGTCAGCGCCTTTTTGAACTACGCCTGAAACTGGCAGTATTGTTTCGCAAATCCGAATCGGAAGAGTTAAAAGCCTACTCCAAACACCTGTTTGCCTACCTCATCCGTCAAACCCAGTCCCTGGCCACCACGAGTTTTATAGTGAGAAAACATTGGGAGCAGGTAGAACGCTACAGGGACGCCGCACAGTGGAATGCCTTGTCTGACAGTGAGATTCACGAGATCATTCAGCATATCGCCCCATTGGTAGTCGAAAGCGATCAGGACGAGTCGGCCAAACAATGGGACGCACTTACCCTATCTATACAGCATGAACTGGCAGAAGGACGTTTTCCGGATGTTTTGATCGACAAAGTAAAAATGGGAGCAGAGCGGCTCACAAAAAAAGCATCCATACCCATAGTCAAGGCCAAAATGCCCCTCATCCAGGCTGTATCAGAATCGAACTATTGGCATGCAATAGATGTATTGGGTGTGGAACAAATCCGTACCGAGCTCCGTGATTTGATGAAATTTTTGGAGAAGGAAATACGTCCGGTGGTGTATTCCGACTATGAAGACGAACTCACAGGTCCATCAGAGTTTGACCCACTATACGGCAAGGCAAGTCTACACGAATACCAGAAAAGAGCCAAGCGGTTTTTAAAGGAGTATGCCCATCATATTGTCATCAACAAGCTCAGGAACAATACCCCCATTACCCCAGGCGAACTGGAAGAACTGGAACGCCTCCTTTTTATCCAGGGAAAACTAGGCAGCAAAGAAGAGTTTGAACAAGCCTTCGGTAAAATTCCGCTTGGCCATTTTATCCGCAGCATTTTCGGCTTAAATGCCGAAGCCGCCCGAACAGCCTTTTCGGAAATCCTGTCAAATAGCCCCCTAAATTCCCAGCAAATCCGTTTTCTTGACACGGTGATCCGTTTTTTCACCGTCAGAGGCGTAGTAGAACCCGCCATGCTGTTTGAAGCCCCCTTTACCGATATCAATACCGGAAGTGTATCCGCACTATTCGACGAGGGCACCAGCCACAGGATCATTAAGGTGATGGAAGGGATTAATCAGAATGCGGGGTGAGACTAAAGCGACATTAACATGAAAAAATCAATAAAGCCAAATTTTGAAATGCTGAAAAAGCTAACGCTTTCGGCAATATTTTCTGATGAGGAGTTCCTAGCGGTTTTGGTTTTGAAAGGTGGGAATGCAATGGCATTGGCTTATGAACTTACAGAGCGAGCAAGTCTGGATATTGATTTCTCCATGTCAGGTGATTTTGCTGAAGGTGATATTGAAAGAGTCAGGGAGAAACTTGGAAGATTATTGGACAACGAGTTTAGCAAATTTGACATGCGAGTCATAGACGTCAAATTGGTTGAAAAGCCTGGTAAAATTAACGAGGCGGTAAAGAATTTTTGGGGAGGATACCAACTTGAGTTTAAAGTAATAAGTGTTGCTGTACATGAAGAGTTTTGGCCTGATGCCGCCTTATTAACGAGAAAGGCCCTTCCTATACATCTTGACAACTCATCGAAATTCTTGATTGACATAAGTAAATTTGAATACATCGAAGGTAAGAAGCCCGTCGAAATTGATGGATCTACGGTATACGTTTACTCTCCGGAAATGATTGCGATTGAAAAGATGCGAGCACTCTGTCAACAAAACGCAGGATATAAGGACGTGGTTCTTAGTATGACTCCTAAATCCAGGGCGCGCGATTTTTATGATATTCATAAGCTGATTATTCGATACGGAATCAATATTGAGTCTCCAGAGAATGTTCAATTAACCCGCGAAATCTTTGGAGCTAAAAAGGTTCCATTAGAATTTTTGAAGGAACTGGAATTGGATCGGGAATTCCATAGACAGAGCTGGGAAAGTGTTAAAGACACAATCAGTAATTTGGAGAAACTCGAGGAATTTGACTTCTATTTTGACTTTGTCAAGGAGAAGTCAGTGCAGATTTTACATTCCCTTGGGATAGAATAATTTCCATTTTTCCGAGTACTCTTTAAGTTTCATGTTGTATGTAAGGTAAAAATCATGTTCTAGATCGTAATGAAACAGATTCGTATAATGATCTGAGTATCCGGCTCGATCCAAATAGAAACCGATTACTTGATGGTAAGGGTAAAGGTAATTCAGGGTGGTTAAATACCTTTTGAGTTTCTCTACATCCAGTTTATCGTCGGCTCTTTTATATGCTTCAAGAACTTCAAAGACTCCACCAGAATACGCGGGCCGGACGGAAATGTCCAGTAAAGTTCTTTCGAGATCAGTTAAATGTATTCCGTCCCCGTGTTCGGGGCTTTGAATAACTCCCAATCTGTTCGTAAACATACCATTAGTTAGAATAATCCTCCAGTCTTGAAAAGTATATTCTTCGGCGCTTTTTCTTTGCGGTTTTGCAAAGGCCCCGTCTATAGCTGATTGAATTAGGCTCCCCCTGCTATTCGAACTGGCGCTTGAGGCAGTATGTTCATGGTTAATATAGAGAGTTTTAGGAATCTGAAGAGTTAAGCCATGAATGAATGCAGCTGAATAATAAGCCACATATGAGTTTGATTTTAGTCCCATGGCAATGGAATATTCATTTTCCGTTTTCCAGGAGTAAATCGATTTTGGGCGGCCGTCGTTATCGTGCACAATATTTTCCAGAAACAAGTTTTTAGCAAGTAAGTATTTAAGGACTTGTTTGAAAGATTTGCTAGGCACTATCCTCCATTCGGGACGATTTTGATCTAGGAGCAAGGAAAACTTGCGATCTGTAAAGGATTTATATAAGGAGTTATCAAAAAACTCCTCAATAAACGGAAGGCTTTCATCCAGGTTATTTTTTCTGGCCATTATTTTTTACTAACAGTAGTTAAGCATATATGCTTGACTACTGCAAGTTAAAAGTTTTCAAGGACAAAGTCAAGTGATCCGGATAAAATTTTTCTTGAAGTTAGATGTGAAGCGTATAGCATACATGCTATACGCTTCAAAGTTAATGTTTTTTCGGCAAAAAAGCAAGGGAGGTGGAAAAAACTCATGCGGATTTCATTAAAGCGAACCTTCCAGACCCGCACACCCGCACACCTCATTTTTTAAAGTGTGCGAAAGTTGTGCGGATATAAAGTGGCGTAAACATTGGTCGAAATAGGTGTCCGCACACCCGCACACCTTTTCCAATCTTTATTATGATCTTATTTAAAAAAATAAAATAAGGAAAAAGTGTGCTTCACCCATAGAATTCTAAGAAAGTTTTATAGCTTTGTCAAGTGTAATATTGCGCTCGTAGCGCATAAATACACTGATTTAGTAACCTAAAATTTTTATAAAAACTAAGTTGATACATAACCCCTTTTGTTTCTGTATCATTTTGTTGGCTGAAACGCCTGCAAATAAAGAAATTATTTATGCGGTGTAGTACTCATAACCCGAAGGTCCTAGGTTCGAGTCCTAGTCCCGCTACCGAAAACAAAAAAGGCGATCTGAAAATGATCGCCTTTTTTGTTTGAGAGCGGAGAAACCATTCCCGCGGAAACGATAGTGCAGTCGGGAGAGCATGGAGCGAGTATAGCAGTACCAAGAATTTGAAATTACCTGAATTCCTGCACCCTGAACCCAGAACCCTGCACCCAGAACCCTTTTCTCCTGATTCAGAGATTAATTGACTTACCTCAGGTATTTTGCCGAAATATTGGCTTAAAATTGTATTCTCTTATAAGGACTGTTTTATGAAAAAAATGGCTACCAAATTTCTGCCTGCATTGCTTCTTTTGTTAAGTGTGTCGGCCTCCTATGCCCAAACGGCGCAGGACTTCACAACCAACGACTGCGGTGGAATATCTCATCACCTCTTTTCAGAACTTGATTCAGGAAAGATCGTAGTTATTTGTTTTGTGATGCCCTGTGCTTCATGCATCGGACCAGCTCAGGCGGCCAATACAACGGTTCAGGAATTTGCATCCACCCATCCGGGAAAGGTGCGTTTTTACCTCGCCGACGATTTTGCCAATACACCCTGTGGAACCTTGGTTTCCTGGGCCAATAATAATGGCATGAGTGGCGTAACCTGTTTCTCGAACCAGGGTGTGACCCTGTCGCCCTATGGTGCTGGTGGTATGCCGAAGACGGTTGTTTTGGGTGGGAGCGACCATAAAGTACATTTTGTTGAAGATGACGGCTTAAATACCACCAACCTGAAGGCAGCCATTAATTCGGCCATTTTACTGAGCTCGGTTCCTGAAGGGGAGGCAAAGGCAGATTTCCAATTAAAAGTTTATCCTAATCCGGCAACAGATCAGATCACCGTTCAATATGTTTTGTCCGAATCAAGTCCCCTGAGTTTTGAAGTTTATAATTTGCTTGGTGTTAGAGTAAATGAGGTGGCTGTTGACTCTCAGGATCCGGGTGAACAATCTGCAACAATAGACCTGGTCGGATTGGGCGAAGGGATCTATTTTATAAAAATGAAGGGGGGCGAATTTTCCCAAACCATAAAGTTTAACATCGCACAATAATTCTGATTTGCTCATGCGCATTCTCGTCTTATTCATACTCATCTCAGGCATTTCCTCTGCGGCTTTTTCACAAGGTTGTTGTTCCGGTGGAAGTGCGAGCCCCATTGCCGGGGGGATTTCGCAAGGGGTTCTTCAAAAAGGAGAAATGGAGCTTAGTTCCAATTACCAGTTTTTTAGTTCCGGGAAATTTTACGCCGGCGACAGGGATACCATTGCCATGCTGAGCAACTTAAGCAGCCATTACCTTTATTCGAGGATCGCTTTTGGTGTAACTGAGCGTTTTACCATGTCGATAGAAGGGGGGTATTTTTTTGTTAAAAAGGAGATCGGCTTTAATCCGAATAATATCGACAATACAAAACGAACCTCGGGCATCGCTGATTTGGTGTTGTTTCCACGGTATACGGTTTTCAATAAGTCAAACAAAGAAGGGCATAGTGAAGTAACTATAGGACTGGGACTGAAGATCCCGCTGGGAAGTTGCAATGATTCTACCCTGGTTTATGTAAACCCCAATTCGGGACAGGAATACTATACCACATCACCCCCAACGATTCAAACCACAACGGGTTCCAATGATTTTATTTTTTACGGCTTTTTTTACCATGAATATAAAAAACCAAAACTACGGTTGTTTGCAAATGCCCTCTATGTAAAAAAAGGCTGGAATGCCCTGGGACAAAAATTCGGGGATTATGCCAGCATCGGTTTGTTTGCAAGCAAAACCTATTTCAAAAAATTGGGCGTAACCCTCCAGTTAAAAGGAGAGTGGGTAGCCAAAATGAAAGCAGCCCCGGGACTGGATATGCTGGCCATGTATAATATTGATGTGCATTCAACCGGTTTACGGAAGATATCCTTTGCTCCCCAGCTCAGTTATACCCACAGGTCGCTTACTGTTTTTGCCATCAACGAGTTTCCGCTTTACCAATACCTGAACGGAGCTCAGATCGGTTTTCAGCATCTGGTTACGCTTGGTGTTTCTTACCGGTTTTTTGTTCCGGAACCGGCAAAAAAGGAGCCGGAGAAACCTTAGGATTTAAGCCACACTTACCCCGAATAAATACCCTACAAGGGCGGTGAGTCCCATGGCCACTGTTCCCCAAAACGTAATACGAAGGATGGCTTTTCCAACTCCGGAACCACCGGTTTTGGCGGCAATACCACCTAAAAGAACGAGAAACACAATAGCAAATCCATACAGGGAATATTCCATAACCGGCAAAGGCATAAACAAGGCGACCAAAAGGGGCAATACCCCTCCGAAAGTAAAAGCAGCTCCCGAGGCAAAAGCGGCTTGTACGGGTTTGGCTTTACTCACTTCATTCATTCCCAGTTCATCGCGCATATGGGCGCCAAGGGCATCGTGTTCGGTGAGTTCTTGTGCAACGATCAGGGCGGTTTCTTTTTTCAGGCCTCGCTGCTCGTAAATACTGGCCAATCGCTGCATTTCAATTTCCGGCATCTCCTCCAGTTCCTCTTTTTCCCGCTCGATATCAGCATTTTCAACATCGGTTTGGGAGCTTACCGAAACATACTCACCCGCAGCCATGGATAAGGCCCCGGCTACCAGTCCGGCTAAAGTCGCTAAAACAATTGGCTCCCTCGTATCACTGGCCGCTGCAATACCAATGGCCAGACTTGCCGTTGACAGGATACCGTCGTTCGCTCCGAGTACGGCAGCTCTTAGCCAGTTACTGCGTTGGATATAGTGGGGGGCTAAATAATTGTCTTCGTCCTGCATGGGAGCTAAGTTAGATTTAAAAGCGAATAGTGAAAAGTGGGAAGAGAAAAAGATATTAATGACTTAGCCCATGGGCATGAGCATTAGGAAGCCATTCTTCTATTCGCTTCGATACACCAGAACAACTCATCCACAAATCGTTTTGCTCTTTTGTCGGTGCCTGCCTTATCGGAGGGCAAACCTTTTGCATCAAAACTTTCTTCCACTTTCACTACGGGGAACAGGGCCGGGACTGTCCAGGCTCCTATTTTCCATAGAGAATACTGGATGGAGGTGATCACGTTCATGCCCCCGAAAGGACCTGAAGATACGGTTGAGATTGCGATGGGTTTTCTTTTCCATTCATTATAAAGCAGGTCCACCACATTCTTGAGACTGGCCGGATAACCGCCATTGTATTCCGGCGTTACGATAATGACCCCATCGGCTGCCTTGACCTTGGCGGCGAAATCCAAAATGTTTTTGTCCGGGTTCTCGGTGCGGCTTAAACGTTCGGTAAAGAGAGGAAAATTATAGTGATCGAGATCGAGCAGGGAAACGGAGGCTGCATCGCCATCTTCCAGGAACTGTTTAAAATACAGTGCTACCCGATGACTGGCCCGTTTGATACGGATACTCGACGAAATGATAACGATGTTAGGGATCTTTTTGTCCATAGCCAAAATGATTTCCCTCAAAGTTAGGATTTTGTTCCTTCAATGACCCATCTTATGTCTTCCCATCCTCTGTCTTCCTTACTTCCTTACCTTTCTCTATTCTGATCACCGAAAACCCTGTATTTCCAAATTGAAGTGAATAATTGGCTTTGTAATATTCGCTTAATGTTTTCCCTTCCGGTTCTAATTGGGTTGCATTTCGGACCACAAAGTAGTAATACCTCTCATCCGATGTGATATGTGTCACTCCCCAGGGATTGATGACGTCGAAAGCGTGTCGGATTTGTTGGTTCTTATTTTCGACGGTTTCTATTTTTAAAAATCTTTCCATTATTGGAATTGAACCGGAAAGAGACCACTCCGAAAGTATGAACTGAGGATTGAACGTAGTGAGCGGACCGGGATAGGAGGCCAGTAACATAAATTTATCACCCTGTTGATTAGTATTTAATTGGCGGTTTGCATAAAAGGAATGATTCATTTTAAGTGTAGTGTCCATGTATTTAAGAGCATACTGTCCAGTGTAGGAAGAAATGAAGGCAATGAGATCATCGGACATAACATAGTCGCGGGTCTTTGAGACATACAAAGAGTCTGTATGCAAGGAAAATGTATCCGTCGAGCCATCATAGATGTACAGGAGTGGCAGCACATAGTCGGCTCTGATGGGCATTTTGCCCAACAAATCCAGCAGTTTTGTGTCGTCAAAGTTGGAATAGCTGCTTGCCTTGATATCGTTTTCTGAAGCGTAGCGCGTAATTTCTTTAGTAATTAAATGAATTGAAATTATGTCAAGAAATGGCCCGTGTGTTTTCGAAGAGTTTCGGTATAGATACACCATTGAGTCCTTTAGGAAAACACCATCGTATTCAAAAGCAGAGATTTCTGAAGAAACCAGATTGATCCTGTCTTTTGGAGAAGCTGCATAATAGACTCCCTGATTGCTTAAAATAGCCAGTCGGCCCCGATCAAAATCGAATCCTTCAACTCCGATATGCGAAATGGACCGTTGGTTAAAGTTCTCTTCAAAAAGGTACTGAAAGGTTGCAGAATAACTACTGATCAAACTATGTTCCTCTACAAGGAATCCACTTTTTTTGCTACCTGTATTTTTGAGAAGAAACATTGCTGTATCCTTATAATTAAGGGTAAGCGACGTGTTCTCTTTGTCGTAGAAGAACAGGAAGCGATACCCTGTGCTGTCGAATTGAGCATTTCCTGAATTGCAGGAAATAGAAATGAGGAATATTGCGGTAATAAATTTCATCGAGCGTTTGTATAAAGGTTGAAATTTCCGGGCCCGCTTTATCGGCGAGCCCGGTAAATAAAAAAGGCTTGAGATTTCTATCCGTTAAAGTTCGATGCGGTCAATTGTGTAAGATATCTCATCGACCGATCCATCCGCAAGATAAGTGGTAAGCCAGGTAATGGTGTATTGGTAATTTTGCCCGGTAGAAACATTGGTGTAATTGACATAATAGCTTCCACTGGAATTACCAAGATCCATCTCGTCCCAGGCATGGTTCACGACATCGTCAATCGGAGTAGCTTCCCATGGCTCAATTTCAACATCCGGAATTGCAATAAGATCCGGACCAACATTGTTTCTCGGACATCCGTGGATTCCAAATCCTCTGCAAGAAACTTCAGCACCAATAAATACACTTCCATCCGGACCTGTATAATTGGCCGTTGTCCAATACACACTTCCGCATCCAAGTGAGCACTTGTTTGAATACTTCATTACCGGGTAGGCCTGTGACTGCAGAACGGTAAACGCTACCAGAACTGCAAATAATACCAATTTTTTCATAATAGTTAATTTGTATAAATGTTAATGGAGAATTCCGTCTCTCGTTCGGGGCATCCTCATTTCTTCCGGCCCGGGTTGCCATGTTTGCCGGAAAGGAATTATCAGTTTCAAAATCCAGGACACGGCAGGGTTTCTAAATGCCCTTTTGTTTTTAACTGGGCCAGGAGGTGTCGTTTTTGTTTCTGCTAATTACTTTCAAATCAAAATTCAATAACAATAATTTGGTAGTCAACAAGTTATAACTTGTATTTTTCTACGTACCGGATTCTGGCAGTACAAGAACATCAATGCTTACTTCCAGAGCTACCGCAATTTTTGTCAGCGTGACAAAGGTGGCCCGCTCGGCGTTACGTTCTATCTGGCCAAAGGCCGAACCGGATATGTCCATCCGTTCAGCTACCTGTTCCTGGGTTAGACCTTTGGCTTTTCTGAGGGTGCGTATTCGTTCGGATAGGTTCATTAGGGGAGTTATGAGTTATGAGTTATGAGTTATGAGTTATGAGTTATGAGTGTCTTGTGTCTTGTCCTGGAATAGGTTGA